>DAIUEQ010000038.1:0-5743 GCA_036845025.1 Xanthobacteraceae bacterium | reverse complement strand
AGAGGGACGTAGTGACGTCGGGTGGACGTTTAATTGCGGCTAAGCGCTCCTTGCATTTGGGGAGCGAGGCCTGATGGCAAGTGAAACTGGAATCCAGGCGCGGCTCGAGCGCCTTCTCGACCGCACAGAGATTTTCGACCTCGTGCGGTACGAGCGGTTGTGTCGCGATCAGCGCGACTTCCCGGCAATGATTGCGTGCTACGTGCCGAAAGCCCCGGTTCGGACCACTTGGTTCGATGGCACCATCGAGGATTTCGCCGAAGCTTCGCGGAAAAAGATGACGTCGGGCAGCCAGGCCAAGCACTGGATCATGCCGGCGCGCCTCGAAATCAACCAGGACCGGGCGCTGGTCGAGTCACCGGCGGTCATTTTCGACAGGCTCACCTTTGACGGCATCGAATTCGACACCTTTCAGTATTGCCGCTTCGTATCGCGCGTCATGAGGACGGCGCACGGCTGGAAGCTTGGCTCGTTCGAGGGAATCTATCAGCGCGACCAGATGCAGACAGTCGACCCGCGCGATCCGCTGCCGGTCGATTGGGATGTGATCAAGAGCTTGCGGCCGTCCTACAAGTTCATCGGCTATACGCAAGTCAAACGCGGCTATACGTTGAACCCAGACCTTCTCGGCGACGACCGGCCCGATCTCCTGCAAGCGTTTTATACCGGCGAACAGGAGTGGCTTGAGACGGGCAAGTAGCTTTTTGGTGCCGCGATGGGCGACGCTTCCGATCCGCGCCTCTACCACGCGCATGTCGCGCGCAATCGCCAACCGATCCTCAATGTGCTCGCCCGGGTGTTGCCGCCGGAAGGTCTCGTTCTCGAGATTGCGAGCGGCAGCGGCGAACACGCCGTCTTCCTAGCTCAAAACCTGCCGTCGCTAAGATGGCAGCCGACGGATGCCGATGACGGCGCGCTTGCAAGTATTGCCGCCCACCGCGAGGCTGCCGCCTTGCCAAACTTGCTCGAGCCGTTACGTCTCGATGCGACGGCCGCACGCTGGCCAATCGAAAGCGCCGCGGCGGTTGTCTGCAACAACATGGTTCACATTACGCCGTGGCGCATCACCGAAGGGTTGATGGCCGGCGCCGGCCGCACCTTGCTACCCGGCGGCATCCTCTATCTCTACGGACCGTACCGGATCGACGGTCGACATACCGCTGCGAGCAACAAGGATTTCGACGACTGGCTTAAGGCGCAAAACGCCCAATGGGGAATACGCGACCTCGGCGACGTGGCGACGCTCGCCCGGCGTCACGGTCTTCATCTGACTGAGAGGGTCGCGATGCCGGCAAACAATATAAGCGCCATTTTCCGTCGCGATTAACCGCGGTTGGAGAAAAGCCGGTAACACCGATGATCCTCCGTATCAGCGCTGACCCCGGGCGCGGATGGAATTGCTGCTATGCGGCTCAGGCCCGGTGTTGAGCAGGATTGTCGCGCAACGCGCGGATACCGGCAAAAATGTTCTGCAAATCAATCCGATCGGCGCACAGTGATTTTTCCGACGCATCCTTTTGAGTTCGTCTTGATGAACCTTACGGTCATCTGCGCTCTTGTGCGCCGTCATGTGCCGCGCCATGTGCTTCGCACCATCGCCGGGATGCCATTTTGGAGGGACGTTAATGTCGTTGCTTTATTCGCCGACCAAACTCGGACCGTTTACGCTGCAAAATCGCTTGGTGATATCGCCGATGACCCGCAGCCGGGCGATCGGCAATGTGCCCAACGATCTGATGGTCGAATATTACAAACAGCGCGGGTCGGCGGGATTGATCATCACCGAGGGTACTTCGCCTTCTCCGAACGGATTGGGTTATCCGCGGATTCCTGGCGCTTTTTCCGACGCGCAGGTCGCGGGCTGGAAAAAGGTGACGGATGCCGTTCACGCCGGCGGCGCCAAGATCTTTCTGCAATTAATGCACACCGGCCGCATCGGCCATCCGAATAATTTGCCCGCGGGCGGGCGCATACTCGGCCCTTCGCCGGTCGTCGCTGCCGGCGAAATGTACACGGATGCCGAGGGACCAAAAGCGCATCCGACGCCGGAGGAAATGACAGAGGCCGACATCAAGGCCGCAATCGGCGAATATGTGCAGGCGGCGAAAAACGCGAGGACGGCGGGTTTCGACGGCGTCGAACTGCACGGCGCCAATGGCTATCTGCTCGAGCAATTTATCCGGCCGACCTCCAACCAGCGTACCGACGCTTATGGCGGCGCCATCGAGAGCCGCGCGCGCTTCGCTCTCGAAGTCGTCAAGGCGGTGGCGGACGCCATCGGCAAGGACAGAGTCGGCATCCGCTTGTCGCCCTATGGCGTGTTTAATGACATGCCGCATCATCCGGCGATGGAAACCGACTACACCTATCTCGCGCAGGAGCTGAGCAAACTCGGAATCCTTTATGTGCACCTGGTCGATCATTCGGCGATAGGCGCGCCCGCGGTGCCGCAGTCGATCAAAGACGCTTTCCGCAAGGGGTTCAAAGGTACGCTTATCCTCTCCGGCGGCTACGACGCGGCGCGCGCGGAAGCCGATCTCGCGGCCGGCAAAGCCGACCTGATTGCTGTCGGACGGCCGTTCCTCGCCAATCCGGATCTTGTCGAGCGCTGGAAGAAGGGCGCTCCCGTAAATGAACCGGACCCGACGACTTTCTATACGCCAGGCCCGAAGGGCTATACGGATTATCCGGCGCTGACCAAGGAAGCGTTGTCGGCGTGATCGGCTGAGCGGGTTGTTCGGCTACGCGGCGATCAGGCCGCCCGACGCCGCTAGCAAGCCGAGATGATAATCGGCGTCGCCGAACATGGTGTCGATTGTGGTGACGCGCTTGAAATAGTGTCCCACCTTCGCTTCCATGGTCATGCCGATGCCGCCGTGGAGTTGAATCGCCTGTTGGCCCACCAGGCGGCCGGAACGCCCGATCTGCACTTTCGCGGCTGAAATGGCCGGGCGCCGTTCGCGGACATCTTTCTCATCGGTCATCACGGTTGCGAGCAGCGCCATGCTGCGCGCCTGCTCCAGCGCGACCAGCATGTCGGCGGCGCGATGCTGCAACGCTTGAAAACTGCCGATAGTGACGCCGAATTGCTTTCGCGTCTTGAGGTAGTCGACCGTCAGCTCGTGCATCGCCGCCATAGCGCCGACGGCTTCGGCGGCAAGCGCGGCCATTGCCGCGTCCGCGATCTTTTCGATCAGCGGGAACGCGCCTCCCGGATCGCCAATGACGGCATCCGCGCCGACCCGTACGCCGGAGAGCGTCACTTCGGCGGCGCGCTGACCGTCGACGGTTTCATAGCCGCGGGTCGCAACGCCGGATGACGCGGCGTCGACAATAAATAACGCGATGCCGTTTTGCTCGCGCTGTCCGCCGCCCACCCGCGCCGAAACCACAAAGCTCTTCGCGCTATCGCCGTGCAGCACCAGAGTTTTGGCACCGTCGAGCACGTAACCGGCACCATCGCGGCGCGCCGTGGTGGCGACGTCGGCAAGATCGTAGCGAGCCTGCCGTTCGCTATGCGCGAATGCCAAGATCAGGTCGCCGGCGGCGATTTGCGGAATGAGCTCGCGGCGCAACGCTTCGGCGCCGCCGAGCCGCAGCAGCCCGCCGCCGAGTACGACCGTGGCGAGGTAGGGTTCGAGCGCCAGCGCCCGGCCGATCGCCTCCATCACAATCATGGTTTCAACCGATCCGCCGGCTAATCCGCCATCCTCTTCGGCAAACGGCAGTCCGAGCAGGCCGAGCTCGGCGTAGTGGCGCCACAGTGTCCGGCTGAATCCTCCAGGCTCCTGGGCATAGCGCTTGCGCGCGTCGAACGTGTATTGATCGGCGAACAGCCGTTCGACGCTGTTGCGCAACAAGGTCTGCTCTTCGCTCAGCGCGAAATCCATTTGGCGTCTCCCCGTGTCATTGCAGATCGCAACGACGAACGCACATCACAATCCTAAGATCGCTTTGGCGATGATGTTCTTCTGGATTTCGTTCGACCCGCCATAAATGGTGGTCTTGCGCGTATTGAAATATTGCGCGGCGAGTGGACCGCCCCAATCCGGGCCGACCGGCGGCTCGTTCCATCTTTCACCCTCGTCGTGCGATGTCTGATCCGGCAATGCATACGGACCGACGACTTCGAGCAAAAGTTCGGTGATGATCTGCTGGATTTCCGACCCTTTGATCTTGAGAATGGATGAGGCCGGGTCCGGTTTGTTGCTGCGCGTTCTCTCCGCCACCACGCGCAATTCCGTCATCTCCAACGCCTTGAGCTCGACCTCAACGGCGGCGATCTTGGCGCGAAAGCGTTCATCGGCAATGAGCGGCTTTCCGCCTGATTGCTCGAGCGCAGCCAATTCCTTGAGGCGGCGGATGCGCGCCTTCGACGCGCCGACCCGGGCGATGCCGGTGCGCTCATTGCCGAGCAGGAATTTGGCGTAGTCCCAGCCCTTGTTTTCCTGCCCCACCAGGTTTTCGGGCGGGACCTTGACGTCGTCGAAAAATACTTCGTTGACTTCATGTCCGCCGTCGATGGTCTGAATTGGGCGCACGGTGATGCCGGGCGATTTCATGTCGATCAGCAGGAAGGAAATGCCCTCCTGTTTTTTGGCCGCCGGATCGGTGCGGACTAAACAAAAGATCCAGTCGGCATATTGCGCCAATGTGGTCCAGGTCTTTTGTCCGTTGACGACATAATGTCCGTCGGCGAGCTTGGCGGAAGTTTTCAGCGAAGCGAGGTCGGAGCCGGCACCGGGTTCGGAAAAACCCTGACACCACCAATCGTCAAGATTGGCGATGCGCGGAAGAAATCGTTTCTTCTGCTGGTCATTGCCGAAGGCGATGATGACCGGCCCCACCATGTTCGGCCCAAACGGCAACGGCTCGGGTGCGGGCGCCTGCTGCATTTCGTCACGAAAGATGTAGGTCTTTACGGAAGTCCAGCCGGTGCCGCCCCATTCCTGCGGCCAGTGCGGCACCGCCCAGCCTTTGGCATTGAGGATGCGCTGCCACTCGACGATGTCATCTCTGGAAAGGCGCCGGCCTTCGATCGCCTTGGTCCGCATGGCAGCCGGCAGCTTTTCTTTCATGAACGCGCGAACGTCGTCGCGAAACGCAATTTCTTCCTGCGTGAATCGAAGGTCCATTTTTACCTCCAAGCAATAACGCCGCGTTTTCTTTTATTCATCTCAAGCAAATTACCAGCTTTAGATCTCGTCCAACACGGAAATATCCGAGCTCACGTGATAGGCCGGATGGCGCCAGCCGTCCTCGTCGTAATCGGCCATGCATCGCTCGACCAGCGCTTCCATCGCTTTCAGCGTGCCGTTTCCCATCGCCTGCTGCAATTGGAAGACGCGGATCACTTCGTGACTGCCAGAATAATTCATTTCATAAAGCTCGTGGCGGGCGCCAAATTCGGTACCGATGGCGTCCCACAGCAGCTTCATGATCTTGATGCGCTCTTTGTAATCGATGCCATTCGATCCCCGTACGTAGCGGGCGAGATATTTGTCGATATCCGGGTTCTTAAAGTCGCGGGCGTGCGAGGGAAGATAAATCAGTCCGGACGCGATCACCTTTTCCACGATGTTGCGCACCGCCGGATAGGCCTCGGTCATGAACAGACGATAGGTGGCCGAGCCGCGAGGATTGGGCAGCACGGCGCCGTTGACCCATGGCACGGGGTTGTGGGCCATCGCGTCGGTCAGCGACCAGAACAGATTGCGCCAGCCGATCACTTCGCCGATCTGCG
>DAIUEQ010000037.1:0-20843 GCA_036845025.1 Xanthobacteraceae bacterium | reverse complement strand
CGAAGAAGAGCTGATGCACACCGTGTTCCCGCATCCGACATTGTCGGAAATGATGGGCGAGGCGGTGCGTGACGCTTACGGACGAGCGCTGAATATTTAAGGTTAGACGACCAGCCCCGCCAACGGTTTCACATTCTTGCTGCCGGGAAACACCGTTTCCGCCAGCGCGCGATCGTCGACCCGAAGATGGTCCTTCAGCACGCCTTTGAGCACGGCGCGCAGATCCGTCGTCGGCTTGAGATCGCGGTCCTCATAGAGATCGGCGGCCTTCAGTCCCGGCCAATCGGCGATGACGCGGCCGCCCTTGAGCGCGCCGCCGGCAAGAAGCGCGACCGTCGCGGTGCCGTGATCGGTGCCGTCCGTGCCATTGATGCGCGCGGTACGTCCGAACTCGGTGACGAGCGCAACGACCGTTTCGCGCCATGCCGGTCCCATGTTGGCCTTTACCGCCGCGAGCGCACCGTCAAGCGAGCCGAGGAGCTGGGCGAGCCGCCCGCCGGCAATGCCCTCGTTGTTGTGGGTGTCCCAGCCGTCGAGCGCGAGCGCTCCAATACGCGGCCCATCCGGCTGCGCCATAAATTTTGCCGCCGTGCCGGCGGCGTCGGCGAAGTAGGCGCGCGGCTGGTTGCTCGGCGCTTTGCGCATATCGTCGGTGTGCTCCATGGCGACCAGCTTGGCGTTTTCTTCCATGACGTTGGCGAGCTTTAAGTCGGCGTGCCGATAAAGCTCGAGCAGCCGCCGGGCGGTGTCTTCGCTTGCCGCCGGCGCGTTTTGCGGCGACCACGTCAGCACCGGCGCCGGGCCGCGCACGAGGAGCGGCAGCGCCGGACCGACCCCAAGCGCTCTCGCCCTTTCGCCGGCGTCGACCCGGCCGGCCGATGCAAGCCCGTGAAGTGCGCGATTGAGCCAGCCTGAATCGCTCGGCGCCGGTTGCGGCAACCCGCTTTCCAGCAAATCCTGGCCGTCGAAATGCGAGCGCTCGCGGTAGGGCGTCGCACAGGCATGAACAATGATCGCTTCGTTGGCCTGAAACATGCGATGCAAATTCGGCATCGCCGGATTGAGCGCAAAGAAGCCGTCGAGTTTTAAGGCAGGGACCTTGCCGTCGAAGCGCAGCGCGTTGTCGCCGCGCAGCGCAATCCAGTCCGGATCGCCGGCCGGTGCAACGGTCGCGAGACCATCGAGCGCGCCACGCAGAACGATGGTGAGGAAGCGCGGATCGCGGCCCTCGGCATGCGCCAGCCGCGGCAGATGCGCCCAGGCGAACAACGCGCCGGAGCCGGCGAGCATTGCGCGGCGCGAGGGAGCGTGAGTAAAGCTCATGGTCTCACCTCCGCAAGAATTCCGGTGTCATCAGTAGCAGCGCAAAGGCTTGCGTCCGGCTTTCGGCGTGCCAAATGGTCTGACGCGTTTCCTCGGACGCCAACGGGCCGAGGCTTGCTTCCAGTAATTCAAGCGGATCGACCTCCGGCCGCGCGCGGCTTGCGATCTCGTTAGCGATGCCAAGGCGGCGCGGCACGCCATCGATCCAGGCGGCTTCGCTATCGGGCCATCCGTTGGGCGCAGGCGGCCGCCACAGCGGCTGGCCAAGCGCGACCTGAAAATTCATCAAGCGTCCGATATTGAGCCAATCGCCCGCGGGCGTCCGCAGATCGATGAGACTGCTCGGGTCTGGCGTGGCTTTAGCGACGCGAAGTGTCGCGGCCAGCCACTCGCACGGCGGCCTAAGCTTCTTTCGCTGCGGCGCCCAGGATTCATCGGCCGTCACCAAGGTTTTTGCCAGCGCTTTCAGATTGCCGCCGCTCGAATCGAAGTTCTTTGCCAGCTTCGCCACCAGGGCAGGCGGCGGATCGTCGGCCACGAAGTGACGTGCGAACTTGAGCGCGACGTGCTGGGCAGTCGCCTGATGCCGCGCGAGGTCGGCGAGGACAGCGCGGCCCTGCGCGACACCTTCGTCCGGATAGGTCTTGCCCAACACCGCCTGATCGCCCGGTTCGTGCAGGCGCTTGTTGAACACGAATTCGCCGCCGTGGTCCGGCTCGGCTGGTTCGATCCAGCTCCAGCCGGTGAGCACGTTGGCGAAGCTCGTGACGTCAGCTTGCGTATAGCCGCTGCGCACGCCGAGCGTATGCAATTCCAGGATCTCGCGCGCGAGGTTTTCGTTGAGCCCTTTATCGCGATTGATGCCGTCGATCGAGGCGCCGCCCATCGAGCGGACATTATCGAGATAAAACAGCATGCCGGGATGGCTCTCCACCGCCGCGAGCATGTCGCCGAAACGACCGAGCACGTATGGGCGAATGGCTTCGCGTTCGTAGGCGCCGACCATCGCGACATCCTTGTCCGCCGAAATGCAAAAATGGTTCGACCAGAACCAAACCAGCCGTTCGACAAACCCGATGGTCGACTCGGCGGCGGCGTCGAACCGCGCGGAGGCTTCGTTCTGAACGATCTGCTGGGGCAGCGGCGGCTTTTTGTTGTCCGCCGGCTGCGCGCCCGCCGCCATGGCGGTTGCCGGAGGATGCGCCGCGTCCGACATGCTCGGCGCCATGGCGGTCGCATTGGCGTCCTTGGCGGCACGCTGCGCCAGCTTCTGCTTCGCATGCTCCTCGGCGCGAAAATCTGACACCGCGCGGGCCGCTTGCGTGCTCGAGGGCAAATCGACGGGCAGATAACCGGCCTTGGGACGTTCGAGATCGGCGAGAATTGCGCCGCGGGGGTCCGTCGCGATAGCGTCGAGAGAATAATTGTCGCGCCGCAGGCGCGGACCGAAGCCGAATCGGTGCAGCCCCAATGCCGCCGCTTCCTTGCCGCGTGGCGTCAAGCAAGTCCTCCGCCTACGAATCCGCCGCCGCGATCAAGAGAACATTGTTTTATGGCGAAACTTGCACCGCGACACGCCGAAACCCGTTGCGTGGCCTAACTGTTTGTTCAGTACGGGCGTTGGCGATGAGGTTTCGTGGGAGGTCGGTGCGCCATTCGCACGCCTTGCGGCCCTGCATTACGGCCCGTAAGTATGGCTTGCGGAAACGCGCCACTCGGAGATCCCATGGCCGTCGTTATTGATACGCTCAGCAGTAGCGCCGGCCGGCCGCGCCATCCGGAAAAGGCGCATCGGCCGGACCAGCCGAGCGCGCGCAGGCCCGACTGGATCAGGGTCAAGGCGCCGGTGTCGCGCGGCTATCTCGAGACACGAAACATCGTGCGCGCCAACGGCCTGCACACCGTTTGCGAAGAGGCGGCCTGTCCGAATATCGGCGAATGCTGGGAGAAGAAGCACGCTACCTTCATGATCATGGGCGATACCTGTACGCGCGCCTGTGCGTTCTGCAACGTCAAGACCGGCCTTCCCGGTGCACTCGATCCGGCCGAGCCGGAGCACGTCGCCGAGGCGACTTTTAAGCTCGGATTGGCGCATGTGGTGATCACGTCGGTCGACCGCGACGATCTTGACGACGGCGGGGCCGAACATTTCGCCGCGGTGATCCGCGCCATCCGCGCCCGCTGCCCGCAAACCACCATCGAAGTGTTGACTCCTGATTTTTTGCGCAAGGCTGGCGCGGCCGAGATCGTCGTCGCCGCAAAGCCCGACGTATTCAACCACAATCTCGAAACCGTGCCCGCCAAATACCTCACCGTGCGTCCCGGCGCGCGCTACTTCGCCTCCATTCGGCTTTTGCAGCGGGTGAAAGAAATTGATCCGCTCATGTTCACCAAATCGGGAATCATGTTGGGGCTCGGCGAGGAGCGCAACGAAGTATTGCAAGTGATGGACGATTTACGTGCGGCCGATGTCGACTTTTTGACCGTCGGGCAATATCTGCAGCCTTCGCCCAAACATCATCCAGTGAAGCGTTTCGTGCCGCCGGAAGAATTCAAGGCGCTCGAGACCGTCGCTTACGGTAAAGGGTTCGCCATGGTATCGGCGAGCCCGCTGACGCGGTCGTCGCATCATGCCGGCGACGATTTCGCTCGGCTGAAAGCGGCCCGGGCGGCGCGCTAGGCATGCCGCAATTGTCCAACACGACGCGGGTGCGGCACACCGCCTCCGACATGTTCGATCTTGTCGCAGACGTCGAGCGCTATCCGGAATTCGTGCCGCTGTGCCAATCGCTCAAGATACGGCAGCGCAGCAGCGAAGGCGGCAAGGAGATGATCGTTGCCGACATGACCGTCGCCTATAAGCTCATTCGCCAGACCTTCACCAGCCGCGTGACGCTGGACCGGGCGAAACTTGAAATCCTGGTCGAATATCTCGAAGGCCCGTTTCAAAGCCTCAACAATCACTGGACATTCCGCCCGGTCGATGAACACACGTGCGATGTCGACTTTTTCATCTCTTACGAATTCCGTAGCCGCACGCTCGGTTTGCTGATGGGCGCCATGTTCGACGCCGCCTTCCGTCGCTTTGCTCGCGCATTCCAGCGCCGCGCCGACGAAGTTTACGGCACCCGCGCTGCGTAAACGCTTAAGCTTATCGAAAGCGAGGTCTTTCTGCTGTCGTAGCGGTTCTGTATCCTGTGGCCGTTCTTTTCAACGTTGCAGGAGAGTGTGATGATCAAACACATTGCCCCCATTCTCGCGGTGGTGGCCACTGGATTAATGTCGCCGTCGATTGCGGTCGCGCAGGACGCGCCACCGAGCTAT
This sequence comes from Xanthobacteraceae bacterium, assembly GCA_036845025.1. Classification (GTDB taxonomy): domain Bacteria; phylum Pseudomonadota; class Alphaproteobacteria; order Rhizobiales; family Xanthobacteraceae; genus BOG-931. The sequence continues at coordinate 16,196 of DAIUEQ010000037.1, read as the reverse complement.
GTGGCGGACCCGGGCGTTTACGCGCTCATTCTCGACAATGAGAAATTCCGAGTGACCCGCGCGGTTTGGCGACCCGGCCGCTTGGACGCACCACACTCGCATCCGATCCCTTCGGTGGTCTTCCCGCTGACCGACTGCGCGCTCAGGGTAACGTCCGCCGAGGGGACGAGGATTATTCATACTCACGCCGGACACCCGGTGGAGGTTCCGATCACGTTCGGCCATACCGCGCAGAACATCACCCACCACACCTGCGCGGCGGTATTTTTCGAGCGCAAATAATGCGGCTAACGCGGCTTGGTCTCGGCCAATAAGCGTAACAAGCGCAGCGCTTCGGCGACGGAGCGCTTTCGCACCTGGCTGCGGCCGATATTGCCGTAACGCTTGACGCGCGCGACGCGGCTGCCGTTGCGGCTTGCAGCGGCAAAGTGAACGAGCCCGATCGGCTTTTGTTTGCTGCCGCCGCCAGGGCCGGCGATGCCGGTGATCGCAACCGCGATGTCGGCCAACGAATGTTGCAGCGCGCCTTTCGCCATCGCCGCCGCGGTCTCGGCGCTGACGGCGCCGTGCCGCTGCAACGTCGTGGTCGGCACGCCGAGCATGACGTGCTTGGCGTCGTTGGAATAGGTGACGAAGCCGCGGTCGACCACGTCGGACGAACCGGCGATCTCGGTCAACGCGGCGGCGACGAGTCCGCCGGTGCAGGATTCCGCAGTGGCGATTTTCAGCCCGTTGGAGCGGGCGCGTTGCAGGACGCTCGTTGCGGCGGCACGCAATGCCGCTTGCGTCACAATCCGCTCCACGGCAATCGCACGGTCGCCGTCGCCATCGCCACAATGCCTTCGCTACGGCCGGTGAAGCCGAGTTTCTCGCTCGTCGTCGCCTTGATCGCTATGCGGTCAACACCAATTCCGGCGATAGCGGCGATGCGGGCGCGCATGGCATCGCGATGCGGGCCGATGCGAGGCGCTTCGCAAACGACTGTTACGTCGAGATGGGCGATCACGCCCGAACGCGCCCGCACCCGCTCGCAAGCGAAGGCGAGAAACTTTTCCGACGCCGCGCCTTTCCATTGCGGATCGCTGGGCGGAAAATGTTGGCCGATGTCGCCATCGGCAAGTGCGCCGAGGATGGCGTCGACCAACGCATGCAGCGCCACGTCGGCGTCGGAGTGACCGGTCACGCCGCGCGTGTGCGCGATGCGCACACCGCCGAGCATGATGTGATCGCCATCGGCGAAGGCGTGAACGTCGAAACCGTTGCCGGTGCGGACATCGCCGCTCGCCGCCATCCGCAACGCTTCGGCGCGCGCGAAATCCTCATTGGTCGTGAGTTTGACGTTGGCGCTATCGCCCGGAAATACGCTCACGCGGTGGCCTGCCCATTCGGCGAGCGCCGCATCGTCGGTAAAATCACTGCGGTCGGCTGCGGCCGCACGACCATGCGCGTCGACAATGAGGTTATAGGAGAAGGCTTGCGGCGTCTGCACAATGCGCAACTCGTTGCGGTCGATGGTTGCCGTAATGGTGCCTTGCGCATCGACCTTCTTCACGGTGTCGGCCACGGCGACAGCGGGCACCGCGGCGCCGTGCTTGCTTGCCGCAGCGATCGCGCGCGCGATCAGCGCATCGCTGACGAACGGCCGCGCAGCGTCATGAATGAGAACAATATCCGGCGCTGCGCCGCGCAACGCTTCTAATCCCGCATAAACCGAGGCTTGCCGGCTGGCGCCACCAGAAACTGGCGTCCGTAATCGGGCCAAGCCGGCTGTCGCCGCGCGGAACTGGGGTTCGTCGTCGGCGTGAATAACCGGTTGCACCGCGTCGATCTGGGGATGGCCGGCAAACGCCGCCAACGCCGCGTGGATCACCGGCTCCCCACCAATGTGCCGATACTGCTTGGGCATTTCCCCGCCCGCGCGATGTCCGCGTCCGGCGGCAACAATGACCGCCGCAACCTTGCTCGTCATGCCTTCCGGCTCCCGCTTCCTCAGCGGCAACCCTTAGCGCATGTCGGCGCGGGAGGCGAAGCAGGCAACCCGCCGAAACAGGGATCAAATCCCCGATCACAAATTGACTATATTGCACTGCAACACTTGCGCGCGGGCCGCATCTTTGGCTAAACTATATGCAAATTAATGGCAGCGCCTAATTCGTGTGCAACCCACAGATCATTGATCGCCTGAAGGGTCGAGGCGGAGCATTCTTGGCTTTTGACCGGCTTACCGACCCGAACTGGCCATCAGCGAGGCGCTCATGGTGAGCGCTGCGCATTCCTTCCAGCCAGCTTCGACCGCGGCCGAGGCGGTGCTCAATGCACTGCCACACCCGGTGATCGTCGTCGCCGCGGACGGAAAGGTCATCGAGGCCAACGCCGCCGCCGAGGCGTTTTTCGAGGCGTCACTGGCGCTGTTGCGCCGGCACCAGCTTCACGAGCTCGTGCCGTTTGGCAGCCCGTTATTGGCGTTGGTCGATCAGGTGCGCGCCACCGGTGCTGCGGTCAACGAATACAAAGTCGATCTCGGCACGCCCCGCAATCCCGGCGATCGCGCCGTGGACCTGCACGTCGCGCCGCTGCCGGAGCAGCCCAAATATGTTGTGGTCATGCTCCAGGAGCGCTCCATCGCCGACAAAATGGACCGCCAGCTGACGCATCGTGGCGCCGCCCGTTCAGTTATCGCGCTCTCCGCCATGCTGGCACATGAGATCAAAAATCCTCTATCCGGCATTCGCGGCGCCGCCCAACTGCTTGAGCAATCGGTCGGCGACGACGATCGCGTTCTCACGCGGCTGATTTGCGATGAGGCCGATCGCATCGTGAAACTCGTCGACCGCATGGAAGTCTTCACCGACGAGCGGCCGGTCGAACGTGAGCCGATCAACATTCACGTCGTGCTCGAGCACGTAAAGCGGCTGGCGCAAACCGGCGTCGCCAGGCAGATCCGCTTCGTTGAAGAGTACGATCCCTCGCTGCCGCCGGTGCTGGCGAACCGCGATCAGCTGGTCCAGGTGTTTTTCAATCTGATCAAGAACGCCGCCGAATCCATCGGCGACAACGCGGGCGGAGAGATTGCGCTATCGACCGCGTTTCGTCCCGGCGTGCGGCTTTCCATCCCGGGCGCCAAGACCCGCATTTCACTACCGCTTGAATTTTGCGTCAGGGACAACGGCCCCGGCGTGCCCGACGAATTAATGCCGCACCTGTTCGATCCGTTCGTGACCACCAAGCCGACCGGCTCGGGTCTCGGCCTTGCATTGGTAGCCAAGATCGTCGGCGATCACGGCGGCATTATCGAATGCGAGTCGCAGCCGCGGCGAACCGTGTTTCGCGTTCTCATGCCGATGTACAGCGCCGAGATCGATGAGACGGGACGGGCGCGTTCGAGCCCGAGCCGCCCATCAGGGGATCATTAAATGCCCGCGGGAAACATTCTCATTGCCGATGACGACGCGGCAATCCGCACCGTCCTTAATCAGGCGCTGACCCGCGCCGGTTACGACGTGCGCTCGACCGGCAATGCCGCGACTTTGTGGCGCTGGATCAACCAGGGCGACGGCGACCTCATCATCAGCGATGTCGTGCTGCCGGACGAAAACGCGTTCGATCTGTTGTTGCGGATCAAAAAGGCGCGGCCGGATTTGCCGGTCATCATCATGAGCGCCCAGAACACGTTCATGACCGCGATCCGCGCTTCCGAACGCGGCGCGTACGAATATCTGCCCAAGCCGTTCGATCTCAAGGAACTGACCGCCATCGTCGGCCGCGCGCTGTCCGAGCCGAAAGAGCGGCCGCGGCCGCCCGCCCAAGTCGATGATTTCGAGTCAATTCCGCTGATCGGGCGCTCGCCGGCGATGCAGGAAATCTACCGCGTGCTCGCGCGGCTGATGCTGACCGATTTGACGGTAATGATTTCGGGCGAATCCGGCACCGGCAAGGAGCTGGTGGCGCGCGCTCTGCATGATTACGGCAAGCGGCGCACGGGCCCGTTCGTCGCCATCAACATGGCGGCGATCCCGCGCGATCTGATCGAGTCCGAACTGTTCGGCCACGAGAAGGGCGCCTTTACCGGCGCCAACACCCGCAGCGCCGGACGCTTCGAACAAGCCGAGGGCGGCACGCTTTTTCTCGACGAAATCGGCGACATGCCGATGGAAGCACAAACGCGGTTGCTGCGCGTGCTGCAGCAGGGCGAGTACACGACGGTCGGCGGCCGCACTCCAATCAAGGCGGACGTGCGCATCATTGCCGCAACCAACAAGGACCTGCGGCAACTCATTCAGCAGGGTCTGTTCCGCGAAGACTTGTTCTTCCGCCTCAATGTCGTGCCGCTGCGCCTGCCGCCGTTACGCGAACGCACCGAGGACATTCCGGATCTCATCCGGCACTTTTTCACGCTGATCGAGCGCGAAGGTTTGCCGGCCAAGCAGATCGACCAGGCGGCGCTCGAGCGGCTCAAACGCCATCGCTGGCCAGGCAACGTGCGCGAGTTGGAAAATCTGGCCCGCCGGCTCGCGGCGCTTTATCCGCAGGAGACCATTACCTCGGCGGTGATCGATGCCGAACTCTCCCAGCCGAGCCTTTCGCCGGGCGACAATTACCGCGGCGACGAAAATCTGGCCAACGCCGTGGAGCGGCATCTTGCCCGCTATTTCTCCGGCTTTGACGAAGGCCTGCCGCCGCCAGGGCTCTACCACCGCATCTTGCGCGAGGTCGAAGCGCCGCTCTTAACGGCCGCGCTGGCGGCGACCCGGGGCAACCAAATCCGCGCTGCCGACCTCCTAGGGGTCAATCGCAATACGCTCCGCAAGAAGATCCGTGACCTGGAAATTCAGGTGTACCGGACCGCGGGCAGCTGACGGCCGGCCGGGTTCGCCCGCAAAATTGTCGCAATCCGGCAACATTGTTGTATAAAAGCATCACCCGATTGCTTTGCTTTCTCGAATTGACACGGCGGGAATGGCCGGGGGCTCCATTCATCGTCCGCCGAGCTTCCTGAGCCGGCCAAGTCCCGCGTTCGTATGGAAATGACGACTGCCGATCAGGTCGCCCCGCTAGATCCGGCCGCCGCGGCCCCGATGCCTGCGGCCTCCCGCTTGATTGGGGCAGTCGCCGTCGGCGTCGCGCTCCTCTCCGCCACCGCCACCTTCCTCGTTCTTGCCAACCTGACGCCGATCACCCCGGTGCACGAGGTCGTGGTCAAGCTGCTGCTCGTCAACCTGGCCACCGGGCTGCTCCTGCTTGGCATTATCGGCCGGGAAGTCTGGAGCGTGGTGCAGGCGCGCCGGCGCGGCTACGCCGGCTCGCGGCTGCACGTGCAAATCGTCGGTCTGTTCGCCGTCATCGCCGCCGTTCCAACCATCCTCGTCGCCGTGGTCGCCTCGACGACCCTCGATCGCGGCCTCGACCGGTTCTTCTCCACCCGCACCCGCTCCATGATCGAACAGTCGCTGATCGTTGCCGACGCCTATGTCAGCGAGCATGCGCAGGCGATCCGCGGTGAAATCATGGCGATGGCGTTCGACCTTGGCCGCGCCAAGCCGATGTTTGATTCCGACCGCGACCGTTTCCAGAAATTTTTCACGGCGCAGGCGACAGCGCGGGGCCTTTCGGCGGCGCTCATGATCCGCGGCGACGGCACCACCGTCGAGCGCGCAGACGTGAAAATGGACAAGACCATCGTGCTGCCGTCCAAGGAATTGTTGGCCAAAATCACCGAAACCGAGCCGCAAATAGCGCTGATTCCGGAAGGCGATCACGTTGCCGCGGCGGTCAAGCTGCATGGCTATGACGACATCTACCTTTACGCGGCGCGACTGCTTGATCCGCGCGTGGTCGAGCAGTTGCGCGCCACGCAGGAGAATGTCGGCGAATATGCCAATCTTGAAGCGCGCCGGCTCGGGATTCAAATCGCCTTTGCGCTGATGTTCGCGATCATCGCGCTGATTGTGCTGTTGTCGTCTGCCTGGATCGGGCTCGATTTCGCCAACCGGCTGGTGGCCCCGATCCGGCGCCTGATCGGCGCCGCCAACGTGGTCTCTACCGGCAATCTACAGGTTCGCGTCCCGATCCGCCGGTCGGAAGGCGATCTTGCGCATCTCGGCGAGACCTTCAACAAAATGACGCAAGAGCTAAGCACCCAACACGACGACATCATCCGCGCGCGCGACCAGATCGATAGCCGCCGACGCTTCACCGAAGCGGTGCTGGCCGGCGCCAGCGCCGGCGTGATCGGCGTCAATGCCGAAGGCCAGGTCACCATCCTCAACCGTTCCGCCGAACGGCTGATTGCACAGACCGAGAGCGAAATACTGGGACGACCCTTGGCTGAGGTCGCCCCGGAACTGGCGGAGGTTTTCGCTAGCGCGAGGAACGGCACTCAGCGGCTGGTACAGCGCCAGGTCACGGTCACCCGCAACGGCCAGGAGCGAAACTTCTCCGTGCGCGTGACCAGCGAGCAGGCCGCCGAATCCGAGCACGGCTATGTCATCACCATCGACGATGTGACCGAGCTCGTCCTGGCGCAGCGGTCCTCGGCATGGGCCGACATCGCCCGCCGCATCGCTCACGAAATCAAGAACCCCCTGACGCCGATCCAGTTGTCGGCCGAACGGCTGCGCCGCAAATACGGCAAGGTAATTGTCGAGGACGCGGCCGTGTTTGAGCAGTGTACCGACACCATCGTGCGTCAGGTCGATGATATTAAGCGGATGGTCGACGAGTTCTCCCGCTTCGCGCGCATGCCGAAGCCCGTCATCGCCGCCGAGGACGTGGCCGACACTGTTCGTCAGGTCGTCTTTCTCATGCGGGTCGGCCATCCGGACATTGATTTTGAAGTGGACTTGCCGGCGGAAAGCATGCCCGCACGCTTCGATCGCCGGCTGATCTCGCAGGCGCTCACCAACATTGTCAAAAACTCCACCGAAGCAATCGGCGCCGCGTCGCTGGCAGCCCATCCGGCCGCCGCAGCGGGGCAGGGCGGCGTGGCGGAGCGTGGTCGAATTGCCGTGAGCGCGCGCCGCGAGGCCGAGCACATTGTCATCGACGTGATCGATAACGGCATCGGATTGCCGAAGGAAAATCGCGCGAGGCTGCTCGAGCCTTATGTCACGACGCGGGAAAAAGGCACCGGGCTCGGCCTCGCCATTGTCGGGCGCATCCTCGAGGAACACGGCGGCGGCATCGAATTAAGGGACGCCTCGGATAAGGTGCCCGGCGCGCGTGGCGCTTGGATGCAATTGCGCTTTGCTACCGAGCCGATTGCAAGCGCCGCGGCGGCGCCGGCTCCCGTGGGGGCGGCGGTCTAGCCATGGCATCCGACATCTTGATCGTAGACGATGAGGCGGATATTCGCGACTTGGTCGCGGGCATTCTCCAGGACGAGGGCCACGGCACCCGTACCGCGGGCAATAGCGACGAAGCTATTGCTGCCGTCGTCGCGCGGCGGCCTAATCTGGTCTTCCTCGACATCTGGTTGCAAGGCAGCCGTCTTGACGGGTTGCAGCTCCTCGACTCGCTCAAGCAGGAGCATCCCGACTTGCCGGTCGTGATGATTTCCGGACACGGCAATATCGAGACCGCCGTTTCGGCCATCAAGCGCGGCGCCTACGATTTCATCGAGAAACCGTTCAAAGCTGACCGGCTGTTATTGGTTGCGGACCGGACGCTGGAGAATTCCCGGCTCAAGCGAGAGGTGCGTGAACTCCGCCAGCTCGGGCCGCTCGCCGCAACCCTTGTCGGCCGTTCGCCCGCTGCTAATCAGCTGCGGCAGACCATCGAAAAAGTCGGGCCGACCAATAGCCGCGTTCTAATTGTGGGCCCTTCCGGCAGTGGCAAGGAACTCGCCGCCCGCACCATCCATGCGCTTTCGGCGCGCTCGAACGGTCCATTCGTCGTGATCAACGCGGCTGCGATCATTCCCGAGCAGATGGAGACAGAACTATTCGGCGTTGACGCGGGGAATGGCACACAACAGCGCAAAGTCGGCGCGCTGGAAGAGGCGCACGGCGGCACGCTGTTCATCGACGAGATCGCCGACATGCCGCGCGAGACGCAAAACAAGATTCTGCGCGTGTTGCTCGACCAGACTTTTCAGCGTGTCGGCGGCAGCACCAAAGTCACCGTCGATGTGCGGATCGTCTCCTCGACCAGCCGCAACATCGAGTCGGAGATCGCGGCGGGCAAATTCCGCGACGATCTGTACCACCGCCTTTCCGTGGTCCCGATCCGGGTGCCACCGCTCGCCGAACGGCGCGAGGACATCGCGGAACTCGTCGATTACTTCATGACGCAAATTTCGCAGACCACCGGCCTGCCCAAGCGCAATATCGGCCCCGACGCGCTGGCGGTGCTGCAGTCGCACGATTGGCCGGGCAACGTGCGGCAGCTTCGCAACAACGTCGAACGGCTGATGATCCTCGCCGGCGGCGAACCGGAAGCGGTCATCACCGCGTCCATGCTGCCGCCTGACGTCGGCTCGATGATTCCTTCGATGCCGAACGGCAACGGCGGCGAGCATCTTATGGGTTTGGCTTTGCGCGAGGCGCGCGAGGTGTTTGAGCGCGAATACCTGTTGGCACAAATCAACCGGTTCGGCGGCAATATTTCCCGCACCGCCGAATTTGTCGGCATGGAGCGCTCGGCGCTGCACCGCAAGCTCAAGGCGCTCGGGATCGACTAAAATCGATGAGCCGGATCGCTTACGTCAACGGCCGCTATCTGCCATTCCGCGACGCCAAGGTGCACGTCGAAGACCGCGGCTATCAGTTCGGCGACGGTGTCTACGAGGTGTGCGAGGTTCGCAATGGATTGTTGATCGATCAGCGCCGCCACCTGGCGCGTCTCGCGCGCTCGCTCGACGAACTGCGCATTCGCATGCCGATACCGCTTACGGCGCTTAAGATCGTGATGCGGGAGGTGGCGGCGCGCAATCGCATCGGCTACGGCCTCCTTTACCTCCAGGTGACCCGTGGCGTAGCGCGGCGCGACCACGCCTTTCCAGCGCCGGATATCCCCCCAAGCTTGGTCGTCACCGCCCGTTCGCTCAACCACGGTCGCAACGAGGCGCTTGCCGCCAAAGGCATTGCGGTCGTCAGTGTGCCGGATAACCGCTGGGGGCGCGTCGATATAAAAACCATCGGACTTTTGCCGAATGTGCTGGCAAGGCAGGCGGCGATCGAGCGGGGCGCACGCGACGCGTGGTTCGTCGACAAGGATGGCGATGTCACCGAAGGCGCCTCGACCAACGCGTGGATTGTGACCCACGATGGCAAGGTCGTGACCCGCCGCCCGGACCGGGCCATTTTGCGCGGAATTACGCGTGAGGTCCTGTTCGAGGCCATCAGGGCGCAGGGTCTTGCCATCGAGGAACGGACGTTCACGCTCGAAGAGGCTTATGCCGCCCGTGAAGCTTTTGTCACCGCGGCGACACAGATCGTGTTGCCGGTCATAAGCATTGACGGCCACGCGATCGGCGAGGGCAAGCCGGGGCCGATAGCGACCGCGCTGCGGCGCGCGTTTCACCTTTATGCCGAAGCCGGCTGATGCCTCGGCTTTGAGATTATTTTTCCGCGTCCGGGGGCCGCAACGACGGTTTCCTTCCGACCCCGCCAACTTAGGCTTGCATCCCTGGGCCCGGTACCGTCTAATAAATTTGCTCGGTTGCGGCCGGACCTGACCGGCGGGCCGTGCGAAATGTTGGGCTGAGGCGAGCGAACCTATCTTTTTATTGAAATAGCAATGCTCTGAGTGGGTTCTGCTGCTCGGCCCACCCTGTTTTAGGAAACACAAGAAAAGACCCGCGGGGCAGGGGCCTGCGGTACAAAAACGGAAACAACGGCCATGGCAGCCGACCGCGCACAAAATCTGCAAGACACATTCCTCAACCACGTCCGCAAGAGCAAAATTCCGCTGACCATCTTTCTGGTGAACGGCGTTAAATTGCAGGGTGTGGTGACCTGGTTCGATAATTTCTGCGTGCTCTTGCGCCGCGACGGGCATTCGCAGCTCGTCTACAAGCACGCTATCTCGACCATCATGCCGGGCCATCCCGTGCAGTTGTTCGAGGGCGCCGAAGAGCCCTCAACCGGGGATAAAATCTGATTGGAGCCGCGCCGCCGCGACACGCGCTCCACACTTTCCGACGTCCCCTCAAGTCAGAGGGAGGGAGCAGCGGGCGCGCCCGCGGCGACCGGCCGCGCGCTTGTCATCGAACCGGTGCTCCGCCGGGCGCCTTCTTCTCAGCGTGCTGACGACCGTACGCCCGCGGAAAAGCTCGACGAAGCGGTTGGGCTCGCGCGCGCCATTGATCTTGACGTCGTGCAGGCCGGCGTCGTGGCGCTCAGCGCGGCGCGTCCGGCAACGCTGCTCGGCAAAGGCAAGGTCGAAGAAATCGCCGGGCTGTTACGAACGCTGGAAGCGGACATTGTCGTGGTCGACGGCGCGCTCACACCAGTACAACAGCGCAATCTTGAACGAGCCTGGAATGCCAAGGTCATCGACCGCACCGGGTTGATTTTGGAGATTTTCGGCAAGCGCGCGCGCACCCGCGAAGGCGCGCTGCAGGTCGAACACGCGCATCTGACTTATCAAAAGAGCCGGCTGGTGCGCACATGGACCCATCTCGAGCGTCAGCGCGGCGGTTTCGGCTTTCTCGGCGGCCCGGGCGAGACACAGCTCGAAGCCGACCGCCGCATGATCGAGGAACGCCTTGCCAAGATCGAGGCCGAGCTTGTCAAGGTCAAGCGTACGCGCGCGCTCCACCGCGAGAGCCGCCGCCGTGTGCCGTATCCGATCGTCGCGCTGGTCGGCTATACCAATGCCGGCAAGTCGACGTTATTCAACCGCATGACACAGGCGCGCGTGGTGTCAGCGGATATGCTGTTCTCGACGCTCGATCCGACGCTGCGGGCCGTCGATTTGCCGCACGGAGCGCGCATCATCCTTTCCGATACGGTCGGATTCATCTCCGATCTGCCGACCATGCTGATCGCGGCGTTCCGCGCCACGCTGGAAGAAGTGACCGAGGCCGATGTCATTCTCCACGTCCGCGACATGGCGCATGAAAATGCGGCGGCCCAATTGCATGACGTCGAAGGCATCTTGAGTCAGCTCGGCATCGATCCGCAGCGCAAATCAACCGATAAGCCGTCGCTGATCGAGGTCTGGAACAAGATCGACCGGCTCGACCCGGATGCGCGCGCCCAGCTTGAAAATCTCGCCGGCCGCCGTGCCGCCGAAGAGCGGCCCGTGCTCGTTTCAGCAATTAGCGGCGAGGGGATTGGTGGACTGGAGGAGGCCATCGAAACCCGGCTTGCCGCCGGCCGGGTCGTCATCGAGCTCATCCTCGAAGCGGCGGACGGCGCGGGCGTCAGCTGGCTGTATCGGCACACCGAAGTCATTGGCAAGGCGGTCAACCAAGAGTCAGGGCAGGTCGCCATGACGGTAAGGACCGCCGCCGACAGGGCCAACGCTGTACGAGAGCGGTTTGCCTCGTCGGCACGACCGGTGTCGAACTGAAGTTGTCGCTGCTGCGTCGCCTTCTGGCGCCCCGTTGTTTGTGACACTGGCGCGACACTGTCATAGACGGGTTGTTCATTTTCTCGTTCGAAACTGCCATGCGAAAATGCGCCCGCGATTCCTCCTTCCGGATCGTACCGTCCCCTCCAGTTGCGGCTTGCAGCGATGAATGTTCTTGCTTTCGCATCACGCAAAGGGGGCGCGGGTAAAAGCACCTTGGCCGCGCATCTCGCCGTTCATATCCATGCCCCGACGCGGCGCTGTTTGCTCGTTGACGACGATCCGCAGGGCTCGCTCACGCTGTGGAACGAGTTGCGCGCGGAATACGCGTTGCCGCTGAAAATCGTCAAACGTGGCATCGGCGATATCGTAAAAAAGGCCAAGAAAAACGAGGTGGAATGGGTTCTGCTCGACACACCTTCAAACGGCTCAGCGAGCGTGGTTGAAGCGATCGAAGCGGCAACGTTCGTGATTATCCCGTGCCGCCCCGGTTTGTTTGATATCGACGCCGTGCAGCACACCATCGCCCTGGCACAGCAAGCCCGCACGCCATACGCCGTCATTCTCAACGGGGCACCGCCTAAACGTCATGGTGTCGAAACGCCGGCCGTTGCGGCAGCGCGCAGATGTCTGGCGCGGTTAGAGGTCCCGGTTTGGGGCGGCCAGATCACACACCGGGCAAGCTATTCGCTGGCGCTGACCCGCGGCGACGACGTGAAGGACCTCCACGACGACCCCTATGCGGGGGCTGAAATCAGCGGCCTGTGGTCGGCCATCGAGAAGTCGGTCAAGGTCATCCGCGGCGCCCGCGATAAGTCCGCCATGCGCCGCGTTGCGGCTTAGCTAAATATCTGACCGGCTGAGACTTCCGTCAGCCTCGTCCACGGTTTGCCGAGGGGCAGAGGGCGCTCGTCCGGCGGAGGCCGGAAGACCTTCATTCATCGGCTTTGGCCTCGTCCCACAGCGCATCCATTTCGGCGAGCGTGGCGTTCTGCGGTGCTTTGCCTCGCGACGCAAGCGCGCGTTCGATGGCGGCAAAGCGGCGCTCGAATTTCTGGTTGGTTTGCCGCAGCAGCGTCTCGGGATCAGCGTGCAGGTGACGGGCGAGGTTGACGGCAGCAAAAAGCAGGTCGCCGACTTCGGCGGCGGCTTCATCTGGGTCGGCTTCCAGCGCCGCCTCGATCTCATCGGCCTCCTCGCGAACTTTGCGCAATACGGCGCGGATGTCGTTCCAGTCGAACCCGACTTTGCTGGCTTTGGCTTGGAGCTTTAACGCGCGGGTTAGCGCGGGGAGGGCGATCGGGATTCCGGCCAGGGCGCCCTCTTGCGCAGGCGTGCTTCCTCCTGCCTTCGCTCGTTTCCGTTCCTTCTCCTGCGCCTTTATTTCCTCCCACAAGCCTTTGACAGCCTCGGGGTTGGCGGCGCGACGCTGGCCGAAAACGTGAGGATGCCGGCGGACAAGTTTCGCGGTGATGGCCTCGACTACGTCGCCGAAGTCGAACGCGCCTTGTTCCTGCGCCATGCGCGCGTGGAAGACCACTTGGAGGAGGAGATCGCCTAACTCGTCTTGCAGGTCGGGGAGGTCGTTGCGCGCAATCGCGTCAGCGACTTCATAGGCTTCTTCGAGCGTGTAGGGAGCAATGGTCGCGAAATTCTGCTCCAAATCCCACGGACAGCCGGTTTTTGGCGTGCGCAGCGCCGCCATAATTTCGATTAGCCGGCCGATATCGCGCGAAGGGGTCATGACGGCTTTCCCAGTTGTGGCGGAAAGCTATCAGACCCCTCGCCGCGCCGCGAATGGCGCCGGCCGGCTGTTAACAATTGGCGCGTTTAGTGACCGGAATTGTCGCCGCGCCGGCTCGCTTCGAACAGGAACCAGGTGCGGCGTTCGGCCTCATCGATCCAGTTCTCGAGCATGCTGGTAGTGGCGACGTCGCCGCCCTTGTCGGTGATTTCGTGCGCCTCGCGCATCGCCGCGATCAACGCCTTGTTGTCGTTCATCAGCTCGCGCAGCATTTCGACCGGCGGCACGAAATTCTCGTTGTTGTCGTCGATGCCTTGTAGCTTCGAAATCTGGCCGATCGAGCGGATCGTGGTGCCGCCGATCTTGCGAACCCGCTCGGCGATGTCGTCGGTTATAGCAAAGATCTGATCGCCATGCTGGTCGAGCAGCAGGTGATAGTCACGGAAGTGCGGTCCGCTGACGTGCCAATGAAAATTCTTGGTCTTGAGGTAGAGCGCAAAAGTCGTCGCCAGAATTTCATTGAGCTTTGCGGAAATCTTGCTGACCGCATCCGACGAAAGGTCGGTGGGCGTGTCGAGCGGTGCCGCAGTCTTGCGACGCGTGTCGTTTGTTTTGCTCACGGCGGGGATCCCTTGGTGCAAATGTAGAGGTTTGGAAAAAGCTAGCGAAAGCGCTGGCCGCGATAGCTTGGCCAGCGGGGAGGAAACCATAGCAAAAGTGTTTGGTTCCGTCTTTGGCGCCTAAAGCCGCGCCAAGACCCTCTAAGGCTGATTCGCATAAGAGATATTATGGAACATAATCACATAGGCCATATAAACCGAGCTTTGTCGGTGGCGCACTATCCGCCGCGCTGTGCAGGCCTCTGCCTCAATGGTCTTGGACTTCGATGCTCATACCGTCGAACGCTGGCTCCACTTGCGGCGGCAATTCACGGCGCAATTTCTCGTAGTCGAGATCGGTATGGAGATTAGTCAGGATGGCACGCTGGGGCTTCAGGCGCTCGATCCAACCGAGCGCGTCGGCGACCGAGAAATGGCTTGGGTGCGGCCGATAGCGCAGCGCGTCCAAAATCCACACGTCGGTATCAGCCAAGGCGACGACGCTTTCAGCGGGCAGATCGCTGAGATCGCAGGAATACGCCACCCTGCCGAAGCGAAAGCCAAAGGATGGGGTATCGCCGTGGGCTTGCAGGATCGGCAGGCCAGTGATCGGGCCTCCACGGCCTTCGACCGTGATCGGTTGGCCGGCGGCGAAACGGCGCTCACGGACGATGGGCGGATAGTCGCTGCCCGGAGGAGATTCGAAGCAATAGTCGAACCGCGCACGGACAACCTTCGCCGTGTGGGCGGCAAGATAAACGTCGATCAACCGGCGCTGCTTGATGAAATAGCCGCGCAAATCATCGATGCCGTGAACGTGGTCGGCATGCTCGTGGGTATAAAATACGCCGTCGAGCGAATCTGCTGCGGCGTCGAGAAGCTGCTCGCGCAGATCCGGTGAAGTATCGACCAGAACCCGCGTCACACCGCCCGCACCGAAGCGTTCGACCAAGAGCGAAGTACGCCGGCGGCGGTTCTTCGGATTGTTCGGGTCGCAATCGCCCCAGCCGAGTGCCGGCCGCGGCACGCCACCCGAAGAGCCGCAGCCGAGAATGGTGAAGCGTAGACTCATGCCGCGGGCGCGCTTTGCGGTTGCCGGCGCTGCAAGTCCGCGCTGCTCGGACGCGGCACCTTGCGAAACAGCGCAAAGAAGTTGTCGGTGGTTTGCCGGGCTATTTCCTCGAAAGGCACGCCGCGAGACTCGGCCAGAATTTTGGCGACTTCGCCTACATAGGCCGGCTCGTTGCGCTTGCCGCGAAATGGACTCGGCGCAAGATACGGCGCGTCCGTCTCGACCAGAATGCGGTCGCCCGGCAATTCGGCAGCGATAGCGCGCAGCGCGGCCGAGTTCTTGAACGTCAGGATGCCGGTGAAAGAGATAAATAATCCAAGTGCGACGGCGCGCCGGGCAAGTTCGGGCCCGCCGGTGAAACAATGAAGCACGGCGGGGAAGGCGCCCTGCCCCATTTCTTCTTCGAGAATGCGCGCGGTATCGGCGTCGGCCTCACGCGAATGAATGACCAACGGCAGCCCACTCTCGCGTGCCGCTTCGATATGGGTGCGAAATCCCCGCTCCTGCGCCGCCCGCGACGAGCGGTCGTAGTGGTAATCGAGCCCGGCTTCGCCAATGGCGACGACTTTTGAATGCTGCGCGCGCAACAGCAAGTCGCCTGCGGTAATATCGGGCTCTTCGTCGGCATGGTGCGGATGCGTGCCGACCGAGCAATAAACATCGCCAAAGCGCTCGGCGATGGCCAGCAACTCGGCGTGGCGCGCAACGCGTGTCGAGATGGTCACTATGCGCGCGATGTCGGCCGCGCGGGCGCGGTCGACAACGGCATCAAGCTCGTCGGCAAAATCGGGAAAATCGAGATGGCAATGGCTGTCGACCAGCATTGACGGCCCTACTGCGCGGCTTGTGTCGCCGGCTCGATGTAGCGCGGGAAGACGGGTGACGGGGCCGGTAATGTGGCTCCCGCCGCAATCCTGGTGCTGAAATCCGCGAAGCTGCGACGATCCGCCGGGATTGCCAGCAAATCCAAGAGTTTGCCGGCCGACTCTGGCATGAAGGGCTGACACAGAATGGCAACTTGGCGCAGAACTTCCGCGGTCACGTAAAGCACCGTGGCCTGCCGCGCCGGATCGGTTTTCGCCAACGCCCAGGGCGCTTCGCCGGCGAAGTAGCGATTGGCATTGGCAACCGCGGCCCAGACGGTATTGAGCACCTGATGCAGTTGCTGGGTCGTCATAAACTCTCGCGCCTTTGCGAGCATGGCGTCGGCGGCGGCAAGGATGGTCTCGTCGGCCGCGCTGAATGAACCGGGCTTCGGCAACGCACG
>DAIUEQ010000036.1:0-20851 GCA_036845025.1 Xanthobacteraceae bacterium | reverse complement strand
CCTCGGTGATGCAGACGATGAGCGGGATTTCGGCGTCGATCGCCTCGCAGATCGCATCGGCTGCGCCCGGCGGCGGCACGTAAATAACGCTGGCATCGCAGCCGGTCTTATTCCGCGCTTCCGCGACGGTGTCGAATACCGGGAGGCCAAGATGCGTCGAGCCGCCTTTTCCCGGCGAGGTGCCGCCAACCATTTTGGTGCCGTAGGCGATCGCCTGCTCGGAATGGAAGGTGCCGTTCTTGCCGGTAAAACCCTGGCAGATCACCTTGGTGTCGCGGTTGATAAGGATCGCCACGGCTCAATGATTCTTTATTTGATGCAGCAACGTGAGGTAAGCGCCCGGAATCTTCACTGACGAAGCGTCGGCGAGAAACAATTCGTCGTCGCTGTATGTCCACGTCGTCACCCGCTGCGCACCGTCGGCCGACCAAGTTTGCCGAAGCGGCGGGCCAAGATTGAGCGCCTTCACCACTTCCTGCCGCAAATCTTCGCCGTCGATGTCCTCGACGCCGATGCCGCAGGAGTCGAGATCGCCTTTGGCACTGCGCGCCTGAGACGCCACCAGCTCATGCCGGCCGTTGGCAAGCGAGACAACCCATGATTTGACGTGGCCCGATTCCCCGGGCTTGGGCGGCGACACGGAATCCTTGCGGACCGGAAGCGCCATAGCCGTTGCCTTAACCTCAAGTGCGGCGAAGTCCGGCGTGGGAAGACAGAAGCTTTGAAAGGAATGGATCAGCTCCGCGGTGCGCTCGCTTGCGCGGGCGGTCGCGACGCAAACCAGCGATACGGCAACGGCGGACACGCGCATCAGCTCAGGTCCCATCCCTCACCGCCTTCACAATCTTGCGCGCCGCGTCATCGAGATCGTCGGCGGAAATGACATTAAGGCCGGATTTTTGAATGATCTCCTTGCCGAGCGCGACATTGGTGCCTTCGAGCCGCACCACGAGCGGCACGCGCAAGCCGACTTCCTTGACCGCGGCAACAACGCCTTCGGCGATCACGTCGCAGCGCATGATGCCGCCGAAAATATTGATCAAAATGCCTTTCACATGCGGATCGGACGTGATGATTTTGAAGGCGGCCGTCACCTTGTCTTTGCTCGCGCCGCCGCCGACGTCGAGAAAGTTTGCCGGGGTCTCGCCGTAGAGCTTGATGATGTCCATGGTGGCCATGGCAAGGCCGGCGCCGTTCACCATGCAGCCGATCGTGCCATCGAGCGCCACGTAGTTCAGATCATAGCGCGAGGCTTCGATTTCCTTGGCATCCTCCTCGGCTGGATCGCGCAAGGCGGCAATGTCGGGATGACGATAAAGCGCGTTGTCGTCAAAGCCCATTTTCGCGTCGAGACAGAGAAGCTTGCCGTCCTTGGTGACAATGAGCGGATTGATTTCGAGAAGGCTCATGTCTTTGGCGAGGAAGGCGTCATAAAGCTTCGGCAGCGCCGTTTCCGCCTGCTTGCCGACCTCGCGGCTCAAACCGAGCGCCTGCGCTACGGCGTGGCTGTGATGCACCATAAAGCCGGTCGCCGGATCGACCGAGAACGAGAGAATTTTCTCCGGATTGGTGCGCGCGACTTCCTCGATCTCCATGCCGCCTTCAGTTGAGGCGACGAACGAAACGCGCGAAGTCGAGCGATCGACCAGCGCCGAGAGATAATATTCGCGGGCGATGTTCGAACCTTCTTCGATGTAGAGGCGATGCACTTGTTTGCCATGCGGGCCGGTCTGATGCGTCACCAGCGTCGATCCGAGCAGCCGCTCTGCCTCGCGTTTCACCTCGTCGATCGATTTGACCACTTTGACGCCGCCGGCCTTGCCGCGCCCGCCGGCATGGATTTGCGCTTTGACCACCCAAATAGGACCGCCGAGATCCTTCGCTGCCTTGACGGCTTCATCGACGCTCATGGCCGGAATGCCGCGCGGCACCGGTACGCCGAATTCGCGCAGCACCGCCTTCGCCTGGTATTCGTGGATGTTCATGAAAGCTGCTGGCTTTCCGAGGCGGCGACCGTCGCCTCAGCCACGACAAATAGCTCAATTGCCAAGATTCGGAGCGATCTTTTTGCAGGCCTCGACCAGGCCGTACACGGCTTGCACGGATTTTTCGAACATTCCGCGCTCGCTGCCGTTGAGGTCGATTTCGACCACACGCTCAACTCCCTTGCTGCCGATGACGACCGGTACGCCGACATAGAGATCGTTGATACCGTACTCGCCGTTGAGCCAGGCCGCCGCCGGCAGCACGCGTTTTTTGTCGCGCAGATAGCTCTCCGCCATCGCAATCGCCGAACTCGCCGGCGCATAGAACGCCGATCCTGTCTTGAGTAGGCTGACGATCTCGCCGCCGCCGTTGCGGGTGCGCTCGACGATGGCATCGAGCCGCGCCGCCGTCGTCCAACCCATTTTGACGAGATCGGGCAGCGGAATCCCGGCCACCGCCGAATACCGGGTCAGTGGCACCATGCTATCGCCGTGGCCGCCGAGCACGAAAGCGGTGACGTCTTCGACCGAGACGTTGAATTCGTCGGCGAGAAAGTAGCGGAAGCGCGCCGAGTCGAGCACGCCGGCCATGCCGACGACCATGTGCTTCGGCAGGCCGCAACACTTTTGCAGCGCCCACACCATGGCGTCGAGCGGGTTGGTGATGCAGATGACGAAGGCGGTCGGCGCATATTTCGCGATGCCGGCGCCGACCTGCTCCATCACCTTCAGATTGATGTCGAGGAGGTCGTCGCGGCTCATTCCCGGTTTGCGCGGCACGCCGGCAGTGACGATGCATACCGAAGCGCCCTGGATCGTCTCGTAGGAATTCGTGCCGGTAAAGCGGGTATCAAAGCCTTCGACTGGCGAGGATTCGATCAGATCGAGCGATTTTCCCTGCGGAATGCCCTCGGCGACGTCAAAGAGAACGACATCGCCGAGCTCCTTGAGGCCGATCAGATGGGCCAGCGTGCCGCCGATTTGCCCGGCACCAATCAATGCGATTTTATTACGCGCCATCGTGGAAAAATCCTTGATGCAAACTCGCCCGGCCGCCGCGGTGATTAACCTTTTCGGGCTGCGCATTCAAGCCGCCGCCGCGCACCGCAGCCATCGCCGGAACCGGATGCAGGGCCCGGACTTTCATCCTCGGGCTGAGGCGGCCTTTCGGCTGCACCGAGTAATGACATGACGAGCCGCCGCTCGCCGCTGATTGCCAAACTGTCACGAGTGCTGGGACCGGGGCTCTTAACCGGCGCGGCCGACGACGATCCGAGCGGAATTGCTACCTATTCGCAGAGCGGCGCCCAGCTTGGCTACACGCTGTGCTGGACCATGTTTCTCACCACGCCGTTCATGGTCGCCATCCAGATCGTGAGCGCGCGCATCGGCTCGGTCACCGGGCGGGGTCTAGCGGCCAATCTGGGCGCCGTGCTGCCGCGCCCGCTGCTATTTGCAATCATTGCGCTGTTGACCGCCGCCAACGTGGTCAACATCGCCGCCGACATCGCGGCCATGGCGGCGGCGATGCAACTTCTCGTCGGCGGCCCGGCGCCCGTCTACGCGCTGTGTTTCGGAATTATCTGCCTCTCGGCACAGATCGCGATCCCCTATCGGCCCTACGCCCAGTACATGAAAATCCTGACGCTGGTCCTGTTCGCTTACGTTGCCACCGCGCTGGTCGTGCATGTGCCCTGGAACGAGGTCCTGCTGGCGACGCTCCTCCCGCATCTGCCGTGGAATCGGGATGCCATCTTGATGCTGGTTGCCGTTCTCGGCACCACGATCAGCCCCTATCTGTTCTTCTGGCAAGCCTCGCTGGAAGTCGAGGAGCGCCGGATCAAGGAAAGACGGAAGGCGGCGCCGCTTAAGAATGACGACGCCTCGGCGCGCCGGCGGTTTGGCCCGATCGTGCTCGACACCTGGGCCGGCATGGTGCTGTCCAACGTCATCGGCTTCTTCATCATCGTCGCCACCGCGGCGACGCTGCATGCGCACGGCACGACGACAATCGATACCGCGGCAGCAGCGGCCGAAGCGCTGCGGCCATTGGCCGGAGAGCTTGCATTCTTGTTGTTCGCAGTCGGCATTATCGGCACCGGCCTCCTGGCGATTCCAGCACTCGCCGGCTCGGCCGCTTATGCCGTCGCCGAAGCTTTCGGGTGGAAGAACAGCTTAGGCCTCGCGCCGTGGCGGGCGCAGGGCTTCTACGTGATCATCGCTGCGGCGACCTTGATCGGCTCTTTCGGTGCGCTTCTCCCGATCAATCCGATCCGGATGCTGGTATGGAGCGCCGTGTTCAACGGCATCGTCGCCGTCCCGCTGATGGCCGGCATGATGGTGGTGGTGACGCGCCGCAAGATCATGGGGAATTTCGCCGCCTCCCGGCTCCTGGCCGCTTTCGGGTGGCTTGCGACGGTATTCATGGGCGCGGTCGTCGCGGCGTTCTTCGTCGCATCGGTTGTCGGTTAGGCGCGATCAGGTTTCGACGATCCCAGTCGACGCGCCTGAAACTTGTCCATGCGCCGCACCGTGCGGCCGGGCCAAATAATCCTGCGAGCGCATCTCGATGAGCCGCGAGGCGGTGCGGTGGAATTCCTGCGCTTCGAAGCCTTCGTCGCCGCGATAGAGGCCGTCGGGCTCAGCTTCGGCCGACGCGATGAGCTTCACATTGAGGTCGTACAGCGTGTCGATGAGGATAATAAAGCGTTTGGCGGCGTTACGGGTCTCCAATGTCATCACCGGAACGTGGTCGAGGATGATGGTGTGATATTCACGCGCGATCCGCAGATAGTCGGCGGCACCAAGCGGTTGTTCGCAAAGGTCGGAAAACGAGAAGCGCGCCACTCCCATGGCGGCGCGCGGCACGTGCACCGACCGTCCTTTGAGCGGCAGCGCTTGCGGCTCGCCGTTGCGTCCTCGGGTCAGCTGGCGCCATGCGCGATCGAGCGCCGCATCGGCCGCCGCATCGGCCGGGACATACCACACGTGCATGCCGGCAAGTTTCTCCAGACGAAAGTCAGCCCGCGAGGAAAGCCGGACCACTTCGGTGTTGTCTTCGAGCATGCGGATGAAGGGCAGAAACAAGGCGCGGTTCAAGCCGTCCTTGTAAAGCTCCGCGGGCTCGACGTTCGAAGTGGCGACCAGCACGACCCCGCGCGCGAATAATTGCGCGAACAACCGGCCGAGGATCATGGCATCGGCGATGTCGGTCACATGAAATTCGTCGAAGCAAAGAAGCCACGCCTCCTTGGCGAGGTCCGCCGCGGCAAGCTCGATCGGATCGGCGCCGGGATGTTCCCCGAGCTTCATTTTCTGGCGAAGCTCGTGAATGCGCTCGTGCACGTCGAGCATGAATTCGTGAAAATGAGCGCGCCGCTTGCGTAGCACCGGGCTCGCCGCAAAGAACAAATCCATGAGCATAGTTTTGCCGCGGCCGACATCGCCGTAGATATAGAGGCCCTTGATTCGCGTCTGCCGTTTTTCGCGGCTGCCGAACATCCATCCAAGCGACGATGATTTCCGCGCCAGGCGGTGTTCGGCAATCTCAACCTCAAGTCTCGCGAGCTTGTCGACGACGGCAAGTTGCGCGGAGTCGGGCTCGATCAGGCCGCCGGCCACGCCGGCGGCGTATCGCGCTTTTATTGAGCTCGCCATGCTGCTGTTAACCGGTGCGGGCAAAACGTGGCAGGAACGCGGTTCTTTAACCGTAGTGCACTAGTGGTCCGATTCTAACATTCGCATCCCGGTTCGGCTGGCTAATCATGCGAATGTTAGAATCAAAGGACCATTAGCGTATATAAGTGCCAGTGGAGCTTTGGATTTGACATTCGCTTCGCGAGTTTGCCGCGCGGTAGGTAGCGAATGTCAAATCCACTCCACTCGGTGTGCCAACACGTAGTCGCCAAACCGTCAAATACGCCAGTTATTAGGCATGCGCGTACCGAATGCGCCCATGATGCTCAATACTTCGCCTTGTCTAACTTCGGCGACAACCAACATATAGAACAAGTCGCAGCGAACTAGATTCTTGGCGTGCTAAACGACATTCGCCCGGGCTAGCGCTGAGGTGGAGGACGCGGACAAGGGATTTTTCGACGACAACGTCAGGAGACCCTTGGAATGCAGGACCTTCTACCCGCAGGCGGCGTGATCCGTAAATTGTGGATCGGAGAAGCCGACAAATACCGCGACCATTTGTTACGGCTCGATCCGGAAAGCCGGCACAGCCGCTTCGGCGGCGGAGTGGCCGACGATTTCATCCGCAATTACGTCGATCTGACGATCTCGCTTGAGGCGGTCGTTCACGGCTTCTTTGTCGACGGCGTCATGCGCGGCGCCGCTGAGTTGCGGCAACTGGGCAATCATTCTCCGGGTCAAGCCGAGGCGGCCATAAGCGTCGAAAAGCCGTGGCAAAGTCACGGCGTCGGATCGGGACTTTTGCGGCGTACGTTGCTCGCGGCGCGAAACCGCGGCTTCCGCCACCTGCACATGGCTTGCCTGGCAGACAATCGGCGCATGCAGCAACTGGCCCGCAAGTTTGCCGCCGAGCTGTCGTTCGATTTCGGCAGCGTAGTCGGCGAAGTCGAATCGATGCGGGCAAATCCGTTATCGGTGATGCAGGAGTTGATCGCCGATCATCACGGCTTCGCCACCGCAATCCTCGATTTGCAGTCCCGCATGCTGCGCGCTTAGACCCCGACATTATCGAAGACTGTGATGCGTGCTGGCTTTAGTAGCTCGGCGCCAGCCGCAGCTCGGGCGCCGTGAGCGGATAATCGGCCTCGACGACGTAAGGGCCGCCGCCGACCGACGAACGCGACGAGAACAGCACGAACCGCGACACTTGGAACGACGCAGAGCGATAGTGTGCGCGCATTGCCAGATAATCGGCAACGTCGCGGCTCGATGAATCGCGAAGCCGCGCCAACGTGACGTGCGGAATATATTTGCGGCCTTCGGGTTCAAGTCCGATCCGCTGCAACAGCCGCTCGTGTTCGGCTTGCAACTCGAGCAACGGCGCAATCGGTGTTGCTGTCGCGACCACGGCACGAGGCTTTCGCCCCCCGAATGAGGTAAGACCGTCCAGACGCAACTCGAACGGCCGGCGCTGCACACGTCCGAGCAGGCCTGCGATATCGCGCGCGAGCGCATCGTCGATGTCGCCGATGAAGCGCAGTGTCAGATGATAGTTGTCAGGATCGATCCAGCGCGCCCCAGGCATGCCGCCGCGCATGATGGCCAGCGAGTCGCCGACGTGCCGCGGGATTTCCAGAGCCGTGAAAAGACGGGGCATAAAACAACGCTCCCAAATCTAAGAGCGAATCGCGGCGCCGCCACAGCATGCGAGGAACGCGGCATTAGCGCAACCCTCAGGGCGAACCGGATTTCCGCGCTTCGGCGACTAGCGCTTCTACGTCGGGCAAAATGCGGGCGACAATAACGTCAACGCCTGCGGCATTTGGGTGCAGGCCATCATTCTGCAAAAGCTTCGGATCGGCCGCCACGCCGTCAAGAAAGAACGGATAAAGCGCAACGCTGAAGGCGGCGGCAAGTTCGGGGTAAATACCTTCAAAGGATTTTGCATAATCGCCCCCGAGATTCGGCGCCGAACGCATGCCGCAAAGCAGAACGCGGATGTGCCGTTCGGACAAGCGTCGCAAAATCGTCATCAGCGCCTCGCGCGTCACGTGCGGGTTTAATCCGCGCAGCATGTCGTTGGCGCCGAGTTCGAGGATGACGGCGTCCGTGCCGCTCGGTACCGACCAGTCGAGCCGAGCCAGCCCGTCAGAGGCGGTATTCCCGGAAACGCCGGCATTGATGATCTCTGCGGCATCGCCCTTGGCGGCAAGCGCGGCTTGTAAGCGCGGCGCAAATCCCTGGCTGACCGGCAAGCCGAGACCTGCCGTCAGCGAATCCCCGAGCGCCACGATTTTCACCGGCACTGCCGGCCCGGCATGCAGGACGATCATCCATAACGCCAACGCCAGCGTTGCAATCGCGGCCGTCGCGATGTGGCGCAGGCCTCTTTCATACCCATATGAGCGGCGGTTACTCGACGCCGCAGGACGCCGTTCAGCCTCTGACATGAATGACACTTCGGGGCATCCTCTGGTCGGCGACGCCGTCGCGCTTTCCGCGGTTAATCTCTCGCTCGGCAGCGGCGCCAATCGCGTTCATATCCTCAAAGATATCGCCCTGAATATAGGCCGCGGCGAAGCGGTGAGCCTGCTCGGCCCATCGGGCTCCGGCAAATCAACGCTACTCATGGTTATGGCGGGACTAGAGCGGCCCGATAATGGCTCGGTCCTGGTTGCCGGAGCAGACCTTGGCCGACTCAACGAAGACGAACTTGCGCGCTTTCGCGGCGCCAATATCGGCATCGTGTTCCAGGCCTTCCATCTCATTCCGACCATGACGGCGCTGGAGAATGTGGCGGTGCCGCTCGAACTGTCCGGCACTCGCGATGCTTTCTCACGCGCCGAACGCGAACTCGCGGCGGTGGGGTTGAGCGATCGCGTCGGTCATTATCCGGCGCAATTGTCCGGCGGCGAGCAGCAGCGCGTCGCCATCGCGCGTGCGCTCGCACCCAATCCGGCGATTCTCGTCGCCGACGAGCCGACCGGCAATCTCGACGAAACGACCGGTCAGCACATCATCGAGCTTCTGTTCCGCGGCAAAGAGCAGCACCGCACCACGCTCGTGCTGGTCACTCACGACGCCGCATTGGCCACCCGCTGCGACCGGGTGCTGCACATGCATTCCGGACGACTCGCCGCTTCGCCGCCACAGGCTCGCGCCGAACAAACAACGAAGCAGATATGACGGCGGTCGCAGCGCGCTTTGCCTGGCGGGAGGTCCGCGGCGGTTTGCGCGGCTTCGGTGTGTTCATCGCCTGCATTGCGCTCGGCGTCTCGGCGATTGCCGGGGTGGGTTCGTTGTCAGCGGCTCTCTCCGACGGACTAGCGCAATCAGGCGCCTTACTGCTCGGCGGCGATGTCGCGTTTACGCTTCCGCTGCGTGAAGCCGATAATCCCGAGCGCGCTTTCCTCGCCGCCCATGGCACGGTGTCAGAGATCGCCGTGCTTCCGACCATGGCGCATGCCGGCGACGGCAAGTCGGCGCTGATCGAGGCCAAGGCCGTAGATGGCGCCTATCCGCTGGTTGGGACGGTCAAGACCGACCCGGACATGACGCCTTCCGCGCTGTTCGCGCGCAACGGTGACGTTTTCGGCGCCGCCGCCGATCCGTCGCTCTTGGCGCGGCTGCAACTCGAAGTCGGCGACCGGATCGGTATCGGCAACGCTACGCTTGAGCTCCGCGCAGCGTTGATCGGCGAACCTGACAAGCTCGGTGGCGGCATCGGCTTTGGACCGCGCGTTCTAATCAGCGAAGAAGCGTTGCGCGCAAGCGGGCTTATCCAACCCGGAAGCCTGGTGCGCTGGCGCTATCGATTGCGTTTGCCGGCCGGCCACGCCGACGACGGCGCGCTCGCCGCAATCGAGAAGCAGGCGGTCGGGGAATTCCCGAATGCCGGCTGGGACATTCGCACGCGCAAAAATGTCTCGCCGCAGCTCGAACGCAACGTCGAACGTTTCAGCCAATTTCTGGCGCTCATCGGCTTCGCCGTCCTCTTGGTCGGCGGCATCGGCGTCGCCAACGCGGTCGCAGCGCATCTCGCGCGCAAGCGCCAGACGATTGCGACAATGAAAACGCTCGGCGCATCCGGTAGCACCGTGGTCGCCGTCTATTCCTGGCAGATCATGCTCATTGCGCTATTCGCAGCTTGCATCGGCGCGGCGTTTGGCGCGGCTTTGCCCTTCATCGCCGTTTGGCTGTTCGGCGCATTGCTGCCCTTCCCGGTAGCGCCAGTGGTTCACCTCGATGTGCTGGCGCTGTCGGTTGCCTACGGCCTTCTGATCGCCTTTGCGTTCGCGCTGTGGCCGTTGGGACGGGCGCACGATACCCCGGTGTCGACGCTATTCCGCGGTGCGATCGGCCTCGAACCGTCATGGCCGCGGCGCCGTTATCTGATCGCCGCCACGCTCGCCGTCGCGGCGGTCGTGGGGCTCGCGATTTGCTTCGGCTACGACCGGCGCGTGACCACGATTTTCGCGGTGTCGGCTGCGGGTCTGTTTGTAATTTTGCGGCTTGTCGCCGGAGCGATCATGGCGGGCGCCCGGCGCATGCCGCGTTTGCATTCGATGCTGCTGCGGCTCGCGGTCGCCAACATCCATCGTCCCGGCGCCGTGACCGCGAGCATCGTGGTTTCGCTCGGCATCGGTTTCTCTTTGCTGGTGACGGTTGTCGAAATCGAAGGCAATTTGCATCGCGCGCTCACCGCGGCGCTGCCGGAGCACGCACCGTCGTTTTTCTTCGTCGATATTCCATCAGCAGAAGTTCAACGCTTCGACGCCGTGGTGCACCAACAAGCGCCGAACGCCACCCTCGACCGGGCGCCGATGCTGCGGGGGCGGATCGTCGAAGCCCGCGGCGTCAACGCCGAAGATCTTAAACCCGGAGAGAACTCGGCTTGGGTGCTGCGCGGCGACCGTGGCATCACCTACGCTGGCGCGCTGCCGGCGGGCTCGCGGTTGGTGGCCGGAAGCTGGTGGCAGGCGGATTATTCCGGCGCGCCACTTGTTTCGATCGAAGAGAAAACCGCGAAGGATTTGGGCTTAAAGCTTGGCGATACGATCACCGTCAACGTGCTAGGCCGTAACGTGATGGCGCGCATCGCCAACCTTCGGGCGGTCGATTGGGAAAGCCTGGGGATCAATTTCGTTCTAGTCTTCTCACCCGGGACGTTTGCCGGGGCGCCGCACACCGATATCGCCACACTCACATTCGCCGACGGCGGCTCGCCGCCAGAGGAAGCCGCCGTCGTCAAGGCGGTCGCGGATGCATTTCCCGCGGTGTCCGCCGTGAGCGTCAAAGACGCGCTCGATGCGGTGGATCGGATCGTCGGCAATTTGGCTTCGGGCCTGCGCGGCGCCAGCTTGTTGACGCTTGTTGCCGCCGCCTTGGTGCTGGGTGGCGCACTGGCCGCGAGCCACCGCTCTAGGCTCTACGACGCTGTGGTGCTGCGGACATTGGGCGCGACACGCGGGCAGCTTCTCGCCGCCTACGCCATGGAGTTTCTGCTCGTCGGGCTGGCTTCAGTATTGTTCGGCCTGGCAGCGGGCTCGCTCACCGCGGGCCTTGTTGTGTCCAGACTATTCGACTTTCCATTCTTGTTTTTGGCGGGGCGAGCCGTGCTCGCGGCGTGCGCAGCGCTCATCGTGGTGGTCGGTCTAGGGTTGTTCGGAACGGTACAGGTACTTGGCCGCAAGCCCATGGAGGTACTTAGGAATTTGTAACATCCCGATATTTATGAACGATCTGTAACGCGCCGCAATTAACGCGGCCATCCTCTAGCGCGCATCCGTCTTTGCCATTAGATTCCTTTCAACTTCGCGTCCGGCTTTTCCGGACGCCACCGGCCCGGCACTGCCGGGACAACGCACAGGGGTAACTTCCATGTCGGACTTCGACCGGAATATCGCGGCCGCCCGGACGGGCTATCGCACCGATCAGGTTGCGATCGATGCGGGTCTGCGCGCGTATATGATCCGGGTCTACAATTACATGACTGCGGGCGTTGCGCTGACCGGAGTGGTCGCGTGGTTCGCCTACCAAGCCGCTGGCGGCGATTCGATCCATATTGCCGGCCATTCGATCACCGGCTTGACCGCCTTCGGCCAAGCGATCTTCGGCAGCCCGCTGATGTGGCTGTTCGTTCTCGCGCCGCTCGGTCTCGTCATGCTGCTCAGCTTTGGCATCAACCGGCTGTCGGCCGGCACCGCGCTCACGCTGTTCTTCGTCTATGCGGGCTTGCTCGGCTTGTCGCTTGCTTCGATATTCCTGGTTTATACCGGAGCGTCGATCACGCGAGTGTTTTTCATCTCGGCGGCGACGTTCGGGGCGATGAGCCTCTACGGTTACACGACCAAGCGCGACCTGACCGCCATCGGCTCGTTCTTGTTCATGGGTTTGATCGGCATAGTCATCGCAAGCCTGGTGAACATCTTCCTGCAATCGAGCGGACTCTACTGGGTTATCTCGGTGCTCGGCGTGATCATCTTCGTCGGCTTGACCGCCTACGACACCCAAAGCATCAAAGAGATGTATAGCCCGATGGACGACGGCACCATCGCCGGCCGCAAGGCGGTGATGGGCGCGCTCCGGCTTTATCTCGACTTCATCAACCTGTTCCTCATGTTGCTGCGCCTGTTCGGCGACCGCCGCTAAGGAACACGAATGAGCTTGGCGCCCCGGAGCGATTTTCCGGGGCGCTTTGTTTTTGTCGGCCGCTAGCGATGAACGAGCCTCGTATCAGGCCGTCGGTTCCTGGGGACATCGCCGCCATCACCCGTATCTACGGCGATGCCGTGCGGGAAGGCACCGCAACCTTCGAAATCGAACCGCCGGATGAGGCCGAAATGGCGCGGCGCCACGGCGCGCTGCTGGCTGACGGCTTTCCCTATCTCGTCGTCGAGCACGCGAGCGCGATCGCGGGCTATGCCCATGCCGGCCATTACCACGTCCGGCCCGCCTACCATTGGACGTTGGAGAATTCGATTTATGTGGCGCCGCAATTTCAGCGGCTTGGATTGGGCCGGTTGTTGATGCGCCGGCTTCTCGCCGAGGCCGAGACGCGCGGCTTCCGCCAGATGCTGGCCATCATCGGCGATCAAACAAACATTGCGTCCATCGCTTTGCATGCGTCGTTCGGCTTCCGCCGCATCGGCACGCTGCAATCGGTCGGTTTCAAGCATGGCCGCTGGCTCGATGTCGTACTGATGCAGCGCCCGCTTGGCGACGCTAATTCAATTCCGCCCTGAACCTTGGGCGTCGGCTTCGCGCTGTTGTACCGGCGCTGCGCGCAACAACAACAGCGCGGCGAACGCCGCGAGACAAAGCGCTGACGATACGGCAATCACCGCCGGCCCGATCGCGTTCAGCATCAGTCCGAAGAGCAGCGGGGCCAGCGCTTGCGCGGCCCGCGATGGCGCACCGAGCAAACCGGTGCGTTCGCCGTAACCGTGCGGACCGAACACGGCGAGCGGCACCGTGCCGCGCGCGATGGTCATGAGCCCATTGCCGGCACCATAGAGGATCGTGAAGGGAAGGACGGCGGCGGGACCGAACACGGCGAAAATTGCCGCTCCGAGCGGATGCAGCAGCGCGGCGACCCGTGCCGAGACCAGCGGATGTACGTTGCGCAGCAGGACGAACTCGACCAGGCGCGCCGCCACCTGCGCCGGTCCGACCAGCGCCGCCGCGGCAATTGCCTCGACGTGGCTGGCGCCGGCACGCTCCAATAATCCGGGCAGATGCGCGGCCATCGATCCGGTAACAAACCACGCGGCGGCAAACACGAACGCGAGCAGAAACATTTCCCGGTAAGGCTTCCAGCCGATCGATCGCGCGGCGGCGTGAATGTGGTGGACCGCCCGCACGGTCTTCGGCAACAGCGCGTTGAGCGGCAAGCCGAGCAAGAGATTGAGCGCCGCCCAAACCAGCAGCGTTTCCCGCCAGCCCAGCGCGTCATTAAGCACCGTCGTCACCGGCCAGCTTACGGTCGAGGCGAATCCGGCAATCAGCGTAATACCTGTTATCGGGCCTCGCGCGTTGTGACCGTAGATGGCCGCCAACGCCGCGAAACCGGCGTCGTAGAGGCCGAGCGCCATGCCGATGCCGAGAACCGCCCAGCCGATCGCAAGCAATGCCACGCCATTGGCGACCGCAAGCAAAACTAAGCCCGTCGCCAGCACGACATTCGAGAGCATCAACACCCCGCGTCCGCCGCGACGGTCGATCACTCGCCCGACCGCCGGACCGGCGAAGGCAGTGATCAGCAGCGCGCCGGAAAACGCGGCGAAAACCCAGGAGCTCGGAACCCCAATAGCCGAGCCGATCGAACTGGCGAGTATCGCGGGTAAATAATAGCTCGACGCCCAGGCCAGGGTCTGCGTGATGCCAAGTGTGACGACCACGACGCGGCGCGAAGACGTTACGGGTGTGATCTCACTATGCTGGGGCAAGTGCCCTCGTCTTTATCGTGCGCGGCACTGCGGCGCCGTCGGCCCGCCTGACATATGGACCGGAAGCCGTCCCGAGCAAAAAAGCCCTAGCCCGCAACCACGTGTAACGAACGGTCGAGCGCAGCCAACACGCGGTCGAGTTCGCGGCCACGCCTAAGGATATGGCCGGTCGCAGAAATGACGCTGTAGGCGCCCTGCTTACGCTCCAGACGCGGATTTTTCTCGATACGGTAGAGGGGGAATTCACTGGCGCGGCGGAAAACCGAAAACACCGCGCGATCGCGTAAGAAATCGATGGAGTAATCCCGCCACTCGCCAGCGGCGACCTTGCGGCCATAGAGGCCGAGAATGCGATTTAGCTCACGGCGGCTGAAAGTGACCACGCTCGCGGGGACCGGTGAACGCACCTCGCCCCCGCGCCACGCGCTGGGCTCTATCTCGCCGAAGTCCATACGGCGCCTCCCTGGCAAACTAAGCTTCACGGAGACTTCATGATCGCGCCGGGCGCGGGTCTCGGCAAGGCCCTGCCAGGATTATCTCGGGCGGCCCCAACCGCGGCCGACCATCGAGAAAGAGTCAGCGATCGAGCGTAAGTCCGCGTGGGTGCGACACTTTTGACCAGCCGAATCACGGTTTCGTTAGTCGGATCATAATGCAGCCCCATTTCCGTCAATCAGGCGCCAAGCTGGATTGCGATGTCTGTCGCGTTGCCTCAAGGCCCGGTCTGGACTGCATTCCGGATTCCTCAGCCCCCCAGCCCCCCGGGGTGCGGACCGACCGGGCCAGAGGTCAACACTGAATATCAGTTTGTAGCGTTTTCAGTTTGTAGTTGTTGCGTGGGCCGGCCGATCGCCGGCCTTTTTTATTGCGTCGGCTACAGCATTAAGCGCACCGGGCGACGAACACCGAATCAATCGGCGTAAAGCTGCACGATGACAAAGGCTTCCGCGCTCGTTTTGGGATCAATGCGCTTCGACGGCTGACGCCAACGGCGCGAGCGGCGCCAACGCAGCGCCGAGAATGGGACCCGGCTTTTCGCGCGTTCCTTGCTGCACCAGAACCACGGCTTCATCGCTATCGTCGGCAACGATTTCAGAAAGCGGCACGCTCCAGGTCAAATCGGCTCCGCTGAAATCGCCAAGCTTGAGCCAGTGACGCACAACGTTGTGGTAGGTGATGGTACGCCCGTGGTTCTCGCCACGGCCGATCTCGACCGCCACCGACTTTTCCAGCGGACAGAGCCAGACCTCGCCGCCGGTATGGTCTTTGCCGCCGGCGATTTTGACGTCCAAATTCTGGCCGCCGAGCGACAGCAAAACCGGGACCGACATAATCGCCGAATTACGGTCGGTCTGCACAATGGCGCGCTCGATAGCCGCATGGTCGCTGCCGACCACATGCGTTGCGCCGTTGACGACAATTTGCGGCGTGTAGACTTGCCGATCGCCGCGGACGCGCGCATAGGCGCGCTGCCGGGCCGAGTGCGACGGATCCGCCAAAGTGTCCTTCCAGCCCAAATAATCCCAGTAATCGATCGGGACGCTCAGCACGACGAGGGAAGGATCGGCCGCCAATTCACCCAAAAGCTTGTCGGCCGCGGGACACGACGAGCAACCTTGGCTGGTGAACAACTCAAGCAACCCGCGGGGTCCGCCGGCGCTCGCCGAAGCGCAGCCTGCGAGCACCATGACCGTGACAAGAGATGCCGACGTGAAGCGGCAACGCACCATTCTACCCTCGACGCTTTTGCCTTCACTGCCCCGCAGGCCCTAACCTCTTGATATCGGCCGCCGCCCTCACCTGCTACTCAATTCGCAGTGACTGCGGTCACGCAATCGTTTTGGAACTTCTCCGTCCGGCGCCGGCGCATCAAGCGGCAAGATGCCGGAGGACGTACCGCAAGATGCCGCCGTTGCGGTAGTATTCGAGCTCGTCCACGGTATCAATCCGGCAGATCAGCGGTACGCGCTTAAGGCCGCCGTCGGCGGCGACAATCTCGGCGATGAGCCGCTGACGGGGTTTCAGGTCGCTGTGCAAGCCGCGGAGGGTAACTTGCTCGTCGCCCTTGAGCCCGAGTGTCTGCCATGACGTGCCTTCCTCGAATACCAGCGGCACCACGCCCATGCCGATCAGATTCGAGCGATGAATGCGTTCGAACGACTGTGCGATCACCGCGTGCACGCCGAGCAGGATGGTGCCCTTGGCGGCCCAATCGCGGGATGAGCCGGTGCCGTACTCTTTGCCGGCGAATATCACCAGCGGCACGCGGTCGGTTTTGTAACGCATCGCCGCGTCGTAAATGGTCATGCGCTCGCGCGAGGGATAGTGAATGGTGTAGCCACCTTCGATCCCCGGGACCATTTGGTTCTTGAGCCGAATATTGGCGAAGGTCCCGCGCATCATCACCTCGTGATTGCCGCGGCGGGTGCCATATTGATTGAAATCGACCGGCTTGACCTTGTGGTCGATCAGGTATTTGCCGGCGGGCGAGTCCGCTTTGATCGATCCCGCGGGCGAGATGTGGTCGGTGGTGATTGAATCGAGGAATAGCCCGAGGACGCGCGCATCGATGATGTCGCTCGGCGCGTCAGCGCGGCGCGGCATGCCGGCAAAGTAGGGCGGATTCTGCACGTAGGTCGATTTGGGATCCCAGGGGAAGGTCAGCGCACCTTGCACGCTGATCTTGCGCCAATGCGCGTCGCCTTTGAAGACGTCGCCATATTTGCGCGTGAACATCGCTTTGTTGATGTTCTTGCGGACAAAGGACTCGATCTCGCGGCTCGATGGCCAGATGTCGCGCAGGTAAACCTTGCGGCCCTTCTGATCGGTGCCGAGCGGCGCCTTGGCGATATCGACTTGCATGGAGCCGGCAATCGCGTAAGCGACCACCAGCGGCGGCGACGCGAGATAATTAGCGCGCACGTCGGCGTTGACGCGGCCTTCGAAATTGCGGTTACCGGACAACACCGCCGCGGCGACGAGATCGTTGTCGTTGATGGCTTTTGAAATTTCCGGCGGCAGCGGGCCCGAATTGCCGATGCAGGTGGTGCAGCCGAACCCGACGAGGTTGAAGCCGAGCTTGTCCAGATCCTTCTGCAAGCCGGATTTATTCAAATACTCGCCGACCACCTGCGAGCCCGGCGCCAGCGAGGTTTTTACCCACGGCTTAACGTTGAGGCCGCGCGCGATCGCTTTGCGGGCCAAAAGTCCGGCCGCGATCATCACGCTCGGATTCGAGGTGTTGGTGCATGACGTGATCGCGGCAATCACCACGTCGCCATGACCGAGTGTTTCCTTGCGGCCCTCGACCGCGACGCGTTTGTCGATTTCAGAAGCCTTGCCGAATTCGGTATCCATGGACTTGGCGAAACCGGTTTTGACCTCTTTTAGTGGCACGCGGTCTTGCGGACGCTTCGGTCCGGCAAGCGAGGGTTCGACCGAGCCAAGTTCGAGCTTCAAAACCTCGGTGAAGACCGGATCGGCCGTCGTTTTGGTGTGGTACATGCCCTGGGCTTTGGCATAAGCGAGCACCAGCGCGACGGTGTCCGGACGCCGTCCGGTTTCGCGCAAATAGCGGATGGTGTCGTCATCGATCGGAAAGAAACCGCAGGTGGCGCCGTATTCCGGCGACATGTTGCCGAGTGTCGCCCGGTCAGCGATGGAAAGGCTCGCCAGGCCAGGACCGAAATACTCCACGAATTTGCCGACCACGCCGCGCTTGCGCAGCATTTGCGTGACGGTGAGCACCAGATCGGTCGCAGTCACGCCTTCCTTGAGCTTGCCGTTAAAGCGCACCCCGATCACTTCCGGCAGCACCATCGAATAAGGTTGGCCGAGCATCGCGGCTTCGGCTTCGATGCCGCCGACGCCCCAACCGAGCACGGAAAGTCCATTCACCATGGTGGTGTGTGAATCGGTGCCGACCAGCGTATCCGGATAGGCGAGCTCGCTGGCCACGGTCTTGTCGGCGAATTTGATCTTGGCCTTGCTGGTCCAAACGGTTTGCGAGAGGTATTCAAGATTGACTTGGTGGCAGATGCCGGTGCCAGGCGGCACCACGCGGAAGTCCTCAAACGATCGCTGCGCCCATTTGAGAAACCGGTAGCGTTCCTGATTTTGTTTGTATTCCTCGTCGACGTTCTTTTTGAAAGCGCCGTTGCTGCCGAAGAAATTCACCACCACCGAATGATCGATGACCAGGTCGACGGGCACCAGCGGATTGATTTTCTTCGGATCGCCGCCCAGCATTTTCATGGCGTCGCGCATGGCGGCGAGATCGACGACGGCGGGCACGCCGGTGAAATCCTGCATCAGCACGCGCGCCGGGCGAAACGCCAGTTCGCGCTCGGAGGTTTTGGTTTTGAGCCACTGCGCGACGGCCTGGATGTCTTCCTTGGTGACCGAACGGCCGTCCTCGTTGCGCAGCAAATTCTCCAGCAGCACTTTGAGCGAAAAGGGCAGCCGGGAAATTCCCTTCAACCCATTCTTTTCCGCCGCTGGCAGGCTGTAATAGGCATAGGTCCTGGAGCCGACTTTAAGCGGCCGCAGGCATTTGAAACTGTCGAGGGAGGCCATGACTATTTTCCCATCCCGCCGGGGCGCCCGCCGGGCAATGTGCGGGTCAATTCTTGCTGAAAACGCGTCTGAAGACCGCTGGCGGGTGAGACAAGGCGTCAACAATTCGTCGTAGTTCGTCTCGCGGTTTATAAGGTCTTTTTTAGAATAGTACCAGTGTCCCGAACCGCCACCCCAGACCGGTAACGCGATGCGGATATGCCAAAAAGACGAGATTGTCGGTGGCCGGCTAGGCCACCGGGGAACACCGCAGCCGAACCCGCAACTGGACCGAAGCGATGCGCCTTTCCGGCACTGATCTGACCTGCCGGCGCGGCGGTCGCGAGATTTTCGCGGGCCTCAATTTTGCGGTCTCGGCCGGCGAAGCCTTGATGGTCAGCGGCCGCAACGGTGCGGGAAAGTCATCGCTGTTGAGGATGTTGGCCGGGCTGCTCCATGTCACCCACGGCAAGCTCGATTTAGCCGACGGCGACCCCGATTTGGCCATTGGTGAACAGGCCCACTATTTGGGCCATCAGGACGCGCTAAAGCCATCACTGTCGGTCGCCGAAAACCTCGAGTTCTGGGTAGGCTTTCTCGGTCCGGCCATAGCGAGCCGAGGGGACGCGCTGGCGGCCGTCGGCCTGGACACCATTGCCGATCTGCCCGCCGGCTATCTGTCCGCCGGCCAAAGACGCCGCCTGTCTTTGGCGAGATTATTGGCGGTGAAACGTCCGATATGGCTGCTCGATGAGCCAGCCAGCACGCTCGATGCGGCAGGACAGCGCCGTCTGCGCGATTTCATGCGGGCGCATCTCGTCGCCGGCGGCCTTATCGTCGCAGCGACGCACGCGTCGCTCGGCATCGACGGCGCACAAGAACTGCTGCTCGATCAGCTATCGCCGGCTTTTGCCCAAGCTACGGGGTCGTTCGGCGATGGCGAGGCTTTGGGACCGGTATGACGGCGCTCTCCGCCATATTCATTCGCGACATGCGTCTTGCCATCCGCGTCGGTGGCGGCGCGTTGATGGGCGTTCTCTTCTTCCTGGTGGTCATCACGCTCGTGCCCTTTGCGATCGGGCCGGACTTGGCGCTGCTCAATCGCATCGGCCCCGCAATCCTCTGGATTGCAGCGCTGCTGGCAAGTCTGCTCACGCTTGATCGTTTGTTCGCCACCGATCACGAGGACGGGTCGCTCGACTTGATTCTCACGAGCCGCGCGCCGCTCGAGCTCGTGGTATTGGCCAAAGGATGCGCCCATTGGGTGACGACCGCACTGCCGCTCGTTGTCGTCGCGCCGTTCGTCGGCATTTTCCTCAATCTCGGCGGCCGCGCCGGCGCGGCTACCGTGCTGACGCTTCTGGTCGGCACTCCGGCGCTGACCTTCATCGGCATCATCGGCGCGGCCATCTCAGTGACTTTGCGGCGCGGTGGACTCTTACTGGCCGTGCTGGTTTTGCCGCTGACGGTGCCGATCCTCATTTTTGGTGTCGCCGCCGCCAACGCCGCAGTGAGCGGGCCGATACCGTTCGGAACGCCATTTATGACGCTATGCGGATTGTCGCTAGCGAGCCTTGTGGTGGGACCCTTCGCCGCGGCCGCGGCGCTGCGACTGGAAATGGAGTAGCAACCGGATGGATGCGAGATTGATCCGTGTTGTGAGTGCGATGGTCTCATGGCGGCGAAAACCGGCGCGCGGCGCCAAGCCGAATTGAAGAAAGGTCGAGGACAAGATTGCGATGGCGATTGTTGATCTGGCCAACCCGTCGCGGTTTCTGAAAATCGTCAATCCCGCCATTCCATGGCTGGGCGGGTTGACGGTCGTTGCTTTCGCCATCGGCATCACCCTGGCTGTCCTCGCGCCGGACGATTATCAGCAAGGCGCGACGGTCAAGATCATGTTTCTGCACGTGCCCGGAGCGTGGCTCGGCATGTTGGCGTGGGGGATCATGACGATTGCCGCGCTCGGCACGCTGGTGTGGCGTCATCCGCTTGCCGACGTCACCGCCAAGGCCGCCGCGCCGATCGGCGCCGCCTTTACCTTCATGTGCCTCGTCACCGGATCGCTGTGGGGCCGCCCGATGTGGGGGACCTATTGGGTTTGGGATGCGCGTCTGACCTCCGTGCTTGTTCTCTTTCTGCTTTATCTCGGCGTGATTGCCGTCTGGCGCACGGTCGAGGAGCCGTCGCGCGCCGCACGTGCGGTAGCAGTCCTTACGCTGGTCG
>DAIUEQ010000035.1:0-21632 GCA_036845025.1 Xanthobacteraceae bacterium | reverse complement strand
GTCGCGGCGCGGAACAGCGTTATCAATCGTCACCGGCGGCACCAGCGTCGCGGTCGCGCTAGGTGTACCGCTCGGCGCTTTGATCGGCGACCGTTTCGGCTGGCGCGTGAATTTCGCGGCCATCGGTGCACTCGCACTGATTGCGACCGCCGGACTGCTGGCGGGACTTCCGCGCGACATCGCCGGCCGGCTTCCGGTCGCGAGCCTGCGCGAGCGGCGCGACGTTGTGCGCCAGCCCGCACTTCTCGTGGCTTTACTCAGCACCATGCTTTGGGCGACCGGCGCCTTCACCGTCTACACCTATCTCGCGTCATTCCTGGCGAGTGGGGCGGGACTTACCGGATCGTTCGTCAGCATCGTGCTGTTCACGTGGGGCGTCGCGGCGGTGATCGGTTTGCGGCTCGGCGGCCGCTTGACCGACCGCTTCGGCTATTTCCCGGTGATCGTCGCGAGCTTGTCGGTGCTGGCGCTTGCATTTCTGATCCTATCCACGAGTGCCGTGTTACTCCCGCCGCCGGCGGCGCGCGCGCCAATTCTGCTGGCGATAGTTCTCTGGGGTGTATCGGCGTGGTCGTTTTGGCCGGCACAGCAGGCGCGGCTTATCAGCATCGCCGGCATGAAGGTCGCGCCAGTCGCGCTCTCGCTGAATGCCTCGTTTCAGTTCCTCGGCTTTTCCTCGGGCGCGGCTCTCGGCTCACTGACGTTGACCAGCGCCTCGCCGCTCGCGCTCGGCTGGGTCGGTGCAGTCTGCGTAGCGGCCGCCCTGTCGCTCGCGGCGGTCACGCGGCACCGTGCACGTTGCCCGTCGCCGGTGACGGCATGACTAATGACGATGGCGACGCCGCCAGCGTCCCATAGATGAGGAGAACTGTTATGAATGACGCCAGCAGCATTACCCTGCCCGCCAAATTTATCGTCACCGGGGCAGCCAACGCGAGAAATGCAAGGCGAACATCGCGGACCCTGCTCACGTTGGCAGCCTGTTCGTTGGTTCTGCTGTTCGCTGGAATGGAGAGATCAATGGCCGATTCGACCCTCACGCGGCAGGCGCTGCAAGTCGAGCACATCAAGATGGAGACAACAAAGAAATTCGCCGACGTCGAGGCGGCGCTCGAAAGGATTGTCCCGCAGCTTGACCCAGCGATAGCAGAGGCCTTGGCACACGGCGACGAGCAGCGAGCGACCGAGCTGGAGCGCGGTCAGCCGCTTTTCATATTTCTGAAACGCGATCACGGCGCGCTCCTGCAAGTCGTCGGACGGCCACGCAAGGCGCTGCAATACGAAATCGGCAATCCGCACACCGCATCGAAGATGACGCGTCATCGCCTGCCGGCAGGCCTGTATGCGCCGTTGCGCGTCTTTCTCTACGAAGACGAACAAGGCCGCGCGATTTTCGAATACGACAAACCGTCCTCGTTGTTCGGCCAATTTGACGAGGAACAAGTCTCCGCGGTCGGGCGAAGCCTCGACGAGTCGCTCGAGCGCGCGTTGCGGCGAGCCGCCGAATAACGGCGCCATCGAAGGAGCGATTTTGTTCCCGATTACTGGATCATCCGCTCGCACGGATGATGACAGTCGATCGCCCTACTCCCACTCGATCGTGCCCGGCGGCTTCGAGGTCACGTCGTAGACCACGCGGTTGACGCCCTTGACCTCGTTGACAATGCGGGTCGCGACCGTGCCGAGGAAACCCATGTCGAACGGATAAAAATCCGCCGTCATGCCGTCGGTCGAGGTCACCGCGCGCAGCGCCACAACATAATCATAGGTGCGCCCGTCGCCCATGACGCCGACGCTCTTGACCGGCAACAGCAACGCAAAGGCCTGCCAGATCTCGTCGTAGAGACCGGCGCGCCGGATTTCCTCGATGAAAATCTCGTCGGCGACGCGCAAAATGTCGAGCTTGTCGCGGGTGATCGCGCCGGGAACGCGGATCGCCAGCCCGGGCCCGGGAAACGGATGGCGGCCGACGAAAACTTCCGGCAGGCCGAGCTCGCGGCCAAGCGCGCGCACCTCGTCCTTGAACAATTCGCGCAACGGCTCGACGAGCTTCATGTTCATGCGCGCCGGCAAGCCGCCGACATTGTGGTGCGATTTGATGGTGACCGACGGACCGCCGGTAAACGACACGCTCTCGATCACGTCGGGATAGAGCGTGCCCTGCGCGAGAAAATCGGCACCGCCGAGTTTCTTTGCTTCCGCCTCGAACACGTCAATGAAGAGTTTGCCGATGGTTTTGCGTTTCGCTTCCGGGTCTTCAACTCCGGTAAGCGCTTTGAGAAACGTTTCCTGCGCCGCGACGTGCACGAGCGGGATGTTGTAATGATCGCGAAACAGCGCCACCACGCGCTCGCCTTCGCCGAGCCGCAGCAGACCGTGATCGACAAATACGCAGGTGACCTGGTGGCCGATCGCCTCGTGGATCAGTACGGCGGCGACCGCGGAGTCGACGCCGCCCGAGAGCCCGCATAACACCTTGCCGTTGCCGACCTGCTTGCGGATGCGCTCGATGGCCTCGTCCTTGAAGGCGCGCATCGTCCAATCCGGCGCACAGCCGGCGATATTGCGAACGAAATTTCGCAGCAACGCCGCGCCTTGAGGCGTGTGCATGACCTCGAGATGGAATTGCGTGGCGTAGAACCGGCGCGCCTCATCGGCGATCATGGCGATCGGCGCATTCGGCGAAGTCCCGACCGCGGAAAAACCCGCCGGCGGTTGGGTCACGCGATCGCCGTGGCTCATCCACACCGGATATCGGTGGCCGACCTCCCACACGCCTTCGTAGAGCGCCGACGGCTTGGTCACTTCCACCTCGGCGCGGCCAAACTCGCGATGATGCCCGCCCTCGACTTTGCCGCCGAGCTGCTGCGCCATCACCTGCTCGCCGTAACAAATGCCGAGCACTGGCACGCCGGCTTCAAAGATCTCCGGCGGCGCGCGCGGGGCGTCATGGTCGAGCACCGAAGCAGGCCCGCCGGAGAGGATGATGCCCTTCGGCCGTAAGGTCCGGAGCGCAGCTTCGGCCGACTGAAACGGCACCAGCTCGCAATAGACGTGCTCTTCGCGCACCCGGCGCGCGATGAGCTTGGTCACCTGGGAGCCGAAATCAACAATGAGAATGCTGTCGTGCATGGCGATTGACGGTATGTGCGGCGGTGGCCTCACCCGGTCAAGACCGCCTGACCGCTTCTCCCCCGTTACCCCGGCGCGCGCATCAGCGCGACGTAAAATCCGTCAGTGTCGGTCCGGCGCGGGGTCATCAACAGTCCTTCCGCCGACAATAAAGCGGCTCCGCAGAACGCTTCGGCCTGTTCGCCCAGAACCGCCGCAGCGACCTCGCGTGACGGGACGAGCGCGTACTTCGGGTGCCGCGCCATGAAATCGCGCACCTGCGCGCCATTTTCCTCGCCGAGCACCGAGCAGGTTACATAGGCGATACGGCCCCCGGGCTTGACGAGCTCGGCAGCGCGATCGAGCAGCGTCGTTTGCTGGGCGAGGCGCTCATCTAGCGCGCCGGGGCGCACCCGCCACTTGGCGTCGGGATTGCGCCGCCAGGCGCCGGTGCCGGTGCAGGGCGCGTCGATGAGAACAAGATCGATGCGGCCGTTGAGGTCGGTGAGCGCGTCTGTCGTGCCGCGCGGCGTGCGCACCTGGACATTGCGCACGCCCGCCCGCGCGATCCGCTCATGAATCGGCACGAGTTGCCGCTTACTGATGTCGGTTGCGTAAATCTGCCCGCGATTGTCCATCGCCGCCGCCAGCGCCAGCGTCTTGCCGCCGGCGCCTGCTGCGAGATCGACAACCTGTTCGCCGGGCTTGGCGCCGGCGAACAGGGCGGCGAGCTGGGAAGCCTCATCCTGGATTTCCACCATGCCCTTGCGAAAAGCCGGCTCGGCGTGAAGCGCGGGATTCTTGGCGTCGGCAGCAAGCCGGATGCGCAAGCCGATCGGCGACCACTGCGTCGGCTCGGCATGAAGGTCTTCGAGCTTCGGCCGGGCCTCGTCGCGCTCGCAGCGAAGCGTATTGACCCGCAGGTCAAGCGGCGCGCGGCGCGCCAGCGCCGCACCCTCGGCCGCGCGGTCGTCACCGAACACGCGCGAGAAATACGGATCGAGCCACTCGGGATAATCGCCGAGCACAGGGGCTGGCGCGCCCGCCAAGTTGTGGGCCGAGAGCGACGCCTGCTCGGCGGCGGTGAGCGGCGGCGGCGAAAACCGCGCTCCGCTGCATAATTTCTCGAGCTCATCGACGCTAAGCCCTCGTTCCTGGCGGAGCATCCCCAGCAGCACACCGCGCGGGCTGTTGTCGCCGGCGATCCACGCCGACGACGATTTACGCCGCAGCGCATCGTAGACAAGACCGGCAATAGCTGCGCGGTCCGACGAGCCGGCGAAGCGGTGATTAAGTCCCCAGTCCTTGAGCGCATCGGCCGCCGGACGCCGGCGCGCTTCGATATCGGCGACAACCTCGATGGCGGCGGCCAGACGAGCGGACGGAATCATGCAGCCGCACGGCCAAAGGCCAAAGTCATATGATCACGCCGGTCAGCACTTCAATAATGTAAAGCGCCCACATGATCATCAGCACCACGGCGCCGATGGAGAAGAACAAGCCTCGGTAGCGCACCACATTGCTGGTGACGTGGATGTAGGCCTGGAGCACTCGGCAGATAACAAAGACCCACGCCAGCACCACGAACACAATGCCGGCGTGCCGGGTGTCCCAGGCAAGAATAGTCAGGACGTAGAACAGAACCGGAAGTTCGAACTGATTGGAAAAGGCGTTCGCGGCCTGGGTCGTGCGTTGCGGCCAGCGCGGTTCGCGCAACGCTATGTCGTCCGCCTTTACCGCGCCCGAGCTGTAATCGGCGCGCCGCAGCACGCCCATCTGCAACATCAAAACGAAAGTGAGAATGACTTCGACAAACAGCGGCAGCAGCACGG
The DNA here is from genome assembly GCA_036845025.1 of Xanthobacteraceae bacterium. Classification (GTDB taxonomy): domain Bacteria; phylum Pseudomonadota; class Alphaproteobacteria; order Rhizobiales; family Xanthobacteraceae; genus BOG-931. Next base: position 16,689 of record DAIUEQ010000035.1, on the reverse strand, counting down.
CTTGCAGTGACATCGGCTTCCATCCTTCACAATTTGACGCTGACGGCGGTCTCGCCCTGGGCGTCGATGAGCGCGCTGCGCCAGGATTTGCCGTCGAACAAAGCTTTCCATACCGCGTCGGCGGTGCCGCCGTGGTTGAGATTGGCGGTTATCAACAAGCCGCCGGTCCGCAAGAGATTGCGCAACGCGGAATGCAATGCCGGGACCGGAGCGTTGCCATCGAAAAAAGCCACGTCATAGCCGGGGTCGAGACTGGACAACATGGTGGCGAAGTCGCCCTCGTGAACGGCGATGCGGTGATCGAGCCCCGCCGCCGCGATATGTTCACGGGCGAGCGTCACGTGCTCGGGATCGCGCTCGATGCTGTCCACCACGGAGTTCGGCGCGCCGTTCGCAAACGATAACGCGGTGTAGCCGAGCGCCGTTCCCAGTTCCAGAATGCGGCGCGCCGGCACCGCGCCGGCGAGTGCCGCAAGCAAGAGACCGTTGTGATAGGGATAAGCGCCGCAGCCATGCCGCGCGCGATGCCGGTCCGTGGCCTTGCGGATTTCCGCGAACGGGTCGATCGGCGCCTTCCTCACGGCCCCTACTCGCGGCTCGGATAATTCGGGCTCTCGCGCGTGATCGTTACGTCGTGCACGTGACTCTCGCGCAGGCCTGCGCCGGAAATGCGCATGAACTCGGCCTTGGCGTGAAACTCGGCGAGCGTCTTGGCGCCGACATAGCCCATTGCCGCCCGCAAGCCTCCGGTGAGCTGATGCAACACGTGGCCCGCGGGTCCCTTATAGGGGACTTGCCCCTCGACGCCTTCCGGCACGAGTTTCAGCGTGTCTTTGATTTCCTGCTGAAAGTAGCGATCGGCCGAACCGCGCGCCATTGCGCCGACCGAGCCCATGCCACGGTATGTTTTGTACGAGCGGCCTTGATACAGGAACACCTCACCGGGCGTCTCATCGGTGCCGGCGAGCAAAGACCCGACCATGGCGCAGTCGGCACCAGCGGCCAACGCCTTGGCGAGATCGCCGGAATATTTGATGCCGCCGTCGGCGATTACCGGCGTATCAGTGCGTTTTGCGACTTCCACCGCGTCGGCAATCGCGGTGAGTTGCGGAACGCCGACGCCGGCGATCACCCGCGTCGTGCAGATCGAGCCCGGCCCGATACCGACCTTGATGGCGTCGGCCCCGGCCTTGATCAAGGCTTCGGCGCCTTCGCCAGTGGCGATGTTGCCGGCGACGACTTGGACGGCATTGGACAAACGCTTGATGCGACTCACCGCTTCGAGCACGCGCTGGGAATGGCCGTGCGCGGTATCGACGACGACGAGGTCGACGCCGGCCTCGATCAACGCTTGGCTGCGCGCAAACCCGGCCTCACCGACGCTGGTCGCCGCGCCGACGCGCAGCCGGCCCTGCTCGTCCTTGCAGGCGAATGGGTTGGCCACCGCTTTCTCGATGTCCTTCACCGTGATCAGGCCGACGCACCGATAGTCAGCATCGACCACGAGAAGCTTCTCGATGCGATGCTGGTGCAGGAGGCGCTTTGCCTCCTCCTGGCCGACGTTTTCGCGCACCGTGATCAGCGAGTCCTTGGTCATCAACTCGGAGACTTTTTGCTGCCGATTGGTGGCGAAGCGGACGTCGCGGTTGGTGAGAATGCCGACGAGCTTCCCGGCCCGGCCGTTGCCGCCGCCTTCAACCACCGGGATGCCGGAAATGCGATGCTCCTGCATCAGTGTCAGCGCGTCATCGAGCGCCGCATCCGGGTGAATGGTGACCGGATTGACCACCATTCCGGATTCGAATTTCTTGACTTGGCGGACCTGCGCGGCCTGCACCGCGGGATCGAGATTGCGGTGAATGATGCCGACGCCGCCGGCCTGCGCCATGGCGATCGCCATATGCGCCTCGGTCACCGTATCCATGGCGGAGGCGACGATCGGGATGTTAAGCGAGATGCTTCGGGTAATGCGGCTACGAACGTCCACCTCCGAGGGCATCACATCCGACAGGCCCGGCCTGATCAGCACGTCGTCGAAGGTCAAACCCTCGCGCGGGCTAGTCTGCGAGCCGTTTCGCGAGTTGTTATTAAGCGCCATTGCCAACTCCGCTTGTGCCCCACGATGGGCAGGGCTGATGCGGGCCTACCGGAAGCGCTGAGCGGAGGGTGAGATGCAACACCGCACACGAGCATTCGCCCGTGGGCGCCTCCTCGACCGCAAAGGGCCCGCTTTTGGGTTGGCGGCGGTTCCTAGCATGTCCGCACCGTGATTGATAGATGGTGGTACGTGGCTTAGTCGGCCAGTACACAAGAAGTAATGTGACCGCAGGCCCATGAACGAATGCGAGAAACCCGCGGATTTTGCCCTGATTTTGCAGGCGAAACCATGAGGCGCCTCTCGGCGGCGATGGTGCTTGCCTGCGCCATACCGATTATGCTCGCCGGTGCGGCTCAAGCTCAGGATTCCTCCGATGAGCGGCGCTGCACCGGACCGGCGCGCGCCGCTCCGGAAGAGCGAATCGCCTCCTGCACGGCGCTGATCGCGTCGGGCAAGTATCAGAGCGCCAATCTCGCGGTCCTGCATCAGGACCGGGGGCTCGCGCAACGCGCCAAAGGCGACCTTGGCGCCGCCGCGGACGACTTCAGCGAAGCCATCAAGCTCAATCCCGACTATGCCCGGGCCTTGGCCGAACGCGGCAGTGTCCGTGTCGCCCAGCACGAGCTCGATGACGCCATCGCCGACCTCAACAACGCCATCAAGCTCGATGCGAACGACGCGAAATCGTTCATGACCCGCGGCAACGCCTTCGACGAAAAACACGACTTCGACAGCGCCATCGCCGATTACAACGAAGCGATCAGGCTGTCACCGAATTATGCCGCAGCTTACTTCAACCGCGCGCTGGCTTTTCGCCGCAAGGGCGATTTCGAGCATGCGCTGGCCGACTATAGCCAAGCGATCAAACTCGACCCAAAAAATGCGTCCGCTCTGAACAACCGCGGCATTGCCTGGTTCGAGAACGGCGACATCGACCACGCCATCGCCGACTACAATGCCGCGATCCACATCGACGGCAATTTTGCGCCTGCGTATAACAATCGTGGCGACGCCTGGCGGGCCAAGGGCGACAGCGCGCGCGCGCTCGCGGATTTCGACCACGCCATCCAGCTCTCACCGCAATTTGCACTCGCCTTCGACAATCGCGGCTTGGTCTATTATCAGAAACACGATCTGGATCGCGCCGTTGCCGATTTCGACACCGCCGTTCGGCTCGATCCGAACAATGCCGCCGCCTACAGCAATCGCGGCAATGCCCGCGACGATAAGGGCGATCGAGACGGCGCAATCGCCGACTACAATTCGGCGATCCGCCTCGATCCGCAAAATGCGCGCTTTTATTACGACCGCGGCATTGCTTATCGCCGCGCTGGCGATATCGAGCGCGCCTTGACCGACTTGAGCGAAGCGATCCGCCTCGATCCGCGTCACGCCGGCGCCTACAACGAGCGCGGCTACGCCTATTATCAGAAGCGCGATTTCGACCACGCCATCGCCGATTACGATCAAGCCATCAAGCTCAATCAAAAATTCGCGGTGGCCTACAATAATCGCGGCAACGCCTACGACGATAAGGGCAACACCGATCGGGCCATCGCCGATTACAATGAGGCGCTACGCGCCGACGCCAATTATGCCGCGGCCTTCTATAACCGCGGCATTGCGTATCGCCACAAGGGCGACCTTGACGGCGCCATCGCGGACTACGACCAGGCGATCAAGCTCAACCCCACGGCGGCCGCGTACAACAACCGCGGCAGCGCCTGGCTAGCCAAAGGGGAAAACGACCGCGCCAGCGCCGACTTCGAGCAAGCCATCAAGCTCGATCCGCGCTCCGCCGACGCCTACATCAACCGCGGCAATGCCGAGCGGGACCGGCTCGCGCTCGGTGACGCGATCGCCGATTACAGCCGCGCGATCGAGCTGTCGCCGAGCGCCGCGCTCGCCTTCTACAATCGCGCCTGGGCGCGTTATCTCGGCGGCGACAACCGCCTGGCGCTGGCCGATGTCGATCAAGCAATCAAGCTCAATCCCAATTCGGCGAGCGCATTCTCGACCCGCGGCCTGATTCGCGAACGGCTTTCCGATTCTTCGGGCGCCATTGCCGATTTCCGCAAGGCGCTGGCGATCGATCCGGCGTTCCAGCAGCCGGCGGAGGGTTTGCGGCGGCTCCAATCCGGCACGTCGCCCACTCGCTAGTCGTCGATTCTGCATTCGCCTGCCCTCGCGGCACGCTCTCGGGACACCGGCGGAGCTTTCGGATTTGACATTCGCTTCGCGAGATAGGCGATTTGTCGGGTAGCGAATGTCAAATCAGCGCCACTAGATATCGATGTCGGTCACTGAGTCGCCGCCGCCTCCCTACAGTCGCACCCTCCCGCTCATTGTCGCGGTCGCGCTGTTCATGGAGAACATGGACTCGACCATCATCGCGACTTCGCTGCCCGCGATTGCGCGAGCGATCGGCACCAACCCTCTGGCGCTGAAACTCGCCGTCACTTCCTATTTGCTGTCGCTCGCCATTTTCATCCCGGCGAGTGGCTGGACCGCCGACCGCTTCGGCGCGCGCAATGTATTCCGTCTCGCCATTTTTGTTTTCATGCTCGGCTCGATCGGCTGCGCGCTATCGAGTTCGCTCGCGGAGTTCGTACTTGCCCGGGTTGTTCAGGGCATGGGCGGAGCGATGATGACACCGGTGGGCCGGCTTATTCTTGTCCGCAGCATCGACAAGCGGCTGCTCGTCAATGCGATGTCGCTCGTCACCATTCCGGCGCTGGTCGGACCGATCTGCGGACCGCCGCTCGGCGGCTTCATTACCACCTACGCGTCCTGGCACTGGATATTCCTTATCAACATACCGATCGGGCTAATCGGCCTCGTCATGGCGACGTACTTCATGCCGAAGATCACCCCCGAACCAACACATCCGTTTGATTACGTCGGCTTTGTCTTATCGGGCCTTGGCGTTGGCGGGTTGGCATTCGGCCTGTCGGTGTTGGGGCTTGAATTCGTGCCTCGAGCGATAGTCGTCGCGCTTCTGGCTATCGGCGCCGTCGCAACGGCGGCCTACGTCACTTACGCGCGCCGGGCGACGGCACCGATTCTTGATCTTCGCTTGTTGGCGCTTCCGACGTTCCGCGCCAGTATCTATGGCGGTTTCCTGTTCCGGCTCGGTATCGGGGCGCTGCCGTTTCTATTGCCGTTGCTGTTGCAAATCGGGTTTCATCTCACTCCGTTTCAGTCCGGCCTTATCACCTTCACCGCGAGCCTCGGCGCGCTCTTTATGAAAGCCGTCGTCGCCGCCGCGCTCCGTCATTTCGGTTATCGCCCGGTGCTCATCTACAACAGCTTGATCAGCGCCGGATTTCTCGCCGCCTGCGCGAGCTTCGTACCCGGCATGCCGTTCGCGGCCATGATAGCGATCTTGCTGGCCGGCGGTTTTTTCCGTTCGCTGCAATTCACCGCCGTCAACACTATCGCCTATGCCGAGATCGAGCCGGCACTAACCAGCCGGGCGACCACGCTGGTCTCTGTCACGCAGCAATTGGCGATATCGACCGGCGTCGCCCTCGGCGCCCTGCTCGTCGAGCTCACGCTGCGGCTCAAGCATGGAGCGGCGATATCGGCCGAGGATTTTCCCGCGGCGTTTCTCGTGGTCGGCGCGCTGACCGCGGCCTCCGCGCTCATCTTCGCGCGATTGCCGCTGGACGCCGGCGCCGAACTCGCCGGACGCGAGGCGCGCTTCGCCGCCACCGCGGTAAAGGAAAAAAGCTAACCGCGTTCGCCGCCGCGAAAGCCGCGCGCGAGCAGATAAAGTTCGGCCGAGTCGGTCCGGCTTGCCGGCGGTTTGACGTGCTTGACGTTGGCAAAATCGCGCTTGAGTGCGGCAAGGAACTTGGTCTCGCTGCCGCCTTGCAGGACCTTGCAGAGAAAACTTCCCCCCGGCCCCAGCACCTCTCGGCCAAAATCCGCCGCCGCTTCCGCGAGCGCCATGGTCCGCAAATGATCGGTCTGGCGATGGCCGGTGGCATTCGCCGCCATATCGGAGAGAACCACATCCGCCGTTTCGTCGGGCTTGAGCCGAAGCATGGCCTTGAGCCGGTCCGGCGCAGCTGCATCTAGAAAATCCATCGTGACGAAGTCGACGCCCGCAATCGGCTTCATCTCCAGGACATCGAGCGCGATAACGCGGCCCTGGGCGCCGACGCGCTCAGCGGCCACCGCGCTCCAGCCACCCGGCGCGGCGCCGAGATCGATGACGCGAGCGCCGCGCTTGAGCAGCCGGTATTTGTCATCAATTTCAGCAAGCTTAAAGGCGGCGCGGGAGCGAAAACCCTCGCGCTTGGCGCGCGCCACATATGGATCGCTGAGTTGGCGCTCGAGCCACGCGCGAGAAGACGGCGTGCGGCGTTTGTCGGTTTTCAGCCGGGCTTTCATTCGTCAGGCTTCGCCCCAGACGCCGTTGGCCCGCATCATTTCGACCAGCATGCCTTCGCGCAGGCCGCGGTCGGCAACGCGCAGCCGCCCGCAGGGGAAGAACTGCCGGATAGCATCGAGAATGGCGCAGCCCGCGAGCACCAAGTCGGCGCGCTCGGCGCCGATGCAAGGATTGGCGGCGCGCTGATCGAAATTCATGGCGATGAGTTCCGCGACCACGCGGGACACCTCCTCGTCCGACAGCCAGCAGCCGTCGACGCGGCGGCGGTCGTAACGCTTGAGCTTCAAGAACACGCCGGCAATCGTCGTCACCGTGCCTGACGTGCCGAGCATGTGGTAACCGGCTAAATCTCCACGGTGGGAGGCGGCAAACGCCTGCACAAATCCAGCCACTTCCTTGACCATCGCATCGTAGATGTCTTGCGACACCACCGTCCCGCCGTAACGTTCGGCAAGCGTAACAACCCCGACCGGCAGCGACACCCATCCGGCGATGTCGGGCAGCGGCGGACCGCGCCGCACGCCGTTCGGCGGGCCGAGCCGCACCAACTCGGACGATCCGCCGCCGATATCAAACAAAATGACGCCGGTAGCCGCCGGATCGAACAGCTCCGTGCAACCGGCCGCCGCCAATCTCGCCTCGGTCGCCGAATCCACGATCTCAAGCTCGAGCCCGGCTTGCTCGGCGACGCGCTGGCGAAACGCTTCGCCGTTCTCGGCAGCGCGGCAGGCCTCGGTCGCTATCAGCCGGGCACGGGCGGAAGTCACGCCCCGCGCCCGCATCTTGTCGCGGCATACCAACAGCGCCTCGACCGCACGCTTGATCGCCGCTTCGCTGATTCGGCGCGAGGCGGCAACGCCCTCGCCGAGCCGGATAATGCGCGAGAACGCGTCGACGACGCGAAAACCGTCGGTCGTGGGCCGTGCAATCAGGAGCCGGCAATTGTTGGTGCCGAGATCAAGCGCGGCATAGGTCGGCTCGGAACATTCGTCCGCGAAGCCTGACGCCTCGTTCCATCGGCGGCTGTCGCGGCGCAGGCCATAAGGCGTGCGGCGAGGCCAGCGCCCGCGGCGTTGACGCGCATCCTGGCCGAGGCCGCCAGCCGGCGGGGCCTCTTCTTTCATACGCTACCTGCCTGCCGCCCCGGATGTTTTGCTCGACGGTTGCGGACCATTTTCACAAATCTCTTTAGTCGGCGGGAAATGTATCAGCCGGCCATGGAAGCGCCAATATGGGGCCTTTCGCGCCAATACTGTGCCTTTACGGTCTATGAGGCATGTTTGCCGCTAACTTGTCGCGCTGCGGCAAGTCCACTATGTGACGCCACATGAGCGGATACGAGATCTCTCCCTTATGAATCTGCACCAGCGCGCCAGCGAGCAAGCCGATCTAGCGGCTGCCGAAAAGCTCTCGATCGAGAGATTCGCGATCGGACAATCGGTGCCGCGGGTCGAAGATCCCATGCTGTTGCGCGGCGAAGGGCGTTATACGGACGACGTTTCGCTGCCCGGCCAAGCCTACGCGGTGATGGTGCGCAGCCGTCATGCGCATGGCCGCATCCGCAACATCGATACCGACGCCGCTCGAAAAATGCCGGGCGTGCTCGCGGTCTATACCGCACAGGACCTGGAAGCCTACGGCGCACTCAAATGCGTCGTACCACTCAAAAACCGCGACGGCTCGCCTATGAAGAAGCCGTGGCGCGGTGCACTCGCCAAAGACAAAGTCCGCTACGTCGGCGATCCGGTTGCCTGCGTGATCGCCGAGACGGTCAATACGGCCAAGGACGCCGCGGAAGCAGTCGAGATCGACATCGATTCGCTGCCGGCGGTCACCGCCGCTACCGATGCCGTCCGCGGCGGCGCACCGATTCTTTATGAGGACGTCCCCGAGAACGTCCCGCTCGACTTTCACTACGGCGACGCAGCCGCGGTCGAAGCCGCTTTTGCCAAAGCGGCGCACGTCACCCGCATGGACCTCGTGAACAGCCGCGTCGTCGTCAACGCCATGGAGCCGCGTGCGGCCGTCGCCGCGTATGACGGCAACCGCTTTACGTTTTATGTCTGCTCACAGGGCGTCAGCGGCATGCGCGCGAACATCGCCGAAGCGATGGGCGTCGAGGCCAAAGCCGTCCACATTCTCTCCGGACAGGTCGGTGGCTCGTTCGGGATGAAGGGTGGCGTGTTTCCCGAATACATCTGCATCCTTCACGGCGCGCGAGCACTCGGGCGGCCGGTGAAATGGACCGATGAACGCTCCGGTAGCTTTTTCTCCGACCATCATGGCCGCGATCACGATGTCAGCGCCGAACTCGCGCTCGACAAGGACGGCAATTTCCTCGCCATCCGGATCAAGTGCATCGCCGACATGGGCGCTTTTCTTTCGCCGATGGGACCGTTTCCCGGGACCGTCAATATCGTGAAGAACGTGCAAAGCATGTACCGCACGCCGCTGATCGAAGTCGCGTCGCGATGCGTCTTCACCAATACTTCGCAGACCGGTCCCTATCGCGGCGCCGGCCGGCCCGAAGGCAATTATTTCATGGAGCGCCTGATCGACACGGCGGCCACCGAGATGGGACTCGATCGGCTGGCGTTGCGCAAGCGCAATCAGATCAAGCCGCAGGATCTGCCCTACAAGACCGCCTCGGACGTGACTTACGACAGCGGGGATTTCGCCGCGCTGACCAAGCAAGCGCTCGAACTCGCCGACATCAAAGGTTTTGCCGCGCGCAAGCGCGAAAGCCGCAAGCGCGGCAAGCTCCGCGGGCTTGGCGTCGGCAACTTTCTGGAAGTCACCGCGCCGCCGTCAAAAGAACTGGCGCAGATCGAGTTCAACGCCGACGGCACCGTGACGCTGATCACCGGCACGTTCGATTTCGGCATGGGGCACGCCACGCCGTTTGCCCAAGTCTTGAGCGACAGGCTCGGCGTGCCATTCGACAAGATCAAACTCCTCCAGGGCGACAGCGACCGTTTGGTCATGGGCGGCGGCAGCGGCGGCTCGAAATCGCTGATTCATTCCGGCACCGCGATTGTCGAAGCCTCGGCCAAGATCATCGAGAAAGGCAAAGAGGCCGCGAGCCACGTGCTCGAAGCCGCCCCCGCCGACATCGAATTTCAGAAAGGCCGGTTCGTGATTGCCGGCACCGACCGCGCGATCTCGATCATGGAGCTGGCGCAAACGCTACGTAACGGCGGCGCTACGTTGCCGCCGGGTGCGCCGCAATCGCTCGACGTCACTCACATCAGCGACGGTCCGGGCGCGCCGACCTTTCCCAACGGCTGCCACGTCGCCGAAGTGGAAGTCGATTCCGACACCGGCGTCGTCGAGGTCGTGAAATACGCCTGCGTCAACGACTTCGGCATTGTCGTCAATCCACTGGTCGTCGCCGGTCAGCTCCACGGCGGCGTCGTGCAGGGCATCGGCCAGGCGCTCATGGAAATGACGGTCTATGACGACGACGGCCAATTACTGACCGGCTCGTTCCTGGACTACGCCATGCCGCGGGCGATGGATGCGCCGCCTTTCGTGCTAGCCGATCATCCGGTGCCGGCGAAGACCAATCCGCTCGGGGTCAAGGGCTGCGGCGAAGCCGGTTGCGCCGGCGCGCTCACCTCCGTCATGAACGCGGTGATGAACGCACTCGCCGAGCGCGGCGTTCGTCACGTCGACATGCCGTTGACGCCGTTCCGGATCTGGCAGGCGCTGCACAACGCCAACGGAACCGGCGCAGAAAACACCAAGCAATGACGCAGGCGATTTCCGTTCCGGCGCAGCGCTTCGGCGAAATGCGCGTCGTCGCCCCGATTTGCGCGGCGCATTTTCTCAGCCACTATTACATGATCATCCTGGCGCCGCTATTCGCGTTCATCCGCGCCGACTTTGGCGTGAGCTATACCGATCTTGGGCTGGCGCTTACCGCCTTCAACCTGGTTTCGGCTCTATTCCAGACTCCGGCCGGTTTCCTGGTCGATCGGATTGGCGCCCGCGCCGTGCTGGTCGCCGGTGTCGCGCTCGGCGCTATCGCTTTCGCCATCGCCGGGCTCGTTCATTCGTTCCCCATGTTCGTCGCCATGTTTGCGGTCGCGGGTCTCGCCAACACCGCGTACCACCCGGCTGACTATTCGCTATTGTCCCACCACGGTTCGCCGGCCCGCGTCGGCCAGATTTTTTCTTTCCACACCTTTGCAGGAATTATGGGCGGCGCGGTGGCACCGGCGACGCTGTTGGCGATGCACAGCTTCTTCGGCTGGCGCGGCGCGTTTATCGGCGCGGCAATCCTCGGCCTGCTGGTGCTCGCGTTCCTGATCGCGCAATGGCCCGCGCTGGCCGATCATACGGCTGCAAGAAAGCGCCGGCCGCCCGCGGCGGGTGCTGATGACGGGCCTGCCCCCACGGGCGACCACGGCTGGCGGCTCCTATTCTCGGCGCCGATCCTGCTCAGCCTTTGTTTCTTTATCCTGCTTTCGCTGATGGGAGGCTTGAGCAACTTTCTGGTCGTCGCGCTCGCGGCGCTTTACGGCACACCGGGCACGCTCGCGAACGTGTCACTGACAGGGGCGTTATTGTTCAGCGCCCTTGGCGTCCTTGCCGGCGGCATGCTTGCCGCACGCACCACCCGCCACGCCACGGTCGCCGCGCTTGGGTTAGCGCTCGCCGGCGTCGTCACCGCGATGGTCGGGCTGGTCGACTTTAATTCCTTTATGCTCGTCTTGATGATGTCGCTGTCAGGCCTGTTCGGCGGCATCGCCAGCCCCTCGCGCGATATGCTTGTGCGCGCCGCGACGCCAGCCGGTGCATTCGGCCGCGTCTTCGGCTTCGTCTCCTCGGGATTCAACATCGGCTCCATGATCGCGCCGACCATTTACGGCATGATGCTCGATCACGGTTCACCGCGCTCGGTGTTTTTGTTCTCGGCCGCCTGCAGCATCGTTTGCATCGCGACCGTGTTGTTCGGGTTCGGCGGCCGGAAGCAAGAATTTTCGCGGTAACGGCGGCCTTCGGCCGCGCGCTGATCGGCTTGTCCGAAGTCGCGCCCCCGATATCCACTTTTGGCATCGAAATACCCGCCGCCACAGCCGGTGGCGCTTTTCTGATAATGCGGCTATACCGAGGCCGAGAAGTTTCGGCAAACGGCAAAAGTATAAACGCCTCAAGCCTTTGGGGAATAGTTCAACGGTAGAACATCGGACTCTGACTCCGAGAATCTAGGTTCGAATCCTAGTTCCCCAGCCAATCGGGATTGCCCTGTCCCAATCGATTTTTCCGCCCTAAAGCGCGCTGCTGCGGGCCGCCCGCGGATTTTTGGCCGGGCACAATAATGCACTCGAATTGCCCGATTTGCGCCCACCCCGGGGGGTTCAATAAGCTAGCCACTGGGGTGGAGGGGTATGTCGAAAGTGCCGCGTGCGGCCGCATGTATTGCGGTAGTTGCTCAACTGCTTCTGACCGGGATCGGCGCCGGCCTGCTAACAAACAACGCCGTCGCCGCCGATAATTGCGCTGGCGCTCCTGGCGCCGCCGCGCCCGCAGGGCAGCATTGGTATTACCGCGTCGACCCGGTGAATCACCGCCGATGCTGGTACCGGCACGCGATCGTGCCGCTTGCGGCCCGCGTTGCGTCCGAGTCCCGCGCCGCAGCTTCGGAGTCGGCACCTTCGGCCGCGGTCTCCCGATCGCCGTCTGCCGCAACGCCGCAAACGGCGGACGAGGCAAGCGACGCCGACGAAACCGCCAGCACTCAGGTTGCGCCGCGTTTAAAGGTGCTTAGCGTCAAACCGATCACTCCGCCGGCGGTCGATACGACACCGGTAGCGGAGGCGGACATGGCCGAGCACATGGGCCGTCCTCAAACGGCGAACGTAACGCCAGACGAAGACGCCAAACCGGCACGCCCGGCCCGTGTTGCAACAATGCAGTCTAAACTTGATGCCTCCCGTGACGGGCTGGCGCCGGCGCGTCCCGAGGTAGCCACGACGACGCCAACGCCATCGACGCGACTGTTGTTTTCTCTGCTGGCGTTGGCGCTGGGGATCGCCGCTGCGATGATGGCGCTTCTCGGAAAAATCGCCAGTGTGAAGCGCGCTCCGCGCCTCTCAGAGCATCCCGACGATGCCTGGCGCAGGTACAGAACATCGAATCAGCAAACAGATGAAGCTATCATGCATCCGGAAAATGCCCCGCTCCTTGCACCTCACGAGCCTTACCGAGCGGTCGATTTGGATGTGCTGGAATCGCTCGATCGGTCGTCGCCGGCGAAGGCAGATTTTCCGCCGGCACCCCGCCATGGAAAGCCGTGGCCTTCGGAGCGCACAGATCTAACGCAGAAGGATGTCAAGCTACGGCTCCGGACCCTGCGGCACCGGGGACTTGTCCGGAGCGAGACAGAGCGCTGACCATAACTCTGCGCGATTGCGAGAATTTAGGTTCGAGTTCTAGTTGCCCCAGCCACTAACTTCGGAATGCGTGACCACGTTGTACTCTCGCATTCGCGCCAAATACTCCTCCAACAAAACCAAGCCAACGCAAGGCAGAGCGCCTCGCACATCCAGCTCGCCTCGAGCCAGTTTTTCAGCCAGCACTATCGCCGGAATTGTCGGGATGTGCGGGCCTTGACCATCGTGCGCAATAATAAACCAGCGCCGCTCGTAGTTTTTTCCTTGCAGGCTCTTTCCGCGCAGAATCATATGCATCCCACCTGCAGCCGATCCCACTGCGTCAAACGCATCGCTGATTTTTAGAAGAAGCTTTGCATGGCGCGGAAGATCAATCGGAAAACCTAGTCGTACCAACCAAGACAATGCCCATAATCCGAGGTGCATGAAGCCGAGTTCGAGCCCAGCAGAAAACCGAATAGATTTGATGCCATAGCGTGGCGGCAATAAATCGAGGTCCGGCACATCGCAATTAGCCATCCAGCGTTTGCCGATTTCCGGGTATGGCTGCCGGTAAATGTCTTGCCAGCCATAGGTCGGTCCAACCTGTCCGACAAATGGTCTTAACGGTCTGCCGACATAACTAAGGATGCCTTGCGTGGTGGCGAGGCCTCGCTCGGCTTTCTGACCTGGGCTAATGCCGTATTTCAGGGATGAAATTTCCGAGAATTCGGATTTGAAATGCTCAATCACAGCCGAAGAGAGGCCGGGAACGGTACTGGCGCCTGCGACCACCGCCACGCCCGCTTCCTTGGCGGAGCGATCGAGCGTCGCAATACCCGCAACAAAGTCGCGTCCATCCGCAAGGTCGATGTAATGAGTGCCACAGCGTATACAGCTTTCAGCAATGCCGTAGTCGCTATTTTGGAACGGCCCGCACGTATTGACGACTACGGCCGGCTTCAGTGTTTTAAGTTGAGTGTCCAGATCGCGCCGCGCGTCAAAGCACGCTGCCGACGCCAAATTTCCCGGCAGCGAGCGAACAAGCGCTTCGGCCTTTTCCTGGTCTCGCCCAGCAACGATAACTGAGACACCCGTTTTAACGAGCGCACTTGCGATGCGCTTGCCAAAATTTCCATACCCGCCAAGGATCAGAACTGCTCTTTGCATGACGTTTCGATTATCTCGAACGTTCCCGCATACCTGAGCGCTTCGCCGAACAGCGGATGATTGATATGCGTCCACATACTGAAGGCCGCGTCTGAAATAGGCTTCTCTTCGGCCGAAGCCTCACCCATGACCAGCGTCAAGGGCAACGGGATAAGTATTCCAAGCAATCGCCAGACAAATCCTCGATGCTTGAAAATGACGGTGTTGCCATTCCATTCGCAGGCGGTTCGCCAGCCGATGCCAAAGCCCATGAATTCAATGAGCTCGTTGCCCCCCATCCATTCCATACGCGAGCGAAACCGAATATCGCCTTGGTCCGGAAAATGAAAAACGCGGTCGTAATGAAAAGCATCAGAATCCTTGCCGCTCCTGAATGTCACCGTCGTGGGAATGCCCAACCCTGAGTACGGCACCAGCATGTGGGTTATCCGCGCTATGAGGCTCATGAACCGTGAGACCTTGATATCAAGCGCGCCTTTGATAACGACAACGTCATCGCTGTAAGGACGGACGCGGTAATGGTCCTTGATGACTGCGGGTAGCGAATTCCAGTCTTTACCGAAGACGCTTTTGAATATCGGCTCGCCGACCGTATGCTCCGCTGGAAGGTTCCGGATTTTTTCAACGCCTTTCATCCGCAAAAGAATATTGCGAACGCCCCGCATGGCCGGATAGCAAAATCTCGCAAGCGGTTTTGAGCTGAACAGAACCGCGTTCAATCGATTGAACCAACCATTATTGCTGCCCAGCAGCGCCATCATATGGAGCGCGTCTTCTCCGTGATAGCAAACGTCGCGAAATTTGAGCACCATGCCGTCGTCTAGATTAAGACCACGGTTATTGATCTCTTGGATGAAAGGATGCTCGCGATTGTCGCGAGCGTTGACCAGCTTAAGATTGCCGACGCTTTCTTTGATACGCAGATATTGCGCCGCTCTGGTGCAAATCGGGCAATCGCCGTCATAAGCAAACCAGACGTCGGCTCTCGATTGTTCTGTAATCGGCGCGACCATCCTTCTATCAATAGGCCATGGACTACCTTCTTCTCAAATGGATTCACATCATCAGCGCCACAGTACTTTTTGGCACCGGCGTCGGCAGCGCCTTCTTCATGTTCATGGCCAATCGGCGTAAAAATGTCCCGGACATCTATTTTGCCGCACGGCACGTCGTGATCGCGGATTGGATCTTCACGACGCCTGCCGTCGTTCTTCAGCTTCTAACCGGGGTCGCCCTGACGTATTCGGGCGGTTTTGGGTGGAATACGCTTTGGATTAAAGGCGCTCTTGCCGTTTACGTTTTTGCGGGCGCCTGCTGGCTACCGGTCGTATGGATGCAAATCAAAATGCGCGATATGGCCAAGCAGGCATTAGAAAACGGCGAACCGCTTCCCGCGCGATACTGGAGACTGGATCAATATTGGCTTATTTTGGGATGCTTGGCGTTTCCCGCCGTAATGGTGATTTTTTATTTGATGGTTTTTAAACCGGTCGCTCCCTGAACCCGCGGCCACCCGATCCGTCGGAAAGGCAACAATGATTGACATCTTGTTCAACGGCGTCGGCTGGACCGACATCGCCCTCACGCTTAATCGCATCGCGGTTGGGGCATTCTTTTTTCTGTCCGGATTTCACAAGCTGTTCAACGCGGAACGCCATCGCACGTTCGCCGAAGAACTAAAGAGTCTCGGCGTTCATGCGGTCGGGTTTAACCAATGGTGGGTGCCGCTGGTCGAATTCTCCGCCGGCGGCGCGGTCGTTATCGGGCTGTTGGCCCCGCTCGCTGCGCTAGGCCTGCTCGTCGTTATCCTCGTTGCCACCGTCACGTCCGGGAAGCAGCGAATCGAAATGTACAAGCCGATCGATGAAGCGGACCGCATCGACGATTGGCTCTACCTGCCCGAAGTCCTCTACATCTTCATGCTGATCGTCGTCATTTCGGCCGGCGCCGGACCTTACAGCTTTGATGCCGTGATCTGGGGTCTGGTCAAGAAACACGGCGGGTGACTTTTCTTATCTTTGCTCCCCGACTTTTGCCGACGGAGTATTCCTTGTGATTGTCACGACCTTTCCCAGAACTGTGCGGGTCATCGAGCACACTTTGATCCCATTGAAAGACGGCACCAAGCTCGCGGCCCGGATCTGGCTGCCCGAGGATGCTGAGCAAAATCCAGTGCCGGCAATTCTGGAGTATCTCCCTTATCGCAAGCGCGACGGCACCTACGAGCGGGACGCACTAACCCATCCCTATCTCGCGGGCCACGGCTACGCGGGCGTGCGCGTCGATCTTCGCGGCAGCGGCGAGTCGACCGGCCTGCTGTTCGACGAATACGCCACGCAGGAACAAGACGACGGCGTGGAGATCATCGCGTGGCTGGCAGCTCAGCCGTGGTGCAATGGCGCGGTCGGCATGATGGGAATTTCTTGGGGCGGGTTTAACGGGCTTCAGATCGCGGCGCGCCGTCCCCCGGCCCTCAAAGCCATCGTCACGCTTTGTTCGACCGACGACCGGTACGCCGACGACGCGCACTATATGGGCGGCGCGTTTCTGACCAAAGCCGGACTTGAGTGGGCCTTCTTCTTTTTCAGCTTGATGTGCCTGCCGCCCGATCCGGCGCTGGTTGGCGATAGCTGGCGAGCGATGTG
>DAIUEQ010000034.1:0-22926 GCA_036845025.1 Xanthobacteraceae bacterium | reverse complement strand
CGGAGGTTCAAAATCGCGTTTTTGAGTTTTTTAGACCGGCAGGCCGAAGATTCGGCTGGTCCAGTGGCCGAGAACTAAGCCGGCGGCCGATTTACAGGTAAGCCATTGACCGTGAAGGGCCTACCGCACCCTCTGGTTTTTGTCTTGCGCCGCACCAATATGCTAAAATCTTCCTCCGGGAGGCCTTATGGCACAATCTCAAGCTACGCCGGCGCTCGATAAGCTCGATCCGGTATGGACTCGCATCCGCCGCGAAGCCGAAGAAATTGTGCGCAAAGAGCCAGCGCTCGCCACCTTCATCTATTCTACGATTTTGCACCGTGACGCGCTGGAGGAGGCCATTGTCTATCGGCTTGCGGAACGGCTCGACCATGCGGCCCTTTCGGGTGAGCTCATCCGGCAAGCCTATTCCGATGCGCTCCGCGAAGTCCCCGCGATTGGTGACGCGTTCCGGGCCGACTTGATGGCGACGGCCGATCGCGATCCGGCAACGCACCGCATCATTGAACCGGTGCTCTATTACAAGGGTTTTCAGGCCATCGCGACGCATCGATTGATGCATTGGCTGTGGCAAAAGGGTCGCCGTGATTTTGCGCTCTACCTGCAGAGCCGGATGTCGGCGGTCTTCCAATGCGACATCCATCCGGCGGCGAAGATCGGGCGCGGCATTTTCCTTGACCACGCGACCGGCCTCGTTGTCGGCGAGACCGCGGAAATCGGCGACGACGTTTCAATGCTGCACGACGTGACGCTGGGCGGTACCGGCAAGGAGTGGGAAGACCGCCATCCGAAGATACGTTACGGCGTTATGATCGGAGCAGGCGCCAAAATCCTTGGAAACATCGAAGTCGGTCACTGCGCCCGCATCGCCGCCGGCTCCGTCGTGATCAAGCCGGTTCCGAACAATGTCACCGTGGCTGGGGTGCCGGCGAAGGTCGTTGGACAGGCCGGCTGTCCTGATCCGGCCCGCACGATGGATCAGATGTTTCCCGAAGGCGTTTGATCGTCACTATTATCGCGTGCTAGGGCGCCAACGCGTTTTTGCTAATACCTGATTTTACCGCTCAGGATAGTCGCTCGCGGCAAAGCCCTTTGCACCATCTGAGGAGATGGCAGTGGACCTTCAAGAAGTTAAAAAGCTCGACGCGTATCTGAAGAAGCTGTTCGGCAATCCGCAGCTCCGCGTGGTGCCGCGCCCGAAAAAGGACGACTCCGCCGAAGTCTATGTCGGAGAGGAGTTTATCGGCGTGCTGTTCGTTGACGATGAGGACGACGAGCGCTCGTATAATTTCCAGATGGCGATTTTGAGTACCGACCTGGATTAGCAACGCCGGCGTAGCGACCGTTTGGCTGCGCGCCGACAGTGAAACGTCACTGTTCCTCTTTCTTCCGTTCAGTCCCTTCAGCCTGCTGATGCAACTGCGAGGCCAGCCGGTCGAAACCGGCAACCACGCCGCGCCAATCCTGCAGCCACGCGCGTGGAAACCGAAGCGTCATCTCCGCCCCATCTAGCAGGCGTTCGTAAATGCATGTCGCGGGCACTTGGCGAACGGTTTCGCGCGTGCAGCGGGCGAAAAAGTGCTCTGGTTCGTCCGCCGGGTAAATCAGGTCTTCGCCTTCATAGGGTGTGCCAGCGCGGAACTGTAGGACGGCCAGTCCGTCATCGGCCGGCAATGCGCGGCTCTCGAAATAGCGCGGATAAACACTGCGCATCCGTTCCGCCGGTGGCAATACGTTGCCCAAGGCTGCAATGGTCACGAACAAGCGGTCATTACTGTTGTTTGGCGGGGCAGCCTTGCCGTCACTCAATGCGGACACATCCGCGCTTGCGGTTCTGTCGGACGGTGGCGGCGTCAAGGACGGCCAAAGCAGGACGAGGTCGATCCGCTCATGCGCTCCGGGTTGCCGCTGTACCGAGGCGCGAATGGCCGCGGGCGGCACATTGAAGAGGACGCCGGCAACGACGACCGGGAGCGAGGGACTATCAAGCGGCGTTTCGACTTTCGGCCATGTCGGCCACAGCACGTAGGCGACGAAGGTCGCAGTCACCGCCAGCATCACAAAGAACAGCACCAACGGCAGGATCAGGCTGCGCGTTTGGCGTCGCAATCGCAAATCGCGCGTTTGGCGCCGCAATCGCAGTTCGAAAGTCGTGCGTGCAGACATCGGCCGCTCTGTAACCCAAGGCGAATCGCCGCCGAGTATGGCACGCGCCAATGGGCTCCCCCGTTAACCCTTTCTTAATCATCCCGTGGCGGCGGACGCCGGGCTTTGCGATGGCTTTCCGTACACCGGGGGCCCTGCGAAATGTTCGACGCGATCCAGGCGACGGCTTCATCCGACTCCATCACATCCTTGTTCGCGCTAGCCATTGGTTTTGCCGTGGCCGGCTTGTGCGCGTCCGGGTACCGACTCTACGGCGCTCATTTTCCCACCTTTCGGCTTTTGCAGATGGGACCGATGCCGTCGCGCCTCGCGGCGGTGCCGCTGCTTATTTTCTCCGCGCCTTTCCTGATCATGCGCAATTCACTGCGCGGACGCCGCGTGGAGCGGCGGCGCGTTGAGTTCGTCATGTTGGCTACCGCGATCGCCGGCATGTGGAGCTTCATGTCGGGAACAATCGTCGTCACAGCGCTACAAGCCCTGCTCAGCGTTTGACAACGCGATTGCCGATTGATTCCGCGGCTGGCTTGCCTCCGCCGCGCGGTCTTTGCGCTTTCGAATTATCAGCGAATGCGATACGCGTTTTCAGCGAAGGCGAATTTTGCGCGCGGAAATGAGAAGCCCGCATGATTTATGAACTCGATGGACAAAAGCCGGACCTGCCGGAGGAGGGCCGCTATTGGGTCGCGCCAAGCGCGACGGTCATCGGCAGAGTACGGTTGAAAACGGACTGCAGCGTGTGGTTCGGCGCCGTGCTACGCGGTGATAACGAATGGATCGAGCTCGGCGAGCGTTCGCAGATTCAAGACAACAGCACGCTGCACACCGATTTGGGGTTTCCGATCACCATCGGCCCGGATTGCGTCATTGGCCACAACGTTATTTTGCACGGCTGCAGCATCGGCGCGCAAAGCTTGATCGGCATGGGCGCAATAATTCTCAACGGCGCGCGGATCGGCGCCCATAGCCTCGTGGGCGCAGGCGCGCTCATCACCGAAGGCAAATCGTTTCCGGAGAAGTCCCTGATTGTGGGTGCGCCGGCGCGCGCCATTCGCACGCTCGATGACAAGGCCGCCGCCGCGATCGCCGCCGGCGCGGATTTCTACGTCCGCAATTTCAAGCGCTTTGCTAAGGGAATGAAACCGGTCGGATGACAGTCGCCGCACCCGCGACTTGCGGCGCACTGTTATTTCGCCTCGGCCGTCTCCGGCTGTCCTGGACTGCCGGCCGCGCCGGCAACGTGGACTTTGTCGCCGGTGACGATTCCGTCCGGCGGGTTCGTGACCACGCGATCGTCGGAGGCGATGCCCGATTCGATTTCGACTTCGTTGCCTAAATCCCGCGATATCGTGACTTGCTTGAGAACGATGCGCCCCTCACTGCTGACGGTCGCGACTTGCAATCCGCGCTCGTTGAAGATCAGAGCACTTGCCGGCACGTTCACGGCGATCTCAGGGTGCGGGAGATCGAACGTGATGTTGGTAAAATCGCCGGTCATCAGTTCGCCCTTGGAATTATCGACCACGAGCTGCATGCGTGTCGTGCTCGAGGTCACATCGACGGACTGCGCTGAAGCTTCAACCGTCGCTGGAAACGCCCGCCCGGGATATTCGGGCACTGTGATCTGTGCGTGAGTGCCGACCGGAATACTGGGCACATAATTCTGCGGGACGTTGACATAGACGCGCAATTTGCTCGTTTCCGAGACGACGAACATCGGCGGTCCGCCACCGCCCGCGTTGATCAATGCGCCGATGTCTGTCGTGCGCGCAGTAACCAGTCCATCGAATGGCGCGACCAACCGCTTATATTGTTCAAGCACGCGCAGGCGATCGAGATTGGCTTGCGCGGCGCGGACGAGCCCTTGTTTGTTCGAGGCATCGGCGGAGCGCTGGTCGAGATCCTGCTGCGAGATGGCGTAGGTCTTGATCAACGACTGGCCGCGCGTCAGCGTCATATCCGAAAGCACCGAGTTGGCCTTGGCGCTCGCCAAGTTGGCTTCAGCCTGCATGATCTGCTGGTCCAGATCGGGCGCATCGAGTTCGGCGAGCAACTGGCCGGACTTCACCGGGGTGCCGATGTCGGCTTTCCAGTCTTTCACGTAGCCGGTGACCCGGGCGTAGATTTGCGCCTGGATATAGGCCTCCAATCGCCCTGGAAGGCTGAATGTCGTCATTTTCCCGCGCGTATCGGGTGCCGCGACGTTCACGGTCGGCACCGCCTGATTCTCGGTCCATTCCCGGAGCTTGGCATCCGCAACCTTGCGCGTCGTAATACCGAAGACGACGATCAGCACGGCGATAACGCCGGCGGATAGGCCCGCGATATAGAGTCCTCGGCGGGACACGCCGGGCGATCGGGACTCAGGCGGCATGCTGCGGCTCTCCGATGACGCGGGCGCCCACCGAACCGCGGCGTTGATGAATGATGCTGAACACGACAGGTACGAATATCAGAGTTGCCACGGTTGCGAAACACAGCCCGCCGACGACCGCACGGCCCAGCGGCGCGTTCTGTTCGCCGCCTTCGCCAAAGCCGAGCGCCATTGGCAGCATGCCAATGATCATGGCGAGCGCGGTCATGACCACCGGGCGGAGCCGGACAAAGCCGGCTTCAATGGCGGCGGCGACCGCATCGCCGTGCTCGTCAAGGCGCTCCTTGGCAAAGCTGATGACAAGTACGCTGTTGGCGGTGGCGACGCCCATACACATGATGGCGCCGGTAAGCGCCGGCACCGACAGCGTCGTGCCGGTGGCAAACAGCATCCACACGATGCCGGCGAGCGCCGCAGGCAACGCGGTGATGATGACGAATGGATCGGTCCAGGACTGAAAGTTGACGACGATCAGCAGGTAAATGAGAACCACAGCGGCGGCGAGACCAAAGATCAAACCGGAGAACGAACTGTTCATGGTCTTGACTTGGCCGAGCATGAGCACCTGAGCCGTCTTCGGCGCATCCTTGGCGGTTTCGTCGAGAACCTTCTGTACGTCGGCGGCGACGGCGCCGAGATCGCGTCCCTGCGTCGTGCCGTAAATCTGGATGAGGGGCTGAACGTTGTATTGCGAATAGACAGCAGGGATCATGCGGCGCTTGAAATCGGCGATTGCGCCGAGCACCTGCGGCGCCGCTCCGTTGGCCGTGATCGGCAGGTTCTGCAGCGCGTTGAGCGAGTCGACTTGGTATTGCGGCGTCTGCATCACGATCGAGTAGTTCACGCCGTTGTCCGGGTTGAGCCAAAAGGTCGGCTGCACCTGGCTCGATCCGGCGAGATTGACCACCATGCTGTTGGTCACGTCGCTTTCGCTGATGCCGACATATTTGGCGCGAGTGCGGTCGACGTCGACATCGAAGGCCGGTTCGCTAAGCGACTGCTGAATTCGCGCGTCCACCAATCCCGGAATGTGGCGTAGGCGGCGCAACACATCCTGCGCATAGGCGTAGTTTTCGTGAAGCTTCGGCCCGCGAATCTGGATGTCGATCGGCGCCGGCGCGCCGAAATTGAGAATTTGACTGACGATGTCAGCCGGCAGGAACGAGAACGTCACGCCCGGGAAACGGGCAGGGAGTTCCTCACGCATCGCGCGAACATAATCCGCCGTCGGTTTGTGATCTTCGCTCAACCCGATCTGAATTTCGCCGTCGGCGGATCCAATTGTTCCGGTGTTGTTGTAGGTGGTGTTGATGCCGCTTACCGGGAAGCCAATGTTGTCGACCAGTGTCGCCAGCTCTTCATGCGGAATAATCTGGCGGACCACCTTTTCAATCTCGGCGAATTGCCGCGCGCTTTCTTCGACGCGGGTTCCGACCGTCAGACGCACGTGCATCAAGATGCGTCCGCCGTCGACCGACGGGAAGAAATCGGTGCCGAGATAGGGCGCAAGCGCGAACGTCCCGACAATGAGGGCGACGAAACAGGTCACGAACACCGCACGGCGCCGCAACGCCATCGTCAACAGCTCACGGTAGGCGAGGCGGAAGCGCTCGAAGCCGGTTTCGAAAGCGCGTTGCACCATGACCAGCGGATTGCGCGTCGGCGGCGGTGGGCCATCGGTGTCGTGGTGGCGGGTCAGCATGTATTTCGCCATGGTCGGCACCAGCGTGCGCGAGAGAATGAACGACCACACCATCGCCGACATGACCGCTTCGGCGAGCGGGACGAACAGAAAGCGCGGCACGCCGGTCAAAAAGAACATCGGCACGAACACGATGCAGATGCACAATAACGACACAAAAGCAGGCGTCACGATCTGCTCGGCGCCGTCGAGGATCGCGGTCTCAACCTCCTTGCCTTGTTCGAGGTGCCAATTGATGTTTTCGATTGTCACGGTGGCTTCGTCGACCAGAATGCCGACGGCAAGCGCGAGCCCGCCCAAGGTCATGATGTTGAGCGTTTCGCCCAGCGCCCAAAGCGTGGCGATCGAGCCAAGCACCGACAATGGGATCGATGTCGCGATGATCAGAGTCGAGCGGAAGCTGCCGAGGAACAATAGAATCATAACGCTGGTCAGCGCCGCAGCAATGATCCCCTCGCGGATGACGCCGCCGATCGCGGCCTTGATGAATATCGACTGATCGCCGATCGCGGTCAGCGTAAGCGCGCTCGGCAGGGTCTTCTTCATCTCCTGCATTTTTTGCTTTACGCCGTCGATGATCGCAAGCGTCGATACCGCACCGTTCTTAAGCACGAACATCAGCACGGAGCGATTGCCGTCGACGTGTACGATGTTCTGCTGCGGCGGATTGCCGTCACGCACTTGGGCGATGTCGCGAACGTAAACCATCGCCCCGTTGACGGTCTTGATCGGCAGATCTCCCATCTTTTTCACGATCGGGACGGCGTCGTTGAGATTGATCGCGTATTCGAACGTGCCGATTTTTTCGGTGCCGACGGGCGTGATCAGGTTTTGCTGTGCGAACGCGACGGCGACGTCCTGGGCGGACAGGCCGCGGGCGCGCATCGCATCCGGATTAACGTCGATCTGGACTTGGCGGAATTTGCCGCCAAAGGGATAAGGCATGGCCGCGCCCGGAACAGTGACGATGGGAACGCGGACAAAGTTAAGTCCGAGGTCGAACAGCGCCTGTTCGGGGAGCCCCTTACCTGACAGTGCAAGCTGAATAATCGGTACGGTCGACGCGTTGTAGAGAAGTATCAGCGGCGGCGTCGAACCGGGCGGCATCTGCTTGAGCAGGGTCTGTGAGACCGAGGTGACCTGGGCGTTGGCGGTGCGGACATCCGCACCGGGCTGCAGGAAGATCTTAACAATGCCGATGCCGGTGTAATTCGTGGCTTCAATGTGCTCGATGTCGTTGACGGTCGTGGTCAGCGTGCGCTGAAACTGCGTGACCATCCGGCCGGCCATCTCCTCCGGCGGCAAGCCGGTGTATTGCCAAATGACCGCGATGACCGGGATGCGAATTTCAGGAAATATATCGACCGGCGTTCGGGACGCTGCGAGCGGCCCGATAATGAGGAGGAGAAGAGCCAAGACGACAAAGGTGTAGGGGCGCCGCAATGCGATGCGGACAATAGCGGTCATTCGACACGGCTCCCCAACACGCTTCCATCCAAGCTTGAATGGAAGGCTAAAGTCGTCACCCCGGCTGTTCGCGCTGTGCGCCGCAACATAACGAACTGAACGGAGGAGACAACTCACAAACCGTTCAGCGACCTCTGGCGCGCGACCTATGCGCAAACGGAGTTCTGCTATGCGTGTGATGGGGTTCGATCGCTCTTACCAAAAAAGGTGCGGCCGGCTCCTGGGGGAGAGCCGGCCGCGCGAACCCGGTCTGGGGACGGGGAGGGGTGGGGACGTGACCGGGCTCGCAAACTCCTTTCGTCTCGTTTTCAGCGCGAGGTCGCAGTCGCCGGCGCGGCACGCGGTTCGCCGAGCGAGACCCAAAGGTTGGGATCCGTCTGCGACTGCCGCTTGACGAAACGGTAACCGGTGTCCGACCACGGCAAGATTTGATCGTTCTGGTTATCGAGGATGAATTCGCCCTTATCGAACTTGACTGTCAGGACCGCGTGCCCGTCACCGTGCTTGTCGCGCACGACGGTGATCAGCAGCGCTTCGCGCGGCCAGCCGGCCTGTATCAGCATGCGCCGTTTGGCCAACACATAGTCCTCGCAGTCGCCATAGCCGTCATCGGGATAATTCCAGCGTTCCACCACGCCCCAATGCTCCAGGTCGGTCATCGGTTTGATGTGGTTGTTGACGTGCAGGTTGATGCGCTCGAGATCCTTCCAGGCTTGCGCCGAAAAAACGACGTCGCGCGGTTGCGACGGCTTGGTCTTGCATTCCGGGTCGTACTCGACGCAGAACTCGACCCAGCCGATCGGCGCCTTTGTCGTGTCGCCGATCGAAATGAAAAAAGGACGCTCCTCGGCGCGACCGCTATTCGGCGCCGCCAGCAGCGCAAGCGCAGTGCAGCTTGCGAGCGCGCAGCGCGCGAGAGTTTTTTTGGCACCCCTGCCCATGTGACCCCACTCCCTTTTCTTGGGATCACATTTCTCACAAAGCTTTTGCGGTGCCGCTAAGTTGAGTGCTTCAATTTGAAGTAAAGACAGCTAAACAACTGAGAAAATCTCGACCAGATTCTCGCGAAGATCATCTAAAAGTTTAGTTGTTCAACTTCGAATAAAATTTGAACTAATAACTGTGGTGGCGATTGCGGAATGCGGATGGTGCACCCGCGTTGCTGCCGCACGAAACGCCGATCTCGCTGCGACGGTTGCCGCGCCACCCTGGCCGCTCGCCCACCTGACGTATGAGATCGTCCGGCCCACGCATGGCTGCGCCGCGCAGGCACAAACTTGCTGCCGCGCAACAGCGCCTGTTAGTCTTTCACCGACGATTTAGGGAGGAGAAACGACTATGTCTTTGGCCAATTTTATCCAGCCGCCGAAATTCGAGGACTATAAGGAGCGCTTCAAGGATTTTTACAAAATGTCGCGCCGGGAAGACGGCGTCATTCTCGTGGAGGCCCATACCAAGGGGGGGCCGATTCAGCTCAGCGTTGAGAACCACAGATCGGTCGGACAAATGTTCAAGACCGTCGGCGCCGATCCCGAGAATGAAATTTTGATTTTCACGGGTTCAGGCGATGAGTTCATGATGGACGCTGATCCCGAGGGTTTCAAATTGGAACAAGACGACTTGGCGTACTGGGCTTACGAGTACGCCTACAAGGACGGGCGTATCAACGTCAGCTCTTTGGTCAACGATCTTGAAATACCAACCATCGGCATCATCAACGGGCCCGGCTTCCACACCGAGATGTGCCTGATGTGCGATATCACTTTATGCGCCGACGATGCCATCATCTACGACCTGCATTACGACATCGGCTCGGTGCCCGGCGATGGCATTCATAGCTGCTTTCAGGAAATACTCGGCGTGAAGCGTGCCGCTTACGCGCTGCTAACGGGGCAGGCGATCGATGCCAAGCTCGCCCTTGAATACGGCATGGTCAATGAGATCCTGCCGCGCGCCAAACTTATCGAGCGCGCGTATAAAATTGCCGACCACATCATGACCCAACCGCGCACGACGCGCCGGATGACGGCGCAAATTGTCCGGCGCCCATGGCGGCGGCAAATCACCGATAGCCTCGACGGCGGTTTTGCCATTCAGATGTTTGCCCACTTGGCCAAAGACAAGCCGACGCACGGCCGGCGCCACATCGCCGATTGTGTCGCTTATGTCCGCGAGGGAAAGCGCAACAATTTCGATTGAGCGCAAACGAGGGATTGGCGGCCAGGTTGGAAACGCTTGTCGGCGGCGTACTTGAGCGCCGCCGTCAACTGCCGCAGATATTTTCCTCGATAAAGTCCGAATGCTGCAGCCGCGTGAACTCGACTGCGAATCCGTCTTCGAGGTGGCGCACGACGCGCGCCTGCACCTTGCCAAGCGTAACCAGCGCCCCGATCGCCGGCCGCTCATCGCTCGCAATGCCGGCGCCGGATTGCGAGAGGTCGATGATGCGGCAACCGACATTCAGCCCATTGGGCATGATCAAGCGAGCCGCTGGATCGCGTGGAGCGAAGCGGCCATGGCGCCGGTCTTCCGGCAAGCCGAGGATGTGGCGATTGGCTAGCCAAGTTAATTGAGCGGCGAGCTTGTCTCGCTTGCGCGCCGTCGCGGCAATGGTCATCGCAAAGCCGTTGTCAAAGGTGCGCGCGACTTGGCCCTCGAGCCGGCCTAAGTGATCGACATAGGCGATGACCCGATCACCCGGCTTTCCGCCGACCGGCGCGATCACCGCCATCCCGCCTGGCGACATGTTGATCACTTGGCACGGAAACTCGCGCCGATCCGGGAGCATGTACCGCCCCAGCAAATCGACTTTAACGCGCTGAAACCGGCGCCGCTCGTCACTGAGCGCGCGTAAAGCAGGTTTTTGTTGAGCTACCGCCATGCCGCAGATCTGCCGCCGTCACTGACAGCAGCCTACCGATCCGGTGTTAACGGCTCGTTGATGCTTTTTTTAGGTTGGGACGCCGAGCGCGGGTCATTTGCGCTGGTGGATGCCGAAATGCGGCCGCCCTCATAGACTGTCAGCCCGCGCCGGGTCCGCGGTAGCATGAAGCGTGGCAGAAAATTTCGTTCCAGCGCCGCTCCGATGTGACGCCGACCGCCCAGAGTGAGCCCGCCAATGGTATTTGTACCTAGCCACTGCGGAACTTTTAGCGGGGCGAGCACGCCTATCGCGCGAGCGAACATCGGGCGATTGGCATCAAGCGGCAGCAAGAGCAGCTCGAGGTCGAGGTGCTCTCCATCGGTGCTTTGCGCGGTTACGGCGGCAACCGTGCCGATGCATTCGTCGGTCAGGACCGTCAA
This sequence comes from Xanthobacteraceae bacterium, assembly GCA_036845025.1. GTDB lineage: Bacteria > Pseudomonadota > Alphaproteobacteria > Rhizobiales > Xanthobacteraceae > BOG-931. Next base: position 11,917 of record DAIUEQ010000034.1, on the reverse strand, counting down.
CAAGCCCGATACAAGCGGCCTGCTGGCGAGCGTCCAAAGGCTGAGGAAGGACTCGCCCTTCATCTCCCGATTAAATAGGGCGCAAACACGCGTCCCAGCGAGACGGAACGGGTAACCGGCGCCGCGATTAAGCGCGACGATAAATGTGTCGCTCAGCGCACCGCGGATCGCCCCCGGCTCGATATCGCCGCGTTCGGGCGCCGGGCGTGTTCCGCGCTGCTGCTCCCAATATGCATGGAGCTCACGGCTAGAGGCGTGTTTCATAAGGGGCGTCGTGCTCCCGTCGCGCCTTGGAGCCGATGCACGCGTGTCCCGGATTGGGACGCGTTTTCGGCGTTAAGGCATGTCCGCAACGAGAGCAGCAGGGCTCATGCCGCTTTGGTGGGACGCCGGGAATCCCCGGATGGCCGGGCTGAATTAAAGTTAACGAGACGTTGATCCTTGGCTCGGCACGCAGGCCTGCTAGGGTGCGGCTCACATTCCGCAGGCGCCGCGGTCGTCTATGCCGCAGCGCCAAGTGCAAGAGACGGGGGAGGCGAAGGACGTGACCGGGGCGTGAATTCGGCGCCGGTTGTCCTACAACAAGCCGCAAAGGGAGGGCTCTCGCCCTCCCTTTGTTTTTCTCCGGTGTTCTTCTCTTGCGGCGTCCCCGCTCAAGCCGCGCTTGCCGCCGTGAGAGTCGCGGCCTATTTCGACCAGACGCTAGTGGAGCGGATTCGACATTCGCTACCTGCGAAGCCGCCGGTTCGTGAAGCGAATGTCAAATCCAAAAGCTCCACTAAGTAGAAGAGTCCGGTGACACAGCGCTCTGAGCCGATTTTCAATGTGCCGCCGGTCGTGCTCGCGACGATTGCCACGCTTTTGATCGCCCACGCCGTGCGTATGCTCGTATTGACGGACGCACAGGACGAGTGGGTCCTCTTGACCTTCGCATTTATCCCGGCCCGGTATGACCCCGCTGCCGACGACCTGCGCGCGTTGTACGGGGGATTCGGCGCTGATTTGTGGAGCTTTTTCAGTTACGCGTTCCTTCACGCCGACTGGCTGCACGTCGGGCTTAATCTCGCGTGGCTGTTGCCGTTTGGCACTGCGCTGGCGCGGCGTTTCGGTGCATGGCGTTACACCGCTTTCATGCTCGTGGTGGCCGCGGCCGGCGCGTTCGCACACCTGATCACGCACCTGGGCGCAATGGTGCCCATGATCGGTGCTTCGGCGGCGATTTCCGGCGCGATGGCGGCGGCGCTGCGCTTTGTTTTTCAAAACGGCGGGCCGCTTGGCCTATGGCGAGGCGAAGCCAATAACGCCGCGTATCGCGTACCGGCGTCATCGCTCGCGGCCACGCTGCGCGATCCCAGGTTTCTGATTTTCTTGGGCACATGGATGGGACTCAATTTGCTTGTTGGTCTCGGCACCGTCTCCATTGGTGAAGAAGGACAAGAAATTGCGTGGCAAGCTCACATCGGGGGCTTTGTCGCGGGCTTGCTGTTGTTTGACGCATTCGATCCGCTAATCCCGCAACACGCGATCGAGTCGGAGCCCACCGCTTAGCGCAACTGCGCTATCTCAATTCGCCCTGCCATGCCCGCGGCGATTGTGCTATGTTGCTATGAGAGTCAGCGCTGGTTTTAGGGCGATCCACGCGAGACTCGATGCTGCGGTGCAATACGCACGCAGGCAGGCGAGGACGGAACGGTCACGTTAAGTCCAGTTCCGCCAATTAAAGCGCCCGCAGATGGAACTCGGCGCCGACCTAAAACATAACTCATGGGCTGCGATCGCACTCGCGTCGCATCCACGGAGTTAGGGAGGCTACGATGACCGTTGGCATTATTCTCGCGCGCAAAGGCCGCGACGTTGTCACCATCGATTTAGGTGCGACGCTTGGAGACGCGGCACGGCTCCTCGCCGAAAGGCACATTGGCGCGGCCCTCATCCTCGGTGCCGACCACCGCATTGCCGGAATCATTTCCGAACGCGACGTGGTGCGAGGGTTGGCGGAGGGCGGCGTAGCCGCGCTCGATCTTCCGGTGAGTCGAACGATGACGCGGAAGGTTGAGACCTGCAACGAAGGTGAAGCGGTCTCCAGCATCATGGAGCGGATGACAACCGGAAAGTTTCGCCACATGCCGGTGGTCGATCAGGGCAGGCTCATCGGCATTATCTCTATCGGCGACGTCGTGAAGCACCGCGTGCACGAAATGGAGCACGAATCGCGGGCGATGCGAGACTACATCCAGACCGCATAGAAATAGGGCTTTTATTTCTAAAACTCCGCGGCGCGCTTCGGCCACCGACCAGGCATCGCGAGGCTGGAGTTTTGCTTTCGCACGCCCCGCGTGACGCGCTATGGTAGTGCGGCAACGGAGGCGGCTCATGCGGGGCTTAACGGCGTTTCTGCTGGCAGTGCCGCTTTGCGCTTGCGCGACATCATCGATGGCAAGCGGCAAGATTCGCCTGGCGCAAAGCTCCACGGCGACTAACTGCATGATGGCATGCAACGCCCAGGCGGCGAGTTGCCAAACGGCCTGTCTGCTTCCTTCGGCTCAGATCTCGCCGCTTCCGAATGGTGTTGTAACGTCGAACACCTTCACCCCGCAGACGAATGCCACGGCGAACACGGTTTGTTTGTCGGCCTGCACCACGAGCCAGCTCACGTGCCAGACAACTTGCTCCCGCTTATCTCCATCCCAGTGATTGACTGATAAAGGCCGGCGCTCGTTGGGAGCCGGTGTCAGCCGAGAGCAGCGATCGTCTCAAGAATTGGCTCGAGAGCTTTTTCAGTAGCGGCTTTGCCAGCCGCAATCGCTTCCGCCGCGCGATGAAATTCGAGCCAGCCGATGTGCCCGATATGGGGCGTGATGTGGACATCCGGCGGGTCGCCGGCAAGGCGCATGCGGGTGAGTCGGTCTTGCATGATGTTAAACGCTTCGATCATGACCGTGGAAAAGCCCGGCCGCACGTCGCCGGCGAAGATTTGACGCTTCAGCGCGCGCTCGGCGCCAAACATGCCGCGCAAGTTGAAGAAATGTTTGCGCGCCGGCGCCGGCGGTGAATCCGGCGGGTCATCGCTCGCGTCAGATCCGTGACTCGCAATGGTCGCGCCACGGGCGAAGCGATCGGCGTCGAGATTGACCGCGATGACCACACGCGCGCCAAATGCGCGCGCCGCTGTCACCGGTACCGGGTTAACCAATGCCCCGTCCACCAGCCATCGGCCGCCCAGCCGTACGGGGGGAAAAAGTCCGGGGAGTGCGTAAGATGCCCGCATGGCGAGCGACAACGAGCCGCGGGTGAGCCAGATTTCATGCCCGGTGCCGACCTCAGTCGCGATTGCCGCGAAGCGAATCGGCAGGTCTTCAATGGCAGTCGGCCCGACGGCCTCGACTAGTCGTTTGGCTAGGCGGCTTCCGCCAATAAGTCCGGAACTGCCGATCCGTACGTCGAGATAACCGATGATTCGCCGCAAGGTGAGCGAGCGCGACCAGCTTTCCAGCTCTGCCAATTGATTATTGGCGTAACAGCCGCCGACCAGAGCGCCGATCGACGTGCCGACGACAATGTCGGGAACGATTCCCTGAGCTGCCAATGCTTGAATGACGCCGATATGAGCGAAGCCACGCGCCGCGCCGCTACCCAAGACCAGCCCTATCAAGGGTCGGCTCAGCTTGCCTTGAAGTGGTTTGGGGCCAACGTCTGCAACAGTCACTTTGCCCTCTTAACCTTTTGCGCGGGCGAGACGCCCGACCCATGATTCATCAAGCTACTATCAGCAACAACGTGCTTGGCACATTATGGTGAAACGCCCGGCGGTAAAGGGCTGATCGACCCGCACGCCGATCCTTTGTACCGGCAAACGCGGCATGAAATTGCCGCTATTAACATGAAGAAAAACGCCATGGTGGGGCGGAGCAAGCCTAGTTTTCGTATTGCTTGGGCGGCGATGCTGGCGTTAGCGGCGGCCACGCCAATCAGCGCTTTCGCACAAACCGGCAACCTCATTTCACCAGACGCGCTTGGCCCTACGTCGCTTGCACCAAGGACCTCGCCTGGGCCCGGGCTTACCGCACCATCCCCCTCCGCCCCATTCGCGCAGGCTGTGCCAATGGTGCCCGCCGGGCACGTGGCGCTTGCTCTCTCTGCGCGTTACGGCCGTGATGCACCCGCCATCGCGGGCGCGTTGGTCTGGCGGGTTTATGCGGCCAAACCCGACGCTGGCGGAATCTACCGGTTGATCAAAGAAGAGAAGGCGGCTGCGGCGACCTTCGTCCTGCCGCCGGGCAATTACGTCGTTCACGCAAGCCTCGGGCTTGCGAGCGCCGCAAAGGCGGTGCAATTGCGCTCGGACACCGTGCGCGAAGTCTTCGATATCCCGGCGGGCGGCGTTCGGTTGGAGGGGCGCGTGGGCGATGCGCGCATTCCCGCCGGACAGATTTCGTTCGAGATTTTCAACGGCAGTCAGTTCGACACCACGGAGCGGCGGCCGATTGCGCAGAACGTGATAACCGGCGACGTGGTCTTACTGCCGCAAGGCACGTATTACATCGTCTCGAATTACGGCGACGGCAATTCAGTGGTGCGTTCGGACGTCCACGTACAAGCTGCCAAGCTCACCGATATCTCGGTGAACCACCGTGCCGCGGTCATTACGCTCAAATTGGTCAACGAACCGGGCGCGGAAGCGCTTGCCAATACGCAGTGGACGGTTCTGACGCCTGGCGGCGACGTGATCAAGGAATCTATGGGAGCCTTTCCCCGGGTGGTGCTTGCCGAGGGCGACTATCACGTCATCGCCCGCAATGGCGGCAAAGCGTTTCAGCGCGACTTCAAGGTGATCGCGGGCGTTGATGGGGAAGTGCAGGTACTCGCGCGCTAGCTCGGCGCGGCTTCGTATCGCTGTTCCTATCCGCTATGCCGCTTTCTGCAACCGCTTCATATCCGGCGGCACGGCCTCCTGCGCGAGCGCGGCGAGAGCAGCGTCGAGCGCGATCACGCGCTGCTCATCGCTGCCCAGACGGCGAATCGAAACCGTGTGTTCGGCCGCCTCCTTTTTTCCCACCACCAGCAGCACCGGCACTTTCGCCAGCGAGTGTTCGCGGACTTTGTAATTGATTTTCTCATTGCGAAGATCGCCCTCAACACGCAGTCCCAGCCGCCGCGCGGCCGCTATCGCCTCGCGGGCGTAGGCGTCCGCGTCCGATGTGATAGTAGCAACCACGATTTGCAGCGGCGAAAGCCATAACGGCAGATGGCCGGCATAGTGCTCGATCATGATGCCGGTAAAGCGTTCGAGTGAACCGAACATCGCCCGGTGCAACATGACCGGCGTGACCTTGTCGGAATGTTCGTCGATGTAAAAGGCGCCAAGCCGGCCGGGCATGTTGAGATCGACTTGCACCGTGCCGCATTGCCAGTCGCGGCCGATGGCGTCGCGCAGCACGTATTCGAGCTTTGGCCCATAAAACGCACCTTCGCCTTTGTTCAGCGTCCACGGCCGCCCCGACGTCTCGAGCGCCTGCATCAGCGCGGCTTCTGCCTTGTCCCAGACCGCGTCTTCGCCGATCCGCTTTTCCGGACGGTCGGAGAATTTAATCCGCACGTCGTCAAAGCCGAAGTCCTGATAAATTGAGAGAATCAAATTGTTGACCGCGAGAACTTCGTCGGCGATCTGCTGCTCGGTGACGAAGATGTGGGCGTCGTCCTGCGTGAAGGCACGCACGCGCATCAGTCCATGCAGCGCGCCCGAGGGTTCGAACCGGTGCACTTTGCCGAACTCGGCGATCTTGAAAGGCAGGTCGCGATACGACTTCAGGCCGTTCTTGAAAATCTGAATATGACCCGGGCAGTTCATCGGCTTGATGACGTAGGTGCGCTCGTCCTCCTTGCGCGGCTCAACCAAGAACATGCCGTCGCGGAATGTCGCCATGTGGCCGGAGGCGACCCACAGCGATGAATCGATAAGCTGCGGCGCGTTGACTTCGGCGTAGCCGGCGTCCGTCTGGCGGCGGCGGATGTAATTCTCCAACGTCTGAAACAGCGTCCAGCCCTTCGGGTGCCAGAATACCGAACCCGGCGCCTCTTCCTGGAAATGAAACAAATCCATCTCGCGGCCGAGCCGGCGATGATCGCGTTTTTCAGCTTCTTCCAGTTGATGCAGATAGGCGTCGAGCTGCTCGCGCTTGGCAAATGCGGTGCCATAAATGCGCGACAGCATTTCGCGGTTGGAATCGCCGCGCCAATAAGCGCCCGCGACTTTCTGGAGCTTAAAGGCGTCACCCACCTTGCCGGTCGACGTCATGTGCGGGCCGCGGCAGAGATCGAACCAGTCGCCTTGCTTGTAGATCTTTATTTGCTGGTCTTCCGGGATGGCGTCGATCAGCTCGACCTTGAACATTTCGCCCCTGTCGCGAAAGACCTTCTTTGCTTGTTCGCGCGACCAGACTTCTTTGGTGAATGGTTTGTCGCGGGCGATGATCTCCCGCATTTTCTTTTCGATGGCTTCGAAGTCTTCAGGCGTGAATGGCTGATTGCGATAAAAATCGTAGTAGAAGCCATTTTCGATGACCGGCCCAATGGTGACTTGGGTTCCGGGCCACAAGCTCTGCACCGCTTCGGCCAGCACGTGCGCGGCGTCATGGCGAATGAGTTCAAGCACGCGGGGGTCGTCGCGGTTCAAAAATTCAATTTTTGCGTCGCGCTCGATGGGGTCGGAAAGGTCGGCGATCTGGCCGTCGAGCGTCATCGCCACCGTGCGCTTGGCAAGCGACGGCGAGATGCTTTTGGCGATATCGAGGCCGGTGGAGTGGGGTGGATAGTCCCGACGCGCGCCGTCGGGAAAGGTCAGCGCGACCATTGTTAGCTCCCTCTGCTCACTCGCTGCCTACGGTGCGGCGTAAGCGTGATTGTCGATATTTAGCTTATACAAACGCGATGACAAGCTGTGGATTACTTGTTCACTCGCCACAATTACGCGATGTAAACAAATGCTTTTTTCGACGCTGCGCCAGATTGGGGCACGCGCGCCGCAGAATCATCAAATCCCGATCATATCGCCGCCTGAAAGGTTTCTGACGTTCGACTCAAGTCTGCGGGGGGCCCACGTATCATAATCAAACGTGAAGCTCGAAACGCGGCGGGGTGGGGTGTCGGTATGGGTGTGGGTCTGCAAACGCGTTGTGTGTGTGGCGTAAAGCGTGGGCCCGCTGCACGGGGTGCACATGGGGGGAGGCTCGCGGCGGCCACTTAGGCCTTATCAGGTATTTTGCGTATGGGTCGCGGTCGCGTTGACCGCAGCCTTTTCCCTACAATTCGCATTCATCGGCGGTGTCGGCGCACGGCCGATACCGGATAAGCCTAATCTTGGCACTATTGGTGAACGTCTGAATGCCAACACGATTGCGATCGTGTCCGGCAATCCGAACGGCACCTATCTGAATATCGCCTACGATCTGTCCGCCGTCCTCGACAACGGGGACGACTTCCGGGTTTTGCCAGTGATCGGCAAGGGCGGCGGCCAGAATATCCGCGACGTCCGCTTCCTAAAGGGCGTCGATCTCGGAATTACCCAATCGGTCATTCTCAATGAATTTCGCGAAACCAACGAAATCGGCAATATCGACGACCAAATCGTCTACATCGCGAAACTGTTCAACGAGGAAATGCACATCGTCGTGCGCGCCGATTCCGGCATCGAGTCGGTCGAGCAACTCGCCGGCAAGAAAGTCAACTTCAGCGATCCCGGCAGCGGCAGCCAGATTTCGACGCGCAATATTTTCAAGCGCCTCGGCATCCAGGCCCAGGAAGTCAACATGGGCCAAGGCGACGCGTTCGAAAAGATCAAATCGGGCGAGATCGCCGCAACCATTCTGATCGCCGGCAAGGCTGCGGGCTCGATGGGCAAGCTGAAAGCCGCCGACGGCTTCCGGTTTCTACCAGTGCCGTTCGCCAAGCAACTGCAAAACGATTATTTGCCGGCGACGCTTGAGCACGACGATTATCCGAACATGGTCGACGCGAACGCCAGCGTCGGCACGGTCGCGGTCGGCGCCGTGCTGATCGCCTATAACTGGCCGCGTCAATCGGAGCGCTACAACCGCATCGCCAAGTTTGTCGATGCGTTTTTTCCAAAGCTAGCCGAGCTGCAGAAGCCGCCACGCCATCCCAAGTGGCACGAGACCAATCTGGCGGCCGTTGTGCCGGGCTGGACGCGGTTCGCAGCGGCGGAAGAATGGCTGGTCCACAATCGGCCCCAGCAATCGGCCGCGGCGACGGCATCGCGCGAGCAGTTCAATCAATTTCTGGCGGCCCAGCGTAGCTTGGGCAAGACCGACAAGACCGGCGCCAACAACGAGCAATTGTTTCAGGAGTTTGTGAAGTGGCAGGCGCAAAAGCGTCCCTGAGTGAACGTAAGCAAAATTTCAGTTGTGACTATCGGAGCTTGAAAGCACAGGGGAGGCGATCATGAGTTCTCCGGTCCAGCAGGCCTCAAATCTCGACGAAGCAATCAAATACGCACCGCCTTGGGTACGCGACGACGCGCGCATGGCCACACTCGTTCCCGATGCCACCAAGATCGAGTGGCCGCCACGCAGCCGCCGCCCGGTCGCGGCAGGCCGCGGGTTCAGCGGTGACTTGGCCGCGCGCGAGCTGCCGCGGCAAGGGCGGCTTGATCCCGAGAAGGTGCCGGAGCCAATTAAGGTCGGCAAAGAGCGAAGTGGCGCGCGGTTGGCGCTGCGCATCTGTGCGGCGATCGGCGCTGCAGCCATTGCGGCGGGTGCAATCGTAACGGTGCCGTTGCTCCGTTCGGGCGCGAACGCTGAAGTTCTTGGCTCGGCCATCATGGCGCTCGTCGTTGGCGGCGGGAAGCAGGATCAAGTGGCGGCCACAACGCCGGATCCGCGCTTGTTGTTGCGCGACGATCGCGGCGAAACAAATGAGATGCTGCCCGTTGGCATCGAGATCGACGGCAGCCGCGCGGGCGCCGCGATTGTGCTTTCGGGTCTGGCGCCCGATAGCCGGCTTTCGGCGGGAAGCGCGCTTGGGGTTAGCGGGTGGCGGCTCGACGCCGACCAACTCGAAGGACTGCAGATAAAACCGCCGCGTGATTACGTCGGCGCGATGAACGTGATGGTCGATCTGAGGTTGCCCGACGATCGCCTTGCCGACAGCAAGGGGTTGCGCCTCGAATGGATAGCTCGGCCGCCAATCCGGTTGACCGCAGCCGTGGCGCCCGCCGCTTCGCCGCCCGTCGCTGCGCCGCTCGTCGCTGCGCCGCCCGCGACCGTACCGCAGGCACCACCAGCCGAGGCGCAGACGGCGGCTTTGCATCTTGATCCGGCCGAAGTCGCAATTCTGCTCAAACGTGGCCAGGATGCTCTGAATAACGGTGATTTTGTCGCGGCCCGGCTCCTACTGCAACGCGCAGCCGTGGCGGGTAGCGCCGATGGCGCACTGGCTCTCGCACAGACTTTCGATGCGGCGGTCATTGGCCGGCTTGGCGCCGTCGGCGTCGCCGCCGACGCGGCGAAAGCACGCGAATGGTACCAAAAAGCCGCGCGTCTCGGTTCGGGTCCTGCGGCGCAGCAAGTCGCGAACTTTCAACAAAAGACGGAGTGAGTAAAACCGAGCGGAGTTACGGCGGGCGCGGCGGCAATCTGCCAAAGTGTGTTCAGGCGCGTTTTTTGCCGCCGCGCCATTTTCCATAGCGCCAGGGCATGTACCAGCACGCTCCGGCCGGCAAGGATTCACAAATGAAATCCAGACCGGCCGTTCCCCAAGGGTGGCAACGGAGCACTCGCGCAAGCGTCATCCAGCCGCCGGCCCACAAGCCGTAACGCTCGATCGCCTGATCGGCGTAGTCGGAACACGTCGGCAAATGCCGGCAGTTGAACCCGACAAGCGGAGAAAGCGTGTATTGATAAGCCTTGATCATCCCGCGGCCGGCAACCCGGGGAGCGCGGCTCGATTTCTCGAATAAATCACCAAGCACCATCGCTGGACGGACCTTAGTGGGCGTGAGCGGTGGCTTCCGATTTGCTCGCGCGCTTTGCCTCGATCTGGTTGATCGCATCGACCACCGCGTCGAAGGTGAGCAAGGTGGATGCATGCCGCGCTTTGTAATCACGCACCGGCTCGAGCACCGCGATATCGGACCACTTACCGGCCGCCGGAGGTTCGCCGTTTTCCTTGAGCATTTTGCGCATGTCGTCCCGCAGCGCACGCAATTCGCTGGCCGTGGAGCCGATAACATTGCTCGCCATGATCGAGGATGAAGCCTGGCCGAGCGCGCAGGCCTTCACCTCGTGCGCGAAGTCGCTTACTTTTTCGCCGTTCATCTTCAGATCGACCGTGACCGTCGATCCGCACAATTTGGAAACGGCGGTCGCGGTCGCGTCCGGTTCGGCGAGCCGCCCGATCCGCGGGATAGTTCCCGCGAGCTCGATGATGCGGCGATTATAGACGTCGTTGAGCATGGACGCGCGTGATGTGAGCGAAGATAACGACTTGCTGCCGAACTATATAGGGTCCATATCGCCGGGATGCGAGAGTTTGCGGCGCCCGGTGCCGGCTCCGGCCCTCCCTGAAGCGAAGCTCTAAACATGGCCGAGAACACTTCATTTGCGCTGCCGGGTGATGCGTCCGACCTTGAGGAGGGCGCGGCGCTTACACCGAAGTTCGGTCCTGACGGACTTATCACTTGTGTCGCTACGGATGCAGAGTCTGGGGCGGTGCTGATGGTCGCGCACATGAACGCGGACGCGCTGGCGAAGACCATTGCGACCGGGGAGGCGTGGTACTTCTCGAGGTCGCGCGGCAAGCTCTGGAGAAAAGGCGAAAGTTCCGGCCACTTCCAACGCGTCGTCGAGATGCGCATCGACTGCGATCAGGACGCGATCTGGATCAAGGTCCAGCAAACCGGCGGCGCCTGTCACACCGGCCGACGCTCGTGCTTCTATCGGGCCGTGCCCATCGGCAAAACCGGGCCTGTCACCCTCGAATTCCGCGAAGCGCTTTCGTTCGATCCGGCGAAAGTTTACGGTAAGCGCGTCTGAAAAACTTGCGGCGGGCGCCTGCCCATTCGGTGCTCGAGATTTGCTTGGGCCATTGCTCGCTCTGAAGTCGCGACGATTGCCTTGCCGACGTCGCGCGCGCTTTGCTAAAAATGGTGCTCCAGCGGTGTTCTGCTGCAATCGGCGCGCATCGGCGTGCTGTTAATCAATATTTGGGAGGAACAAATGGCCGATCGGATTCTAACGACGCATGTGGGGAGTCTGCCGCGCCCGCCCAGGCTTCTCGAATTGAGCCAGAAGAAGACCCTCGGCGAGAAATTCAACGAAGCTGAATTCGATGGCGAGCTTAAGAATTCCGTGGCCGAAGTCGTTCAAAAGCAGAAGGACGCCGGCGTCGATCTCATCAATGACGGCGAACTCGGCCACACCGTAGGCTGGGCGTACGATTACGGTGCCTGGTGGTCGTACATCATCCCGCGGCTCGCCGGCGTTGAGGTGGTCAACCAGGGCCTCTGGTTCACCAAACTTTCGGCGCACACCAAGACGCCCATGGCGCCAAAAGACTTCGTCGTCGGCGACTGGGGCGAGCGCCGCGACATGTCCAAATTCGTGGATGCCTATCTCGATCCGCAATCCGGCTGCGGATTGCCGGTGCAGTTCATGACCGAGCACAGTCCGCTGGTCAAAGGCCCGGTCAAATACAAGGGCCAAAAGGTGATCGAGCGCGACATCGCCAATTTCAAGGCCGGGCTGAAGGCGGCCGGCTTGCCCACCGAAGGCGCGTGGATGAACGCGATCGCTCCGGCAAGCTGCGCGCGCATGCCGAACGAGTATTACAAGTCCGAAGAGGAGTTGTTGTACGCCTGCGCCGACGCCATGCACGAAGAGTACAAGGCGATCATCGACGCCGG
>DAIUEQ010000033.1:0-24546 GCA_036845025.1 Xanthobacteraceae bacterium | reverse complement strand
GACGGCTCGCGTTAAGCTACGACGCGGAGCTGCCGGTTCCTGTCCAGATGACCAATCGCCTCGTTAAGCGGCTTCGCGGCGCCGAAGAGAAAACCCTGCGCTTCCGTACAACCTGCCGCGCGGAGGCGATCGAGTTGTTCTGCCGTTTCGACGCCCTCGGCGATGGTTGAAATTCCCAGACTGTTGCCCAGCCCGGTGACGGCGTGGACGATCGCAAGGCTATCCCCGCCTTTTGCGAGATCGCGAATAAACGACTGATCGATCTTAATCTTGTCGAACGGAAACTTGCGCAGGTAACTGAGCGACGAATAGCCGGTGCCGAAATCGTCCATGGAGATCGTCACGCCGAGGTCGCGCAGTTGCCGCAATATCGCCGTGGCGGCGGCGCTGTCCTGCAACAGCACCGATTCAGTGATTTCCAGCTCGAGACGTTTTGGCGACAATTGCGAGGACGACAAAGCGCCGAGTACCGATCGTAAAAAGTTCGCGCTCTTCAACTGCGCCGGCGACAGATTGACCGCGACGTGAATGTCGCGTGGCCATTTTGCGGCCTGCGAGCAGGCTTCGCGCAGGACCCATTCGCCGATCGGTACGATCAATCCGGTTTTCTCAGCGAGCGGAATGAATTCTGCAGGCGAAAGCAGGCCGCGTTGCGGATGGTGCCAACGTAGCAGCGCTTCGAAGCTGGTGACCTTGTTGCTCGCGATGTCGATGATCGGCTGATAAAAAAGTTCAAACGCGTCAGTACTCAACGAGCTTCGCAAATCCAGCTCAAGCACGCGGCGAGCCTGCATGGTGACGTTCATCTGTGGCGTAAACAGGCAATAAGTTCCCCGTCCGTCCGCCTTCGACCGATAAAGCGCCAGGTCGGCGTTTTTCAAAAGCGTGTCCGCGTCAGCGCCGTCGGCCGGAGCTTGAGCGATGCCGACACTGACCCCCACCAGCACCTCCTGCTCGCCGATCATGATCGGCTCCTGCATGACTTCCACGAGGCGGTTGGCGAGGGCGATCGCGGCCGATGGCTGCTCCTTGGTGAGTTGCAGGATCGCGAATTCATCACCGCCGATACGGGCTGCGAGGTCGTTCTTGCGTAACGCCGCCTGAATGCGCTTCGCTGCAATTTGCAGAAGCGAGTCGCCGGCCTGATGACCAAGCGTGTCGTTGACGATCTTGAAATTGTCGAGGTCCAGGCAGAGCACCGCGAACGCGCCGGTCCGATCAACGGCGGCGACTGCCTTATCGAACCGCTCGCGAAAGTGCATGCGGTTGGGCAGCCCGGTCAGCGTATCGTGGCGCGCCATATGCGCAATTCTTTCCTCGGCGTTGCGCCGCTCGGTAATGTCTTCGAAGGTGTCCACCCAGCCTTCCATCGCCGGCATATGCCGGTGCGACACAGAATAGATCCGTCCGTCGCTGCGTTGAAAAACCGCCTTGCCTGATTTTTTCTCGCGCATCAGGCGCAACCACCATCGCCGCATGTTGAGCAGCGTTTCCGCGCCGAAAGGGACAGCCCGCTCCGCCGCCTCAATCAACTCCAGCGCCGGCATCAGCGGCCTGACCTGATCGGGACCGATCCCAAACATCTCGAGAAAACGGTCGTTGACGACCATTACCTCGCGCTTGGCGTTGAGCATGCAAAGGCCCTGAAACATGTTTTGCAGCGCGGCCTCGAGCAACTCGGTCTTTTCGCCGATGCGGCGATCGATGATTGATCCGGCAAAGCCGACGGCGAGAACGAGCGCGGTGGCGCCGGCGATGTAGAGCGCCAATACACTCGGCGAGACAGAAAATGGCGTCACGCTGCGGGTCGGATCCGGTACGATCTCGACCGCGCCCATTGCCGTGAAGTGAAGAAGGATAATCGCCGCGGAGAGCGTAATCGCGGCGAGCAGCATCATGGCGACGCCGCTGCGACGCGCGGTCTCCATCGCAGCCATGCCGAAAACCGTGGCGAACACGATGGCGGCTGCAACAAGATCAGGCGACCACTTGACGTGGCCCGGCACCTGCAACGCTTGCATGCCGATAAAGTGCATCAGCGCGATCGCGAGGCCGACAACGCCTCCTCCGAGCAAGGCGCCTTTCACGCTCCCACCGGTGATCGTGAGCGCGATACCGGCGCTCATGAGGGCCGACGCAACTGCGAACGACAGCAGGGTCAACGGTAGGTCATAGGCGACCGGAACGCCCGGCTCATAAGCGAGCATGCCGATAAAGTGGGTCGCCCAGATACCGCAGCCGCTTGCCGCACCGGCGGTGATAATCCAGGCCAAACGCGCTCGGTGCTGCGTTTGGCGGGCGCGATGAATCAAATTAACGGCGACCAGGCAGGTAACAAAGCAGACGATGCCGGCGAGGAGAACCAGGCGCAGGTCATGCTGGCCGCCGAGACAGGAAAGCACTCGAAACATACGCCGTTCTCGACCGTCAATCGCTAATCGCCCCAGCAAGATCGCTGGCGGCGCGGGCCGGCATTTGAGCCTGCCCGGCTTTTCATAATGTTGGAGTTGCCGAACCTAATACGCGGTAAAGCAAAAGCTCCAGACAAGTGGCGATATGACAACGTCGACGTGCGAAATCCGACGGCCGCGCGAAGCAAGCGAATTTGGCTTTGATTAATATTGTTTAAGCGTCAAAACTCGGCTGTAGGCCGTTCAAACAAGCGAATTCTGATCAAATAGTCGAACTTCGCGGCGGCACTGTTTGTTAGCTCTGACGCCGAAAACTTGGTGGGCGCCCGGCGGGGTTCCGCCGAGCGCCCTTCAAGTCAACATCAGTCAGTCTATAAGCCGGGTTCTGGAGGGCATGCGGATCGACGATCCGCATGCGCGACGGCCATTCCTCTGGGACGCCGGTTGCCCGGCGCCTCAAGCAACCTACCCGGACGGCGGGTCCGGACTCTGACCTGAGATTTTGCACTTGCGCGCAACCTCTCGTGCCGTCCCTATTCGGTCTTGCTCCCGGTGGGGTTTACCTTGCCGCGGGCGTTGCCGTCCGCGCGGTGCGCTCTTACCGCACCTTTTCACCCTTACCGCAGCCAACACGCAACGCGCCGCGGCGGTTTGTTTTCTGTGGCACTTTCCCTAGGCTCGCGCCCGCCGGACGTTATCCGGCACCGACTGTCCATGGAGCCCGGACTTTCCTCCCCGGCAACCTTTCGGTTTTTGCCGGAGCGGCCGTCCGACCAACTGACAAAAGAGGAATGGAGACGCTAGCGCACCGCGTCAAGGGGCGAGCGAAGCGAGGTCGCGGGTGCGCCCGGCAATAGTGCGGACCCGGCCGCGGGTGGCGAGCAGATCGCGCAACGTCGTGCGCGTCGAGTCATCCGTCACGCCATCGACCCGTTCTTGCCGAAAGTGGCGCTGGAAGGCGCTCACCAGATCGTACATCACCGAGTCATAAATGCCGTTAATCACGACGCTATAGCCGTATTGGCTCAGCAGATCCTGCATGGTGGAAACGGCATCGCCGCGATCGCCGAGCGCGAGCAACTGACCGCCTTCTTTGATCGGTGCCGGCTTTGCCCAGTGGCCGACGCCGGAATCCCACAACGTGCGCCACGGAAATCTTTCACCGGGATCGCGTTTGCGCGCCGGCGCCACGTCGGAATGGCCAAGCACGCGTGTCGGCTGAATGTTGTGCCGGGTTTGAATGCCGCGGCAGAGCGCAGTCACCGCCGCGATTTGCCGTTTCGGAAACTCGACATAACCGTAATCGTGGCCGGGATTGACGATCTCGATGCCGATCGAGCAGGAATTAATGTCGGTCTCGCCGGCCCAGACCGATTCGCCGGCGTGCCAGGCGCGGCGGTTTTCCAGCACCATTTGCACGATACGGCCGTCTTCGAAGACGAAATAATGCGCCGAGACTTCGCTGCCCTGCGAGCATAAGCGCTCGAGCGCCTCACCCGCTTCAGGCATCCCTGTGTAGTGCAGGAGGATCATGTCCGGCCGCCGGCCGTCCTTGCGCTCCCCGTGATTAGGCGAGGGGCGAAATTCAGCAACCAGACAGGACTCGGCACCAAAGGCGTTACGGGCCATCATAAGCCAACTTAGAACGCGGGGGCGCGGCGGCAAACCAGTTTGCGGAGCCCGAAGAGCCGCCGCCCGAGAAAACGGTCTTACGTGACCCCCCGGCAACGCCAGTCGGCAGGAACCCGAACGTGTCGGAATAAGCGCCGTCCGCTAACGGCCGAAACTCAACCATTCCTTAAGCTTACGCCTCGTTAATCGGCATTAGGCGAAGTGGCGCTGGGGCCACTTCCGGACGCGTTGACGCCCATAGTATCCCATGGTATCCCATATCATCCCAGACGCTCCAGCGGCACGCGAGAAAAGCGCCTCGGCTAAGGGGGGCTGCCGCAGCGGGTCTGACGGCGCACAAGGCCCATGCAGCCATCGGCGATATGCACCGCTTTGTCTCCACCCACATCCAGCGATTGGACACAAAGGGCCGCGTGTCGGTGCCGGCTTCATTCCGGGCGGTGTTGGTGCGGGACGGTTTCGAAGGTTTGTACTGCTACCCGGCGTTGGACCGGCCGGCGCTCGATGCCGGCGGCAACGGCTTGCTGGCGGAGATCGAAACCCTCATCGCGCGGTTTCCACCTTATTCAGAACAACGCGAGCAGTTTTCGCTCGCGCTCTATGGCACGAGCGAAACTCTCAAGATCGATGGCGAGGGCCGGATCGTGCTGAGCGAAGCGCTCAAAGCCCATGCCGGCATCGGGAGTGCCGTGATGTTTGTCGGCCTCGGTCACAAATTTCGAATCTGGGAGCCAGGGCGCTTCCGCGCGGAACTAACGGAGGCCACCGAAAAGGTCCGCGCGTTCAAAGCCGAACTGGCAACCCGGATGGCGGCGGGACCTCCGCTCGGAGCACGGGAATGATGGCGGGCAGCGACAGCAACGCTGTCGCTGGCGGACTGGCTCGTCACATTCCCGTACTCGCCGCCACTGCGATCGAGTCGCTTGGCGTGCGCGGCGGCGGCATTTATCTCGATGCCACTTTCGGGGGCGGCGGTTATACGCGGGCTATCCTGGAAACACCCGGCGCGCGTGTAATTGCCATTGACCGGGACAGTAATGCCATCGCCGCCGGCGCAGCGCTCGAACGCGAAGCGCAGGGCCGCCTGACACTGACGGAAGGCTTGTTCTCCGATCTCGATGCGATTGCCGCGCGGCATGGAGCGTCCGGCTTGGACGGCGTCGTCCTCGATGTCGGCATCTCCTCCATGCAGATCGACGACGCCGCGCGCGGATTTTCATTCCGGCTCGACGGACCGCTCGACATGCGGATGGGAAACTCCGGGACGAGCGCGGCCGACGTTGTCGCCCGCGCCAGCGAGCGGCAACTTGCCACCATCATCGCCGTCCTGGGCGAAGAGCGCCACGCCCGCGCCGTTGCGCGCGCCATCGTCAAAGCGCGCACCGAGCAGTGCATCGAAACGACACGGGCGCTCGCCGATCTGGTCGCAAGAGTAGTTCGGTCGCGCGACAGCACAATTCATCCGGCCACCCGGACTTTTCAGGCGCTGCGGATCTTCGTCAACGACGAACTGGGCGAGCTCGCGCGCGGACTCGCTGCCGCCGAGCGAGCGCTCAAACCGTCCGGCCGTTTGGTGGTGGTGGCGTTTCATTCGCTCGAGGATCGCATCGTCAAAAGCTTCCTGACGACACGGAGCAGGGCGCCTTCCTTGTCGCGGCATCTGCCGCAGCCGACGGCCGTGCCGCCGAGCTTCCGCGTGTTGACGCGGCGGCCGCTGACACCGGATGAAGCCGAAGTCGAAGCCAACCCGCGCGCCCGTTCGGCAAAGCTGCGCGCTGCCGAGCGAACCGATGCGCCGCCACATCCATCGACGGACGAAACCTTGCTGCCGTCCGTCCCGGCGCTCGACGACATTATGCGAGGACGCGGATGATCCTGCGTATCCTCAATCTCATCGTTGTCGGCGTGCTCATTCTTGCGGCGGCTTACGTTTACCGCATCAAATTCGACTCGACGGTGCAGGCCGAGCGGCTCGCCAAAATTCGCAGCGAGGTGCGCCGCGAGCGCGACGCCATTGCCGGATTGGAGGCGAAGTGGGCCGAATTGGATAACCCCGCGCGGATCGAAGCGCTCGCCAAGCGCTTTTTACCGCTCAAGCAAATCGAACCCTCGCAATATAGTTCGCTCGATCAACTTCCCGAGCGCCCGCCCGAATTGGTGCAGCCGGGCAGCCAAGATCCGATCGGCGCTTTCCTTCAAGACTCCGACGCGTCGCCCGCAGCGACTGGCAGCGTCATCGGCGCTGCAAAGCCGCCCGCGGCGACAAACACCCGCGCTGGCGCCAGTGCGGGCCGCTGAAACAATGATCGCCTTTGTGCAAAACGCGATAAAGCGTCCGCTCCCGTCCTGGCGGGAGATTGTGCGCGGCCTGCTCTATGGCGTTTCGGCTGATCGGACCGCTAAAGCGCGCGCCCGGGTGGGATTGGCCATTTTGTTCTTTGCCGTGACCTACGGCGTCATTGCGTTGCGCCTGGTCATGTTTGCCGCGCTTCCGGATAACCGCACTGCTCACCGCAGCGGCCCGGGCGATGCCGTGGCCACCGCGCGTCCCAACATTCTCGACCGCAATGGAGAAGTGTTGGCGACCGACGTGCGCGTACCGTCGCTATTCGCCGAGCCGCGCCGGCTGATCGACGCCGACGAGGCTGCCGAGCTGCTCACTGCCGATCTGCCCGATATTGATGCGCCGGAACTGCGCGAACGTCTGGCCTCGAAGCGGGGGTTTGTTTGGCTGAAGCGCGATCTCACGGCCGAACAACAGCGGCAGATTTATCGGCAGGGCCTGCCGGGGATCGGCTTTCTCAATGAGAACAAGCGGGTCTATCCCAACGGCTCCGAAGTCTCGCACGTGATCGGCCACGTCAACATCGATAACCAAGGCATCGCCGGCATGGAGAAGTGGCTCGACGGCAACGGCCTTGCCGCGCTGCACATGGCGGGCCTGGCCACCGATCGCCTCCAGACTCCCGTGCAACTCGCCGTCGATTTGCGCGTACAGCATGCGCTGCACGAAGAGCTCGCGGCGGCACACGTCAAGTACAAGACGCTCGCCGCCGCCGGCGTTGTGCTCGACGTGCGCACCGGCGAAATCGTCGCGATGGTGTCGGAGCCGGATTACGACCCCAACAACCCGCACCAAGCGCTCGATCCCACCCGGATCAACCGCCTGACCACAGGCGTTTTTGAAATGGGCTCGACCTTCAAGGCGTTCACCTTCGCGATGGCGCTCGATTCAGGGAAGGTGACGCTCAAATCGTCCTTCGACGCGCACGGTCCGATGCAAGTCGGCCGGTTTCAGATCCACGATTTCGAGCCGGAAAACCGGATGATGACCGTTCCGGAATGTTTCACCTTTTCCTCGAACATCTGCGCCGCGCGCACCGCGTTGTCCATGGGCGTTGAGGCGCACAAGGCGTTCCTGAAAAAGCTAGGCCAACTCGACCGCCTGCGTACGGAATTGCCGGAGAGTGCCGAACCTATCGTTCCTCACCACTGGGGCGAGCTCAACACAATCACCATCGCGTTTGGTCACGGCCTTTCGGTCGCGCCGCTGCAAGCAGTCATGGGCGTGGCGGCGCTGATGAATGGCGGGCTGCTTATTCCGCCGACGTTCTTAAAGCGCACGCAAGCCGAGGCTGACGCGCTGGCCAAACGGGTCATAAAGCCCGAGACCAGCGAAATGATGCGCTATCTGATGCGACTCAACGTCGAGAAAGGCACCGCCCGCAAAGCCGAGATACCGGGCTATTATATCGGCGGCAAAACCGGCACCGCCGACAAGGTCGTCAACGGACATTATTCAAAGAACAGCGTGCTCACCGATTTTATGGCCGTGATCCCAGCCGATCAGCCGCGCTATCTGTTGTTGATCATGCTCGACGATCCGAAAGTTTTGCCGGAGACCCATGGGTTTAAAACTTCCGGCTGGAATGCGGTGCCGGTCGGCGGCGCGGTGGTCGCGCGTATCGCTCCGCTACTTGGCATCGAGCCGCGCATGGACCTTCCGGCCGCCGATCACCTCATGCTGGTCTCGGCGCGGGAAAGCAGGTAAGGCGGGGCCGTTTAAAGCCGTCCTGCCGAGCCCTTGTCGCTCTGGATCGCGACCCTTGATGAAGCTTGCCGACATTCTGCCCGCCGACGCCCAAATCGAGGCTGGCTCCGGCGCGATCGAGGTCGGAGGCGTGTCGACGGACAGCCGCACGGTCAAGCGCGGCGACGTGTTCGTGGCGATTGCTGGCGGTAAGGCCGACGGTCTTGAATTCGTCGCGCCGGCGGTCGCCGCCGGCGCCGTCGCCGTGGTCGCGCAAAGCGGGCTGAACGCCGCATTGCCCGGGGGGGTTACCTCGGTGCGCGTTGGCAATAGCCGTCGCGCGGTCGCGCTGATGGCCGCCAAAGTTTTTCCGCGCCAGCCGCGCGTCATCGCCGCCGTCACCGGAACGAGCGGAAAAACTTCGGTCACCGCTTTCACCCGGCAGATTTGGGCCGCGCTGGGCCTTCGCGCCGCCAGCATCGGCACGATCGGAATTGTATCTCCGCGCGGCGAAACCTACGGCGCGCTGACCACGCCGGATCCCATCGCCCTGCATCGCTCGCTCGACGCTTTGGCCGCGGACGGCGTTACGCATCTCGCGATCGAGGCGTCCTCCCACGGGCTTGATCAATTCCGCCTCGACGGTTTGCGCATTGCGGCGGGGGCGTTCACCAACATCACCCGCGATCATCTCGATTATCATCCAAGCTTCGAAGCCTACCTGACGGCCAAGCTCCGGCTATTCGGCGAATTGATTGCGCCGGGCGGCGCCGCAATTGTCGACGTCGACCACGAGCACGCGGACGAGGTGATAAAACTTGCCAAGGCGCGAAAGCTTGGGATCTTCAGCGTCGGCCGTTTAGAAGGCAGCATTATTCGGCTTACCGAAAGTCTGACTGAAGGTTTCACTCAGGTTTTGTCGGTGGAATACAGCGGCCAAAAGTTTCGAGTCCGGCTGCCGCTGGTCGGTGATTTCCAGATTGAAAACGCGCTTGTCGCCGCCGGGCTCGCCATTGCCACCGGCAGCGACCCGGTCTCGGTGTTTCCGGCACTCGAACATCTGATCGGCGCCAAAGGCCGGATCGAACTCGTTGGCTCAAGTCGTGGTGCGCGGATATTCATCGACTATGCGCATAAGCCGGATGCGCTCGCCAAGGCGATCGAGGCGCTGCGGCCGGTGGTCACGTCCCGGCTCGTTGTCGTGTTCGGGGCCGGCGGCGATCGCGACCGTGGCAAGCGCCCGCTGATGGGCGCTGTCGCCGCCGCCAAGGCGGATCGGGTGATCGTGACCGATGACAATCCGCGTACCGAGGACCCCGCGGCCATCCGCGCCGCTATCCTTGCCGCGGCGCCAGGTGCCATTGAAATCGGCGATCGGCGCGAAGCGATCCGCACCGCCGTCGCCGAACTACGCAGTGGTGACGTGTTGTTGATAGCCGGGAAGGGCCATGAATCCGGCCAGATTTTCGGTGATCGGGTGGTGCCGTTCAGCGATCACGAGGAAGTCGCCGCGGCGCTGAAGGAGCAAGCGGCATGAGCGCGGGCCCGCTGTGGACCGTCGCGGAGATGGCGGCGGCAATGGGCGCCGAGCGCCAAGGCGTTCTGCCGAGCGCGATTTCCGGTATTTCCATTGATAGCCGCTCGATCGCGCCCGGCGAAGCGTTCTTCGCGCTCGCCGACCGCCGCGACGGGCACGAATTCGTCGATGCCGCGCTCATGGCCAAAGCGGGGCTCGCTGTGATCGCCGCCGAACGGCGCGGACAGTTTCCGCCCGATGCGCCGCTCTTGCTGGTACGAGATGTGTTGCCAGCATTGCGCGACCTTGCTGCCGCGGCACGCAAGCGGACGGACGCAAAGGTGATTGGGGTTACCGGTTCGGTCGGCAAAACCAGCACCAAGGATGCGTTGCTGCTGGCATTGCAGAAGGAAGGCGAGGCGCATGCGTCGGTCGCGTCCTACAACAATCACTGGGGCGTGCCGTTGTCGCTTGCGCGTTGCCCGGCGACTGCGCGCTACGTGATCCTGGAAATGGGAATGAATCACGCCGGCGAAATCGAGCCGCTGTCACGGCTCGCGCGTCCGGACGTTGTTTTGATTACCGCGATCGCGCCGGTGCATTTGGAATTTTTTGGCACGCTCGCCAAAATCGCCGACGCCAAGGCCGAGATTTTTCTCGGACTGCAAAAAGGCGGTGCGGCCGTGCTTAACCGCGACAACTCGCAATTCGCCCACCTTCTGCGCCGCGCCAAAGAGGCCGAGGTTGCCCGCGTTGTTTCGTTCGGGCAGCACCCGAAAGCGGAAGCGCGGCTCGTCAAGTTTGCGCTGCATCCGGAATGCTCGACCGTCGAGGCAAACATTCTCGGCACCGAGCTCACCTACAAGATCGGTGCGCCCGGGCATCATCTCGTGGTCAATTCGCTTGCTGTTTTAGCGGCCGCCGAGTTGGTCGGAGCCGACCTGGCGCTTGCGGCGCTCGCGCTCGCGCAATTCAAGCCGCCTGCCGGCCGTGGAAAATTAATCGAGCTGGATTTGCCCGGCGGCACTGCGCTTTTGATCGACGAAAGCTACAACGCCAATCCGGCTTCGGTTGAGGCCGCGTTGGCGCTGCTCGGACGGGCGACTATCGGTCCGCGCGGCCGCCGCATCGCCGTGCTTGGCGACATGTTGGAACTCGGACCGCGGGCGAAGGCGCTCCATCGCGGCCTCATCGCGCCCGTCAATGCCAACGGCATCGATTTGGTATTTTGCTGCGGGCCGTTGATGCGGGCACTGTGGCAGGCTCTTCCCGCCGGCCGCCGGGGCGGCTATGCGGAAGACTCTGCGGCGCTCGAAGCACAGGTATTGTCAGCGGTGCGTGGCGGCGATGCGGTCATGGTCAAGGGCTCGCTTGGTTCGCGAATGGGGCCTATCGTCAAGGCGCTGCAACGTTCGTCGTCGCGCGGAGAGCCGCTTGAAACCGCGGTCGCAATGAGTTGAAAAGCAAATGCTTTATTGGCTGGTCGAATTTTCGGACAAGCTCTCGGTCCTTAACGTTTTTCGCTACATCACGTTTCGAACCGGCGGGGCGGTGATCACCGGCCTGGTTTTTGTTTTCTTGTTCGGACAATTCTTCATCGACCGGCTGCGGCTCCTGCAAGGCAAAGGGCAACCGATCCGCACCGACGGCCCGCAATCGCACATCATCAAAAAAGCCGGCACGCCGACCATGGGCGGCCTGATGATCTTGTCAGGCATGCTGGTGTCGACGCTGTTATGGGCCAATCCGGCCAACCCCTACGTCTGGGTGGTGCTGTGGGTCACTATCGGGTTCGGTTTCGTCGGCTTCTACGACGATTATCTGAAAGTCAAAAAGCAGACCCATAGCGGTTTCGCCGGGCGCACCCGCTTGGCGATCGAGACGCTGATCGCCGGCACGGCCTGCGTCATGCTGGTCCAACTCGGCCACACGCCGTTTTCGACCTCGCTGGTGTTTCCGTTCTTCAAAGAGCTGGTGGTCAATCTTAGCTGGTTCTTCGTTTTGTTCGCGGCGTTCATTATTGTCGGCGCCGGCAACGCCGTGAATCTGACCGACGGCCTCGACGGGCTTGCCATCGTGCCGGTGATGATCGCGGCCGCGAGCTTCGGCATGATCGCGTATCTCTCCGGCAACGCGGTATTCGCCGATTATCTGCAAATCCACTATGTCGCCGGCACCGGCGAACTTGCTGTTTTGTGTGGGGCCGTGCTCGGCGCCGGCCTGGGTTTTCTGTGGTTCAACGCTCCGCCGGCGTCGATTTTCATGGGCGACACCGGCTCGCTCGCGCTCGGCGGTATGATCGGCGCCATTGCGGTCGCGACCAAGCATGAGATCGTACTTGCCGTTATCGGCGGGCTGTTCGTGCTCGAAGCGGTGTCGGTGATCGTGCAGGTGGTGTCGTTCAAACTCACCGGCAAACGCGTTTTCAAGATGGCGCCCATCCACCATCATTTCGAGCAGTTGGGTTGGACCGAACCGCAGATCGTCATCCGTTTTTGGATCGTCTCGGTCGTGCTGGCGCTCGTGGGCCTGTCGACCCTGAAGCTGCGATGACTTCGATGTCTCGCCGGTCCGCCGGGATTGCTTCGTCGTGATTCCGGTCACGACGTTTGCCGGACGGACCGTTGCGGTATTTGGTCTCGGCGGCTCGGGGCTTGCGAGCGCCCAAGCGCTAATCGCGGGCGGCGCTTCGCTCATCGCCTTCGATGATGACGAGCACAGTTTGGCGAAGGCATCCGCCGCCGGCATTCCAGTTGCTGATTTACGCAAAGTCGATTGGTCGAACATCGCCGCCTTGGTGCTCGCCCCCGGCGTCCCGCTCACCCATCCGCAGCCGCATTGGAGCGTGCAAGCCGCGCGCAGGGCGGGCGTGGAAGTTATCGGCGATATCGAATTGTTTTGCCGGGAGCGCCGTCAGGTCGCCGCCGGTTCGCCGTTCGTCGCCATCACCGGCACCAACGGCAAATCGACCACCACCGCGCTGGTTGCGCATTTAGCAGCTTCCGCCGGCCTCGACGCGCAGCTCGGCGGCAATATCGGCACCGCCATTTTGTCGCTGGCGCCGCCACGCCGAGGACGGGTCCATGTCATCGAGTGTTCGTCGTATCAGATCGATCTCGCACCCACGCTTGATCCTTCGGTCGGCATCCTGATCAATCTCAGCGAAGATCATCTCGATCGTCACGGCACCATGGAACACTACGCTGCGGTTAAGGAACGTTTGGTGGCGGGAGTGCCGAACAATGGAGAAGCCATCGTCGGCATCGACGACGATTGGTGCCGGGCCATCGCCGACCGGCTGGGAAAATCAGCGAAACGCGTGACCCGCGTGTCGTCGCAACAAGCGTTGTCTGACGGGATTTACGTCAAGGAATGCCAAATCATACGCGCCGCGAATGCGAAGTTATCGCCGATCGCCCGGATCGACGGCATCGGCTCGCTCCGCGGCCAGCACAACGCGCAGAACGCCGCATGCGCGGCCGCAGCCGCGCTGGCGCTAGGCCTTTCTCCTGCCGCGATCCAGGCGGGTTTGCGCTCTTTCCCCGGTCTCCACCACCGCATGGAGGAAGTTGGCAAGCGCGGCGCCGTGCTCTTTGTCAACGATTCGAAGGCGACCAACACCGATTCCACCGCCCAGGCGCTGGCTTGCTTCGACGATATTTTTTGGATTGCCGGCGGCAGGGCGAAGACCGGCGGTATTGAATCGCTGCGCCATTTCTTTCCGCGAATCCGCAAGGCTTATCTGATTGGTGAAGCGGCGGAAGGGTTCGCGGTGACCCTCGGCGCTGACGTCGCGCACGAGACCACGGGAACGCTCGACAAAGCGGTCGCGGCGGCCGCGCGCGATGCCGCCGCCTCCAGGGCGGGCGAGCCGGTCGTGCTGCTGTCGCCGGCCTGCGCCTCGTTCGATCAGTATCGCAATTTCGAAGTGCGCGGCGACGCATTCCGGCGTCTTGTCCTTGAACTGCCCGGGATCGTCACTCGTGAGAACGGGAAATAGAGACGTGCCGGAGCAGGGTTTTGCCGGGCGGCGGCGCGGCCGCATCGCCAGCATCAACGTTTGGCTCGCCGCGGCGCTGCTGCGGCCACGGACCGGGGCGGCGTCGGTAATTGCGGCAATCGCCGCAGCGCTGCTGATCAACTTGTTGATGCTTGTACTGATGAAGCCGGCCGAGACGCTGTTCCTCGATTGCACGGAAGCTTACGCGTGGGGCCAGCAATTTCTTTTCGGTTACGGCCGTCATCCGCCGGTTACCGGATGGATTGCCGGCGTTTGGTATCGGGTGTTTCCGGCGCAGAACTGGGCCTCGTACGCGCTGTCGCAGGTGATGACCGGCATCTCGCTGGTTTCGATTTATTTCATTGGTAAGCATGTGCTCGGCCGCCGGCGGGCGACGTTCGTTGTGTTCGCGATGTTGCTTTATCCGCTGTTCATCGGCGGCAAGTCAGACCACTACAACAATGCCCAGGTCCTGTTGGCGATCTTGCCGCTGACAGTGTGGATGTTTCTGCGCGCTTATGAGAAGCCAACGTTGTCGCGGGGACTCACGCTCGGTCTGGCCGCGGCGGCCTCGATGCTGACGTATTATTCGGCGGCATTCGGATTGCTCGGCTTGACGCTCGCCGCGGTGCTGCTTCCCGGCAGACGATACCTTTTTACAAGTCCGGCTCCTTACGCCGCTATGGTTGTGTTCGTGTTGGCCTTGATCCCGCACTTGGTGTGGCTGGTGAATAACGACTTTTCGACATTGCACTGGGTCGATAGCTTGGTCGGATACAGATGGAACAGCTTCAGCATTGTCAGCTATCTCGGCCAGCAATTCGGTTTACTTGCTTTTTGCCTCATCGGTGCAGCCATCGCTCTTTGGCCTTGGCGGTTTCGCGAATTAACCGAGCCCCCGCCGACCGCCGAGAGGGCTATCGTTACAATCGTTGCGACCGTTCTCGTCTTCGGCCCAGCTTTGCTGGCGCTCTTGCGCCATGTCTCACTGCAGCTCGGCTGGGGCAATTCTCTATTCTTTCTGGTGCCGATAGCGGTTGCGTCATTTCTGCCGATGGTCTTAGTGACACGGCGGGCGGTCGCCGTCTCCGTT
This sequence comes from Xanthobacteraceae bacterium, assembly GCA_036845025.1. Lineage (GTDB taxonomy): Bacteria > Pseudomonadota > Alphaproteobacteria > Rhizobiales > Xanthobacteraceae > BOG-931. The sequence continues at coordinate 9,864 of DAIUEQ010000033.1, read as the reverse complement.
TGGATCGCCGCTATTTTCCTGTTCGCTCAATTGCTCGGGTCGCCGCTTTACGCTTGGGCGCGCTTTCGGATCATGCCCGACGATGGCGTCTATCGCCCATTCAGCGAGGCGGCAGCGGAAATTACGCAGCTCTGGCGCGAACGGTTCCATTCGCCGTTGCCGATTGTCGCCGGCGGCTTTGAGATTGCTTCGCCGGTGGTTTTTTATGGTCCCGACCATCCGAAGATGTTCGCGGATTTCACTCCGGCCTACTCGCCGTGGATCAATTTTCCCGACGAGCTTATTCACAAAGGTTATGTCGGCATTTGCCTGGATGACGGTAGCGTCTATTACGCGGCCTGCCTGAGGTACTTTGCGAAGTTCAATCCCAATGCCGAGCAGGTCAACATCGCTCTGCAGCGGCAGGCATATGGGAGGGCAACTCCGCCGCTAAAGCTTCACCTCGAAATTGTCGGTCCCAAGCCCTGACTTTCTCGGGTGTTACCGGCCTGTGGCTGCGTAGGCCTTTGTTAATCCTCTGGAAACCAACTTGGTGCGAGGACTAGTGTTCGATTCCGAAACTCGCACGATCATGCCGGCGCCCTGGTTTGCGAACTTCGGAATCAAAGGGACGCTAGCAACGTATCGATCCAGGGTTTGCTTTGGTTCAGAAGTCCGCATGACGCGCGTGCGGCAAAAATGACGCGGACTTCTGAACCGCCGCACTGGATGGGGAACTCGTCTCGGGGACGCTATGGCCTCGCGTGCGCATCCGACACCGTTGAGCGAATGGTGGCGGACCATTGATCGGCTAACGCTGGCGGCACTCGGTGCGTTAATGCTCGGCGGCATCGTGCTCTGCCTTGCCGCGAGCCCACCGGTCGCGGCTCGTATCGGGCTCGATCCGTTTCATTTCGTCGATCGCCAGGTCCTGTTTCTTATCCCCGCCACCGTCGTGCTGATCGCTACTTCGTTTTTGTCGCCGCGCAACGTTCGCAAGATGGCGCTGCTGGTGTTTTTCGTCAGCTTAATCTTGGTCGCGGCGACGCCTTACTTCGGCGCCGAGATCAAGGGAGCTCGCCGTTGGCTGATTATTTTCGGCATGAACATTCAGCCCTCGGAATTTCTCAAACCGGCCTTCGTCATCCTAATCGCCTGGCTGTTTGCGGAATCGGGGAAGCGGCCGGACATGCCGGCCAACACCGCGGCATTGGCGCTTTTGATCGTCGTGGACGGCTTGCTGGTGATACAGCCGGATTTCGGCCAGACCATGCTGGTCACGCTCGTTTGGGGCGCGTTGTTCTATATGGCGGGGATGCGTTTTGTTTGGATGCTCGGCTTGGCCGCGACCGCGGGTGTCGGCCTGGTCACCGCCTTTTACACCGTCCCGCACGTCGCGCAGCGCATCAATCGGTTCCTCGATCCGACGTCCGGCGATACCTTCAACATCGATATCGCCACTGAATCGTTCGTTCGCGGCGGCTGGTTCGGCCGCGGCCCCGGCGAGGGCACCATCAAACGCATTCTGCCGGAAGGCCACACGGATTTCGTCTTCGCCGTAGCGGCTGAAGAATTCGGCGTCGCGCTCTGCCTCATTCTCGTGGCTTTGTTCGCGTTCATCGTCATCCGCGCCCTGCGCAAGGCGATGGGGAATGACGATCCGTTTATTCGTTTCGCGGCGGCGGGGCTGGCGATTTTGTTTGGTCTTCAGTCGACCATCAATATGGCGGTAAATCTGCACCTGATGCCGGCGAAAGGAATGACGCTGCCGTTCATCTCCTACGGCGGCTCGTCACTCATTTCGCTGGCCTATGGCATGGGCATGCTGATCGCGCTCACGCGCGAGCGGCCGCAAGCGCGGCTATCCGGCGAGAGTTTGCTCGCCGCCGGCGCGGCGGCGTAATGCCGTCGGCGGACCGGGCGTCGGTCCTGGTCGCGGCCGGCGGGACCGGCGGCCATTTGTTTCCGGCCGAAGCTCTTGCAGCAGTGCTTATGCAACGCGGCATCAGCGTTCATCTTGCGACCGATCGCCGGGCGGCGCTATTCGGCGGCGGCTTTGCCGAGGACACGGTTCACGTGGTCGCCAGCGCGACATTACGCGGGCGCGGTCCGGTGGCCATGGCGAGAACCGCGTCTGCACTCGCGCTTGGCGTGACACAAGCTTGGGCGCTTATCGGCCGGCTCAAACCGGCGGCCGTCGTCGGATTCGGCGGCTACCCAACCGTTCCGCCGGTGTTGTCGGCGGTCTGGCGCGGCGTACCAACGATCATCCACGACGCCAACGCCGTGCTTGGACGCGCCAACCGCTTTCTGGCGCCGCGCGTCACGGCCATTGCCACGACGTTTCCCGACGTCGCAGAGGATCAACCGGCACTCGGCGCGAAAGTGACATTAACCGGCAATCCGTTGCGGCCCGCCGTCGTCGCCGCGGCAGGAACGCCGTATCCGTCCGTTTCGGGATCCTTGCGCCTCCTCGTTTTCGGCGGCAGCCAAGGCGCCCGCGTCATGGCCGATGTGGTCCCGGCGGCTATCGGGTTGCTAGAGCCGGACTTGCGCGCCCGGCTCGCCATCGTTCAGCAGAGCCGCGAAGAAGATTTGCAGCGTGTCCGCGCCGCTTACGGCGAACTTGGCGTCGCGGCGGAGGTAGCTTCGTTTTTCACCGACCTGCCGGCGCGAATGGCGGCAGCTCACTTGGTCATCGCGCGCTCTGGCGCGGGCACGGTGGCCGAACTCTCGGCCATCGGGCGACCGGCGATCCTGGTGCCGTTGCCGCACGCGCTCGATCAAGACCAATTCGCCAATGCCGGCGTGCTGGAACGCGTTGGCGGCGCGATCAGGCTTCCCCAGAAGGAATTTAACCCGCGGCGGCTTGCCGACGAACTTGCTGCTCTTGCCGCGGCCCCTCAGCGCCTGCAAGACATGGCGGCGGCGGCGCACTCGATTGGCCGGCGCGACGCCGCTGATCGTTTGGCTGATTTGGTGCTGCGGGTAGCGGGACTTAACACGAAGAATTAGGGATGATCGGGCTTGTCCTACCCGTCCATGTCTTTCATGGATGGGAAGGAAAGTGTCGGCCTATAAAAGCCGATAATGGCGCAGCAGGGTTGGTTATGAAATTACCGCGCGATATCGGTCCGGTACATTTCATCGGCATTGGCGGCATCGGCATGAGCGGCATCGCCGAGGTGATGCTGAATCTCGGCTATGTCGTGCAGGGCTCCGATCAGGCCGAGAGTGCCAACGTCAAAAGATTACGCGACAAGGGCATTGCGATCGCGATCGGTCACGCCGCCGCCAATATCGGCGCCGCGAAAGTGGTCGTCGTCTCCTCCGCGGTGAAATCTGATAATCCAGAGCTTGTCGCTGCGCGCGCACACAGGCTGCCTGTAGTCCGCCGTGCCGAAATGCTCGCCGAGCTGATGCGCTTGAAGAGCTGCGTCGCCGTCGGCGGCACGCACGGCAAAACCACGACCACGTCGATGGTCGCCGCGCTGCTCGATGCCGGCGGCTTCGATCCGACGGTGATCAACGGCGGCATCATCAACGCCTACGGCACGAATGCGCGCCTTGGTGCCGGCGAGTGGATGGTGGTGGAAGCCGACGAGTCCGATGGGACATTCGTCAAGCTTCCCGCTGATATCGCCATCGTCACCAACATCGATGCTGAGCACCTCGATTACTTCAAGAGTTTCGAAGCGGTCGAGCAGGCGTTTTACGCCTTTGTCGAGAACGTGCCGTTTTACGGATTTTCCGTGCTGTGCGCGGACCATCCGGTGGTGCAGAAACTCATCGGCCGCATCGAGGATCGGCGCATCGTCAGCTACGGAGAAAATCCGCAGGCCGACGTGCGGCTTGTCGACGTCTCGCACGCGGGCGGGACCTCGCTGTTTACCGTGACGTTGCGCGGCCCCGGCGGCGATGCCGCACGCGAGATCAAGAACATTGCTTTGCCCATGCCGGGACATCACAACGCGCTCAACGCCACCGCCGCGATCGCGGTGGCGCATGAACTCGGCGTCGCCGACGAGGTGATCAAAATCGCGCTGGCCAACTTTGCCGGCGTGCGCCGACGTTTTACCCGGACCGGCATGTGGAACGGCGTCACCATCATCGACGATTACGGCCATCATCCTGTGGAGATCGCCGCGGTGCTCAGAGCAGCCCGCGAATCGACTAAGGACCAGGTCATCGCCGTCGTGCAGCCGCATCGTTACAGCCGGCTTGCTGCGCTGTTCGATCAGTTCTGCACCTGCTTCAACGATGCGGATGCGGTGATTGTCGCGCAAGTCTATCCGGCCGGCGAAGCGCCGATCGAAGGCATCGACCGCGACGCCCTAGTGCAGGGCCTGCGAACGCACGGACATCGCCACGTCGTCCCGCTTGACGGGCCGGAAAAGCTTGCGCCGATCGTCACTGCGATGGCGCGGCCGGGCGATTATGTGGTGTGCCTCGGCGCCGGTTCGATTACTCAATGGGCCTATGCCCTGCCGGCGGAATTGGCTGCCGCGAGATAGCGGATGATCCAGAAAAAAATTTGCCTCGCGGTTCGGCACGTCGCCTTCGAAGATCTCGGCCTTTTCGGTCCGCTCGTCGTCTCGCGCAATTACGAAGTCCGCTATCACGATGCGGGAATCGATCCATTCGATTCCGACACGCTGCAATCGCCGGATTTGGTGATTGTGCTCGGCGGACCCATCGGCGTTTACGAGGGTAATACCTATCCCTTCATCGCTCACGAGGTTGCGGCAATCGCCGATCGTATCGCCGCGGACAAGCCGATCCTCGGAATCTGCCTCGGCGCCCAGATGATGGCGGCGGCGCTGGGCGCGCGCGTCGCGCCGGGGCCGGTGAAGGAGATCGGTTGGGCGCCACTTACATTGACCGCGGAAGGCAACAAATCCGTGCTGGCGCCGCTTGGCATAACGCCGGTGCTGCACTGGCACGGCGACAATTGCGAGTTGCCCGCGAATTGTTCGGTGTTGGCATCGACGGCAAATTGTCCGGTACAGGCCTTTATACGTTCGCCGTCCCAGCTTGCCTTGCAATTTCACTTGGAGACCGACCCGGTCCGCTTCGAAAGTTGGCTCGTCGGCCATACAGTCGAGCTTGGTAAGGCAGGCATCGATCCGAACGAGCTGCGCAAGCAGGCGCAAACTTTTGGCCAGGCAACGCTTGAAGTTGGCCGCAAGGTTTTAGCGGTGTGGCTCGATCGCGTGGCAGGAGCGCCGGTGTGAGCTTTCCCGACATCAGCGCCGATTTGCGCGGCAGAATGCCGAAGCTCCGCGGGCGCCTTCTGGCCAACCAATCTCTCGCCGAGCTGACGTGGTTCCGCGTCGGCGGACCGGCGCAAGTTTTGTTCATGCCGGATGACGAAGACGACCTCGCTTATTTCTTCGCCAATTTGCCGTCGGACATTCCCGTTACCGTTGTCGGCCTCGGCTCCAACTTGATCGTGCGCGATGGCGGTGTCGCCGGCGTGGTGATCAGGCTCGGCCGCGGCTTCGGCGATGTTAGCGTTGAAGGCGTCAATTTGCGCGCCGGCGCCGCGGTGCCCGATGTGAAAGTAGCGCGCGCGGCGCAGGAGGCCGGCCTCTCCGGTTTGTCGTTCTTGCGCGGTATCCCCGGCAGTGTTGGCGGCGCGTTGCGGATGAATGGCGGCGCCTATGGCCGGGAAATAAAAGACGCGCTCGTCGAAGCGCGGGCCGTTGACCGCTCCGGCAAGGTCTACTGTTTGAGCAACGCCGACATGGGCTTTTCATATCGGCATAGCGGCGTTCCCGACGATTATGTTTTCACCCAAGCGCTGTTTGGTGCAGCACCCGGCGATCGCGCCGTGATCGCGGCGGAAATGGACAAGATCACTGAAGCGCGGGAAGCGACGCAACCGGTGAAGAGCCGCACCGGCGGCTCGACCTTCAAAAATCCGCCCGTTCAGAAAGCGTGGCAGCTTATCGACGCTGCCGGTTGCCGGGGACTTCGCGTCGGCGATGCTCAGGTTTCGGAGATGCATTGTAATTTCTTGATCAATCTCGGCAAAGCGACGGCGGCCGACATTGAGGCGCTCGGCGAGACCGTGCGGCAGCGCGTGAACGAGAGCTCCGGCGTCGCGCTTGAGTGGGAAATCAAGCGCATCGGCGTCGCCAAATAGCGCCGCTCGCCGTGCTATTCTGTGGCCATGCGTAGCGAACCCATCCTCATTGTCGGCGGCGGACTTGGCGGGCTGACCGCGGCGCTGACCCTGGCGCAAAGCGGCCGCAGCGTTCGCGTCCTTGAAGGCGCGCCGCAATTCGGCGCCATCGGTTACGGCATTCAGTTCGGTCCCAACGTTTTCCATGTGTTCGATCGGCTCGGGCTGAGCGAACAGGTCAAGGCGATCGCCGACTTTCCGAAGGCGCTGTTGCTGATGGACGCGCTCGACGGCAAGGAGCTCCTTCGCATACCGACCGGGCCGTCGTTCCGCGCGCGCTTCAAATATCCGTACATCGTGGTGCACCGCATCGATGTGCACAACGTCTTGCTCGACGCTTGCCGGGCGCACGACGCGATCGATCTTGTCTCTGACGCGGCGGTGACGAGTTTCGAAGATCGCGACGACGGCGTTGCGGTAAAAACGGCCGATGGCCGTGATTTTTCCGGCGCCGCGATTGTCGCCGCGGATGGCTTTCGCTCCATTTTTCGCGCCGCGCTGATCGGCGACGGTGAGCCGCGGCCAACCGGTTACGTGGCTTTTCGGACCATTGTGCCGATGGCGGAGCTAAAAGCCGACGTCGCCCGCGATTGTGTGGCGCTGTGGGGCGGTCCGGGCATGCATGTCGTGCATTATCCGCTCCGGCGCGGCACCGAGTTCAACATCGTCGCGGTGTTTCGCACCGAGAGCCACGCCGAGAAGGGCGATGTCGCGTCGTATCGCGCCGAACTCGACCGTACTTACCGCGACGCCGACCCGGCGATGCGCGCCCTGATTGGCATGCTGGATCTGCGGTGGCGGCGGGCGGTCGCCGACCGCAACCCCGTTCGCCATTGGCACCGCGGCCGTGTGGTGCTCCTCGGCGATGCTGCACATGCGCCGTTGCAGTCTTACGCGCAGGGTGCCGGCATGGCGATCGAGGATGGGCTATGCCTCGGCGAGTTAATGGCGGACGAGGCCGATCTCACCGCCGCGTTCAAGCGTTTCGAGGCGGCGCGGATTTTGCGCACGGCGCGCTTGCAACTGGAATCCCGGTCGCTGTGGGATTTCTTCCATCTCGACCAAGGCCTCGCTCGGGATGTGCGCAACGCCACGATCGCTGATTGGGACGAGGCGCACCTGTTCGACTGCCTGTCTTGGCTTTATGACGGCTCCCGCACACCTGCTGCCGCCAAGGGCCAACGCGCTTAGGGGCCGCATGGCGGCCCGCTGATCGGTGCCTGGCGGCCGAGCGCCCTCGACCTTTCCGCAATTGTCGATTCTATTGGGTAACGCTGCGAATCAGGCAATTCCGCTTAAGGCATCTGGCTGGGTATGCCCAAGCACGTCGCCGTTTTAATGGGGGGCTGGTCGGCCGAGCGCGAGATTTCATTGCGCTCGGGCAAAGCCTGCGCCGACGCTCTGCAACGGCAGGGCTACCGGGTCACCGCCATTGACGCCGGCCGTGACGTGGCGTCGGCGCTGACAGCGGCCGCGCCGGACGCCGCGCTGAACGTGCTGCATGGCCGCCCGGGCGAGGACGGCACCTTGCAGGGGGTTTTGGAGATTCTCGGCATTCCCTACACCCATTCCGGCGTGCTCGCGTCGGCGCTGGCGATGCATAAGGTCTACGCCAAGTCGGTGTTTCGGGCCGCCGGGATTCCGGTCGCTGAGGATTTGGTCGTGTCGCGATTCGAGGCGGCGCGGGCCCACCTGATGAGCCCGCCTTACGTCGTCAAACCCATAGCCGAGGGATCCAGTGTCGGGGTTTTTATTGTCACCGAACGGCATCCGCACCCTCCCCAAGAGCTTTATCGGGAAGACTGGCAGTTCGGCGAACAAGTGCTGATCGAGCGCTATATTCCGGGCAAAGAATTGACTTGCGCCGTTATCGGCGATCGCGCGCTCGACGTCATCGATATCGTGCCGGCCACGCGCTTCTATGACTACGAAGCCAAGTATGCCTCGGGCGGCTCCAAGCACCTCTTGCCGGCGCAAATTTTACCAAATGTTTACCAGGAAGTCCGCAGACTCGCCTTGGCTGCCCATAGCGCGCTTGGCTGTCGCGGTGTGAGCCGTGCAGACTTTCGCTACGACGATCAGGGGACGGGAAAGCTGGTCTGTCTTGAGATCAATACACAGCCGGGCATGACCGAGACTTCGCTCGTGCCCGAGCTCGCGGCGTACGCGGGCATGACCTTCGATGAGCTGGTGCGATGGATGGTGGAGGACGCCTCGACCAACCGCTAATGCGGTCGAGGCCAATAGCGGCGGAAGCGATCGGCGCGCCTGTTGACGAGCCGTCCTCGCCGCGCGCCGAAAATCGCCTGCATCGCAATTTAATCAATCGCGTCACCGCGTTGGCGGATTATCGACATTCCTTCCGCCGCTCCGGTGCACGGATCGTTCGCTCATTGTCGCCGTCAAGCTCCGCCATGGCGGTTGCAACGGTGTTGCTTGCCGCCGCCGTCGGATACAGCGTCGTCGCCGGCGGCCATCTCGCCAATGTCGGCACTTGGGCGAAGACCGCGCGCGACCAAGTCGCCAATGCGGTCGGTCTGCGCATTGCCGCAATCTCGGTCAGCGGATCGAAAGAAGTCAGCCGGGAGGAGATTCTGACGACTGCCGGCGTGAGCGGCCGCGGCTCGCTGCTTTTTCTCGATGCCGCCGCGGCGCGCGTTCGGCTTCTGTCCAATCCGTGGATTGCGGATGCCGCCGTGCTCAAGCTCTATCCCGATCGTTTGCAGATCAGCGTCACCGAGCGGCAGGCCTTCGCGTTATGGCAAAAGAACGGCCGGGTCAGCGTGATCGCCGCCGACGGCACGGTGCTCGAGCCTTACATCGAAGATCGTTACCTCGATTTGCCGCTGGTCGTCGGGCCCGGCGCCGAAATCCAAGCCAACGATTTTTTTGCCATCCTCGGGCGGTTTGCCGCCATTCGCACGCAACTGCGCGCCTCGGTTTTGGTGGCGGAGCGGCGCTGGGATTTATGGTTGAAAAACGGCCTCGAAATCCGCTTGCCCGAGACCAAAGTCGAGCAGGCTCTTGAGCTATTGACCAAGCTCGATCACGACAAACAGCTTTTGTCGCGCGATATCGTGGCGGTCGATTTGCGCTTGCCGGATCGGGTGAGCGTGCGGCTTTCCGACGGCGCGGCGCTCGCCCGCGAAGAAGCGCTCAAAGACAAGAAAAAGAAGAAAGCGGGCGACGCATGAGCGCCCTGAATTACGGGCTGACGCCGAAGATGAAGCCCATCGCGCCGCGGCGCAGCGCGTTGGTCGCGGCGCTCGATGTCGGTTCGAGCAAGATCGCATGCGTGATCGCTCGTTTGCGGCCGCATGCACCGCAGCAGGTTTTGACGCGACGCACGCATGCCGTCGAAGTCATCGGGCTCGGTCATGCGGCGGCGCGGGGCACCAAGGCCGGCGGTGTCGTCAATCTCGCGCAGGCCGAACAAGCAATCCGCCGCGCGGTCGATGGCGCCGAGCGCGTCGCCGGCGTCGAAATTGAATCGGTGGTGTTGTCCATTTCCGCCGGCCGGCTGGCGAGTGAATTGTTTGCCGCCGAGATCGATATGGCGGGGTCGGCGGTGTCCGAAAACGAAATCGCGCGGGTGCTCGCCGCCGGCAACCGGCACGCCATGCAAGAAGGCCGCGTCCTCCTTCATTCGCTGCCGATCGGCTATTCGATCGACGGCGGCAACGGCATTCGCGATCCGC
>DAIUEQ010000032.1:0-24592 GCA_036845025.1 Xanthobacteraceae bacterium | reverse complement strand
TCACCCGCGAGCGCCCTGCGGACATTTCCGCGAGCGACGTTTCTTCACCCAAAGTGCCGTTACGGCGCGAAAAGACGTCGATTAACCATTTGAAGAATATCGAAATTTTCAGGCGAGCCGAGCGCGGTCGGCGGTAACGCCACGGCGCCGGGTGTAGCGAGAATTGCCGAGACGGTCGGATTAGGCCTATTTAACGGAAACCTTGTGTTCTCTCGCCGGTTTTACCGACGCCCGCCCCTTTTGTTTCAATTGAGGAGAAGACCAATGGCATTTACGCTGCCGGACCTGCCTTACGCCTACGACGCGCTTGCGCCCTACATGTCGCGCGAAACGCTCGAGTTTCATCACGACAAGCATCATCAGGCCTACGTCACCGCTGGAAATAATCTCGCCAAGGGGACGGAGTGGGAGAACAAGCCGGTCGAGGAAGTGCTCGTAGGCACATTCGGCAAGAACCAACCTCTCTTCAACAACGCCGCCCAGCACTACAATCACATTCACTTCTGGAAGTGGATGAAAAAAGGCGGCGGCGGCGACAAGCTGCCGGGCAAGCTGGAAAAGCAGATCATCAGCGACATCGGCCCGCTTGCGAAAGTAAAGGAAGATCTCGCTCAGGCCGGCGTGACGCAGTTTGGGTCAGGTTGGTGCTGGCTCGCGGTCAAAGACGGCAAGATCACCATAACGAAAACGCCGAACGGCGAAAATCCGCTGGTGCATGGCGGCAAGCCGATCCTCGGCTGCGACGTATGGGAGCATTCCTACTACATCGACTATCGCAATCGGCGGCCGGATTATTTGAAAGCGTTCCTCGATCATCTGGTCAATTGGGACCACGTCGCGGAGATGTACGAAGAGGCGATCAAATAGCCGCCCGATCAGCAGACGAGCGGCCTTTCGGGCCGCTCGCCCATTCAAAGCATTGTCAAAGATACTTCTGCTCGGTCGCGCGCGCGAACTCCCAATACAGCGCGCGCGCTCTGCGGTAGAATGGGCCTGGCTGCAGGTTCCGGTCATCGATGCGGGTAATCGGCGCCACTTTGCTGTAATTGCCGGTGGAAAATATTTCGTCGGCTGACTGAAAATCGGCATAGGTCAGCGTCGTCTCAACTACGGCAGCGCCGGCCTCGCGTAACAGCGCGATGACGCGTGCGCGCGTGATACCGGCGAGGAACGTGCCGTTGATGGCCGGCGTGAATACCGCGCCGTCTTTGACCATGAACAAATTGGCGGTGCCGAGCTCGGCGACATTGCCGAGCATGTCGCAGAGAACGCAATTGTCGAAGCCGCGCGTGCGCGCCTCGATCAACGCACGCGCGTTGTTGGGATAGAGGCAGCCGGCCTTGGCTTCCACTGGAGCGGTTTCGCTTGTCGGGCGGCGAAACCGAGAGAGCGTGATGGCTGTGCTGGCGGGGTTGGGAAACGGCGCCACGTAAATGCAAAGGCACCATCGCGTCGATTCCGGATCGGGCCGCACCCCGCCCGGCGCACCCTCCTCGGCCCAATACATCGGCCTGATGTAAAGCTCGGCATTGCGGTCGAACCGTTTCAACCCCTCGCGTACCAAGCCTCGCCAAGTGGGAACCGCGACCAGCGGCTTTAAGCACATGCTCTTGGCCGACTCGTTGACACGCGCGCAATGGCGCTCGAGATCAGGGGTCGTGCCCTCGAATGCGCGCGCGCCATCAAACACCGATGTGCACAACCACGCCGCATGCGTACGCGGCCCCATGATTGGAACGTTGCCCTCGTGCCAATCGTCCTCAAAAAAAGTTAATGTCTGCGACCAGGCAACAGGGCGGCTCATCGAATCATCCTTCACGATCTTTATGGCCAATTGCCACGAACTTTGTCACCAAAATGCTACGGGGAGATTTGGCTATGCTGAGCACGTACGTCTTCGATGCGTATGGCACCCTGTTCGACGTCCATGCGGCGATCGGGCGTCATCGCCATGCCGCCGGCCCCGACGCCGAAAATCTCTCGCAAACTTGGCGAACGAAGCAGCTCGAATATACCTGGACCCTGACGCTCGCCGGTCACTACCTCGATTTTTGGACGTTGACCGAGCGCGCCCTCGACTACGCCCTGGCGCGATTTCCCTCGATCGATCGATCGCTGCGCGCGGACCTGCTCGATGCCTATCTCAAACTTGACGCGTTCCCCGACGTTCGCAGCACGCTAGCCGGTCTGAAATCCCACGGCGCGCGTCTGGCGATCCTCTCGAACGGCTCGCCGGACATGCTCGCCTCAGCCGTCGACGCCGCCGGATTGAGGACAGTATTCGATGCCGTGCTCTCGGTAGACGCGGTGCGAGTCTATAAGCCGCGGTCGGACGCCTACGCGCTGGTGACAAAGAACCTTAGCGTCGAGCCGCAGGACGTCGCGTTTGTATCATCGAACCGCTGGGACATCATGGGGGCGGCGACCTTCGGCTTTCGCACCTTCTGGATCAACCGTTCGCAAATGCCGGACGAATACGAGCCCTTTCCACCTTCGCAGCGCCTCACCGGCCTTGCCGGCTTGTTGTCGTAAAATCAAAGCGGGACACCGAGTGCGCCGCTTCAAGCCGCGTCGGGCGAGTCGACCCTTTCGAGACTCTTAAGCGCCGTCACGATTTGCTGCTTGGTGAGGCGCGTCCCGTCGTCGCCTTCGACGAGAAGTGAGACGCGACCACTCTCGTTGATGTACTTGGCCCAACCCATGGCCTCGTCGAGAGCACTGAACTCCTTATACAGGTGCCGATCCTTCTCGAGCGGAGAGATGGACTGTGAGCCCCGCGGCCCGGAATAGACGCGATAGGTCATATGGACCTCCTGCATTGAGAACGCCTGTAGGACGTATTTGTCGGCGCGAAATACGCCACTCCTGTGTCGCAAAGGCGACCGCGGCGCGTTGACGCGGGAGGCTTATTTCTGCGTTGCAAAATGGCGGAGGTTCGTTCGCCTCAGCTTAGCGGCGAAAGCGGTTCGCCGCATTGCTTGGAAAACGCTTCCTGGCAGGCGTGATACACGGCGGGACAGTCCTTTGCCGCGGCGAGCGCCGCGTCAATCGACTTGACGCGGTCACCGGCGGCGCGTGATGCTCCATCGTAAGTAAGAACAGCGTCAGCGCGCTCGAGGCCTCGCTGCGCCATCAGAAAATGCTCCGCGCCATCGAAATAAGTAGTCGCAACGCTCATCGCTTCGTGCAGTTTCTTGGTAAACTCCGCGTTGGCGCGCGGATCGGGCTTCGTCACGCGAGCGTGCACCGCGATATCGGTATAGAGCACGTTCAGCTTGAAGTAGATACCACCGCATTCGGCGAGCGCCAGCCAATACGGTCGTCCATTGAACAGACCAGGTGCCGAGACCACGCTGTCGCGCTTGTCGATTGGGATTGCCGGCGCCGAAGGCTCGGTCGGTTTCAGTGGCGGCTTGCGCCGCGTTGCTTGCGCCAGCGCGTCCCCCGCCCCGGCGACGACGATAAGCGCCAGTAAAACCGCGGTAGCGATTGCCTTGGGCGTAGTACCTTTATTGACCGCGTCTTGGAAGGTCATTCAAAACCGCTCGACCCAAGGCCGCACTTCCACTTCCCAAGACCAGGCGCTGCGGTGTTGCCGCAGCAGATCGAGATAAGTCTGCGCAATTGCATCCGGATCGAGCATGCTGTCGGGCTTGTCAGCCGGCACCGCACGGCTTGCACTTCGAATACCGCCGTCGATCACGATATGGGCCACGTGAATGCCTTGCGGCTGCAGCTCGCGCGCCATGCTCTGCGCCAGCCCGCGCAAGGCGAACTTGCCCATCGCGAAAGGAGCCGATTGCGGATAACCCTTCACGCTCGCCGACGCTCCAGTGAATAAGATGGCGCCGCGTTTCATCGGCAACATGCGTTTCGCCGCCTCGCGGGCAATCAAAAAACCGCCGAACGCGGTGACGATCAAGGACCGCTGCACTTCGGCGGGGTCAAGGTCGACGAACGGCCCGCGGGTGCGATAACTCGCATTGTAGACGACGACCTCGGGCACCCCGAAAGCAGCTTCGACTTCGGTAAAGAGTTTTGCGACCTCGGCCTCTTTGGTGGCGTCGCAAGCAAATGCCTTACCGCCGGTTTCCTGCGCCAGCGCGGCGAGATCGCCTGCCCGCCTGGCTGCAAGCGCTATCGTCATTCCGGCTTTTTTGAAGGCCCGCGCCACCGAAGCCGAAAGCCCGGCGCCCACGCCGACAATCAGCGCCGTTTTGTAGGGTATGTCCGACATTATCTTCTCCGCGGCATTTGCTTCTCTGAAACAAGCCGATTATCAGCGCCCCGGCCTCGTCCCCGTCAAGCGCCCGTAGCACTGGTTAGCGTCGAGCCCAGAGCCGTCAATCGATCACGGCGACCGCGTTGATCTCGACCAGACACCGGGGATCCGTTGCAAGTCGCACGACCTGCACCGTCGTCGTGGCCGGTTTGGCGTCGCGAAAATATTCTCCCCAGACGCGGTTGAGCGCGTCCTGGTCGGTGAGATCGGTGACAAAGCGGTCGGCGGTGACGACGTCGGCAAAGGTCGCGCCCACGGCGTCGAGGCCGCGCTTGAGATTCTCCAGCGCCGCGCGTGCTTGGCCGCCCATGTCGCGCGGCATGGCGTCGAATTCCTCCGGCCGATGCGGGTGATGATGATAAACCGGCGCCGCCGTAACGCCGGCGAGATAGACCGTCGTCCCGCCTCGCACTTTGATGGCCGGTGCGTACGGCATCCACATATCTGGCGCGTCGGGCCAATGAATGTGCTCGATGGCTTTGCCCATGTTCACCCCATCTGTTTCGCGAAAAATATCGCTTTCTCAATCGCGCCATCGGCGCGTTCACATCCTGAAAACCCCGAACTTCGTCTCCGGAATTGGCGCGTTGAGCGCGGCCGCTAAAGACAACGCGAGGACGCGGCGGGTTTCGGCCGGCGTAATGATGCCGTCGTCCCAAAGCCGCGCCGTCGCATAATAAGGATTACCTTCCGCCTCGTATTGCTCGAGGATCGGCTTTTTGAATTCTTCCTCTTGCGCCTTGGACCACTTTTTGCCCGAAGCTTCGATATTGTCGCGACGCACGGTGGCCAGCACGCTGGCGGCTTGCTCCCCGCCCATTACCGAAATGCGCGCATTCGGCCAAGTGAACAAAAAACGCGGACCGTACGCGCGGCCACACATGCCGTAATTGCCGGCGCCGTAGGATCCGCCGATGATGAGGGTGATTTTCGGCACCTTCGCGCAAGCCACCGCCGTCACCATCTTCGCCCCGTCTTTAGCGATGCCGCCGGCCTCGTAGTCGCGACCAACCATGAAGCCGACGATATTCTGCAAAAACAGCAGCGGGATTTTGCGCTGGCAGCAAAGCTCGATGAAGTGGGTCGCTTTGAGCGCGCTTTCCGAGAACAAAATGCCGTTGTTACCGAGTATTCCGACCGGAATACCTTGGATGTGAGCGAAACCTGCGATCAGCGTAGTGCCGTACAGCGCCTTGAACTCGTCGAACTCCGAACCATCGACCAGGCGGACAATGACTTCGCGGACATCGTATTGTTTTTTGAGATCGGCCGGCACAATTCCGTCGAGCTCGCCCGCGTCATAAAGCGGCTCCGCAGGCTTGCGGAGTACGGCGCCGGCCGAGCGCCGCGTGTTCAAATTGCCAATGATGCTTCGGCAAAGCGCCAACGCATGGCGGTCGTTCTCGGCGTAGTAATCGGCGACGCCGGACCTCCTGGTATGCACATCGGCGCCGCCCAGATCCTCCGCCGAAACCACTTCGCCCGTTGCCGCCTTTACCAAAGGCGGACCGCCAAGAAAAATGGTTCCCTGGTTGCCGACAATGATGGTCTCGTCCGACATCGCCGGCACATAAGCGCCGCCCGCGGTGCACGACCCCATGACGACCGCGATTTGCGCGACGCCTGCCGCCGATAAAGTCGCCTGATTGTAAAAAATGCGGCCGAAATGTTCGCGGTCGGGAAACACGTCGGTCCAATGCGGCAGGTTGGCGCCGCCGGAATCAACGAGATAAATGCACGGCAACAGGTTCTCGCGCGCGATCTCCTGCGCACGCAAATGCTTCTTTACCGTCATGGGATAGTAAGTGCCGCCCTTGATCGTCGAATCGTTACAAACGATCATGCACTCCCGGCCGGATACCCGCCCGATGCCGGTGATGATGCCGGCGCCGGCGATTTGGTCCTGGTACATGCCGTCGGCCGCAAGCGGCGAAAATTCAAGAAACGGCGCGCCTGAGTCGATGAGCGTCATCACACGGTCACGCGGCAGGAGCTTGCCGCGTGAAACGTGGCGCTCGCGGGCCTGGACTGAACCACCGGCGGCGGCGCGGCCGCGACGTTCGTGCAATTCGGCAACGAGCGCGCCCATGGCGGCTTCATTGGCGCGAAACTCCGGCGAAGACCTTTCGACAGTCGATTTGAAGGCGCTCACAATTTCTCTCGTCGATTAAATTCGCACCAGCATTGCCAAGCGAAAAATAGTCAGATTCGCACACGGCTTGAAAGTTTGGGGCCCGCGTTCGCCCGCAAGTTATCACACGGAACCGTGGTGGTGGGGACGGTTATCCCGCGCGTTGGCGCGCGGGGGCCCGAAATGCGATGGGGGCGGCTCTGGGCCGCCCCCATTCTTCATGCGCATATCTCGAGGCTTAAGCGCGGACTTCCTGGCGCTGAAAGATCACGTAACCGATCACAAACAGCACGATAGCGCTAGCAATCATGCCGACCGTTTGCGGCCAGGCGATCAGAATGCTTTCGCCGATCGGCAGCGGCGCTCCGAGCACGGCACCCTGCATTTGACTTAAGTAGATCGGCCCCAGCGAGCGGGTGGTCGGATCGAGGATCGCCACCACCGTTTCGGCGAACAGCGTCGACGGCGACAGCCGCGCCAAGATGTGCTCGGCTTCCGCCGTTCCCGGAGTTTGCAATCCAAGCGCCGCATAGCGCGGATCGATCGGTACGATCATCTGGGCGACCGCGCCGGCCAGCACCGGCCATATGAAAGTGATGACCAGCCAAATTCCCAGTGTGACCAGCGCCGCGGTGGCGGCGGAGCGGAACACGATCGAGAACAACAAGGCGACCGCAAGCCACACACCGGCATAAATGACGGTCACGATCAAAAACAGAATACAGCGGCCGATCTCCTCGGCTCCGGGCGGGACGCCGATCAGCAAAAGTCCCAATCCCATCACCAGCAGCCATAGCGTGATCAGGCTGACCGCGAGCGTCGCAAGGCCGGCAAGGAACTTGCCGAACAGCAAAGCGTCCCGATAAATCGGCTGCGCGAGAATCCGCGACATGGTGCGGCGGTTGTATTCGCCGTTGACCGCGTCGAAGCCCAAACCGATTGCCATCAGCGGTACAAGAAAAGAGATAAAGGACACGAACGACGGCAGCGGCTCGCGCGATGTGGTGAACAGGCGAAGGAATAGGAACGGGTCCTCGGCAGTGGTGTCCTTGATCTGCTGGATGGCCCCATAGAGCGCGGCAAGCGCGACGAGGACTACCAGCCATTCGAGCACGCGCATGCGCACGCTGGTCAGGTGGTCCGACAGCTCTTTGAGCACCACGACGCCGACACCTTGAAAAGCGGAGCCCTCACGCCGCATCACGCGCTCCGTCTTTCATCGTCAACTCTTCATTGGGTCTAGTCTCGAAATAGCGGTTGTAGATGGCGTCGAGGCTCGGCTCTTGGACGCCGAGGTATCGCAGGCGCCCTTGCGAGCCGACCACTTCGACCGCGGCTTCCGGCCGCACGTCGCGATCGGCGTGCAGGCGCAGCTTGCTGATGCCGGTGCGCTCGACGCCGCTCACCCCTGGTATGAGCGCGAGCCGCTCGGCCAGTCCCGCGCCATCGGCCTCGATGTCGACGACGAATCCGCCGCCGAGAACTTCGCGGCCGAGTTCGGCAACCGACCCCATCAGCGCAATCCGGCCGCCGCTAAACAGCGCGACGCGATCGCACACGCTCTGCACCCGCTCGAGTAAATGCGATGACAGCAGCACCGAGACGCCCTCCGCCTTAAAGGCGCGGATAATGGCGAGCAGTTCAGAGGTCGCATGCGGATCGAGCCCCGAAGTCGGCTCATCGAGAATGGCGATCTGCGCGCCCTTCATCAGGATTTCGGCAAGCCCGAGCCGTTGCCGCATGCCGCGCGAGAAGGTGCTCACGCGCTTGTCCGCGAATTCGGAAAGCCCGACGCGATTGAGACCGGCGGCGATCTTCTCTTCCCGCTCCGCCTTCTTAAACCCGATCAGCCGCGCGGTATAACGAAGATTATCCGCGGCCGTGAGTTGATCGTAAAAGCCGACCGCGTCGGGCAGATAACCAACCCTGCGCTTAACCGAGAGCGGCTCGCGCGCCGGATCGAACCCAAGGACGCGGATCTCTCCCTCGGAAATGTCGGTCAATCCGAGCATCATGAGAATAGTCGTCGTCTTACCGGCGCCATTCGGACCGAGCAGCCCGAATATTTCGCCGCGGCCGACACTGAAAGAGATGTGATCGACCGCGGTCGCGGCGCCGTATTTCTTGGTGAGGCCCTTGGCCTCGATGACAATCTCGCCGCTCATCGTCGGCCAAACCTCGCGACCGCGCCGACCATCACCAGCAGAGCGACGCCGATGATGCCGATGCCGGCAATCCCCCACATGGTCGAGGTCGTCACCGTGACGCGGAAGGTGGTGGACGCGGACTCGCCGCGCGCCGACGCACGGATCGTGGTCACATAATCGCCGGCGATCGCCTTTTCGGTCGGCGTGATTAGCGCTTGAACTTCTTTAGTTTCGCTGGGAGCGATGCGCTCCACCGTCTTTGGATCGAACGTGACTTTCCAGCCCGAGGGCGCCGAGCCACTGAGTTCGACCTCATCCGCCGGCGCCGTGCCGGTGTTGGTGATAACGACCGGCAGGCTGGTCTCTTTGCCGGCGGAGGCGTGGGTCGAAACGAGCCCCTCGCGTCCGCTGATATCGAGTTTGGGCTGTCCACTAATGTCGAGCGCGAGATCGGCGGTCGCCGCCGCGTCCTCGGCCGCGACGCGCGCGACTATTTTGTAGTTGCCGGCAGCAGCTGTAGTCGACGGCCGCACCTTCAACTTGACGTCCTTGGTCTGGCCCGCATCGACCGGCACGGCATTGAGCTCCTGGCTGCCGTAATTCTCGGTAAAGGTTGCGTCGAAATTCTGCGGCGCTTGGGCGGACAGGCTGACGGTGAGTTTCTTGCCGCTGTCGTTCTTGATGCCGAGTTGATATTCGAAACTCGACTTCGATGTCCCGCGCAGTTCCGGAAGTTGCGGGGTCAGCGTGAGTTTGGCCGGAAGATCTTTGGCCAGCGTGACCTCGATTGGCAGTTCAGCTTTGGTGGCGCCGCCGCTCGCCGTGACCGTCAGGGTCTGCGTGCCGACGGCGGCGTTCTTTGGAACGTCGAGGCGCAGTTCAAGCGAAACGCTGGCGTTGGTCGCTGGCATCACGGCAGCGACCGGTTGTCCACCGCCCATGAGCGTTGCGGTCCAGCCGGCGGGAACGCCGCCAACCGATAAGGCGAGCCGTTCCGGCGCCACGTCATAATTGTGCAGGCGCAGATTAACAGTGGAGGTCTCACCCGGACGGAGCGTCACCGCTGGGTAATCGCTCATCAAATAAAGGCCTTTGACGTCCTTAGGGGCGTCCTCGGCTCGCGCAATGGGCGCAGCTACAGCCGCCGCGGCGGCAAAAACAAGGGCGGCGATAAAGCGGCATCGCATCGGCGTTGACTCCCGTTATGGAAAGTAGATCGGCTACCCTCACGCAGCCCGCGAATGGCATAGGCGAGGACATCTGCATTGTGGGCGCAAACGTGACAAAATCATGCACATAACCCCTTTGGCAAGGCCTGCGGTAGAGAGCCGCACTTCACGGTAAATTGCGCATGCGCGGCACTGCGGCGATCAGCGCGGGTCTTTTAGCCTTCCGGCGGAGAGCAGAAATCGAAGTTTTGCTGGCGCATCCTGGCGGGCCATTTTGGGCGAAGAAAGACGACGGCGTATGGACTATTCCCAAAGGCTTAATCGAGGGCGGCGGCGAGCCGCTAGCAACCGCGCGACGCGAATTCACCGAAGAAACAAATTTCGTTGCTGCGAGCGAACTCATCCCCCTCGCGCCGGTCAAACAAAAGAGTGGCAAGATCGTGCACGCCTGGGCTTTCGAAGCTGACTTCGATTTAGCGAAGTTTGCCAGCAACACGTTCGAGATCGAATGGCCGCCGAAGTCGGGAAAGTGGAAAAGCTTCCCGGAGATCGACCGCGTCGGCTATTTCACGCTGTCCGCGGCGATGACTAAAATTCTCGCCTACCAGCAACCGCTACTTCTGGAATTGCAGAAGTGGATCGCTTCCTGATCTGATCTGGCGTGCCGGAACGGGCCGGCGTGTTGATACTATTCCCGCTTCACTTCCGGCCAGTCGACTTCGTCATGCGGCAGCACCGACGTCTCGCGCCGCGCCGCGTCTCGCCATTCGGTCCAAGCAGGCAGACCCATCATCGCGGCCATGTAAGCCCGCGCCGCGGGGCCGACTTCGACCGCGTAAGTATGGAAGCGCGAAACCACCGGCGCATACATCGCATCCGCGGCGCCGAATGCGCCGTAGAGGAACGGCCCGCCGACACCGAACCGATCACGGCTCTCGGTCCAGATGGATTGAATTCGCGCTGCATCCACCAAGGCGCCTGCATCAAGCGGCCGGCGAATGACGGGACGATGGATATTCATCGGCAGCAGGCCACGAAGCGACGAAAATCCACTGTGCATTTCGCTAGCGACGGCGCGCGCATGGGCGCGCGCGGCGGCTTCCCTGGGCCATAACCCCGCGGCCGGAAATCTTTCCGCCAAATATTCGAGGATCGCCAGCGACTCCCAGACACGGATTTCGCCGTCAATCAGCAGCGGCACCTTTCCGGCACCGCCGAGTGTCGCGAGCTTCGACTTGAAGTCAGCTGCGTCGAGCGGAAGCAGCGTTTCCTCAAATGCAATTCCGGCAACCTTCATGGCCAGCCAAGGACGGAACGACCACGATGAATAATTCTTGTTGCCGATGATGAGACGCAAAGCCATCGCACATCAATTCCATCAGGAGCGCGGCACGCGCAGCTACTGGAGTTGTATCAGCACCGCTATAAAGCTCGCGAAGAAAACCGCGCCGGCTGCGAACGTGACGCAAGTCAGGCGCGCGATCAATTCGCGCTGCTGCTCCTGCGCTTCGGCTTCGCCCGCGATATCGGCCGTTAAAGTTGCGACCGCTCCTGGCATTTCGATCGACAAGGCAGGTCCTTTCAGCAACTGCCATCGGCCGGGCTCGATGGCTCCCGGCCTGGCTGTGCACCAGAACGCGCGAATCACTTCGGACTTTGGGGATAATAACCGCAACCGGTCCCGGGCGGACGCCGGCGATGGCATTGACCAGCGGCGCGGCGACGATCAGGGACTGGGGAGAAGTTCGGTCGTCTTGCCGGTCAGCCGGTAGGCAAGAAGGCCAAGCCACTCGTGGAAAGCGGTGTCGGTCCGGTGCAGGCCGTCGGAGAGCAAACCAAACGGCCGGCCGAGATCGACCGGTCCGCGCGTGCGCCAATCGACTGGACAAGCCTCGACTGAAAAGCCGGCCAACCGGAAAGCCGCCATTGCGCGCGGCATGTGGTAAGCCGAGGTCACGAGTAGCCACCGCTCGCCGGGTTTCGGGTCGGCGACGCGGCGCGAATACTGAGCGTTTTCGATGGTATTGCGCGACTGGCCCTCGATGGCGATACGCACGGGGTCAACGCCAAGCGCCACCAGCTCTGTTTTTGCAAACGGCGCCTCGACGCCTCCGTCGAAAATGAGCGCGCTGCTGCCGCCGCTGACCACGATCCGCGCGTTCGGATAGCGCCGCGCGAGCTCCGCGGCGAACGTGACGCGCTCGGCCGTTTCCTCGATCGATATCGCGTTCCGCGCGGCCGACACCTCGGGTGAAATGACGCCCCCGAGGACAACCAGTCCGTCAGGCGGCCCGCGTGAGGGATCCCACTGCGGAAAGCGATCCTCCAATGGCACTATCAGCACATTGCCGAGCGGCGAATATCCGGCGATGGCGAGCAGCACAAGGCTGGTCACGACGAGCCAGCTCGCCAGCCTCGTCCATCGCGTGCACAACAGAATAAGACCGGCCAAGCCGATCGCCATGAAAATATTTGACGACCAGGCAAAAAAACCGAACGCCTTGGACAAGGTGAAAAACATCTATTCAGCTAGCGGTCGGATTCTGACATTGGCAAATCCACTCTACTAGCCGGCGCGATCACGATCGCGACTTTCGCCATGCGGCGTAGCGCGCTTTGGCCTCGTCGTTCGGCGGATAGAGGCCTGGAAGCTTCACGCCGTTCTCGACTTCGGAGAACACCCAGCTCTCGTACAATTCATGCTCGGCGCCTTCGCTCGCCACGTAGTCAACCATCGCCTGCGGAATGACGACCGCGCCGTCATCGTCGGCGACGATCACGTCACCGGGAAATACCGCGCACCCGCCGCAGCCGACCGGCTCCTGCCAGCCGGCAAAGGTCAGCTGATTGACGGAAGCCGGCGCCGCAACGCCGGCACACCAGACCGGCAACGCGCTCATCAGGACGCCCGCCCGGTCGCGTACCGCCCCATCGGTTACGAGCGCCGCGACGTCGCGCTTTTTCATTCTGGCGCAAAGGATATCGCCGAATATCCCGGCGCCGATCGCGCCCATGGCGTCAGCAACGACGACGGAGCCTTCTGGCATTTCTTCGACCGCGGCGCGGGTCGAGACCGGGTTACCCCAGCTTTCGATGGTGGCGACATCCTCACGCACCGGTACGAAGCGAAGCGTAAATGCCCGCCCGACGATGCGGCTTCCCGCCGGTCCGATCGGTTTTGGACCATTCATCCAGCAGCGCCGGATGCCTTTGCGCAACAACATGGTGGTGATTGTTGCTGTCGTCACCTTGCGCAGAATTTCAAACACTGCGTCGCTCATCGCCGCGCCTCAATAGATCAAAATTTTCTCAACCAGTCGCCGATGCGGCGCACGGCTTCGTGCATCTCTTCACCAGAGCCGGCATAGCATAAGCGCAGGAAGTTCTGGCCGCGCGCCGGGTCGAAATCGACGCCCGGAGTGGCGGCAACGCCCGCCTCCTCCAACATGCGTTTGGCAAATGCAAAACTATCGCTCGAGAAGCGCGACACGTCGGCGTAGAGATAGAATGCGCCGTCCGCCGGCAAAAACGATGTGAGTCCGGCCTGCGGCAATCCCTCGAGCAGGATGCGCCGGTTCTCCTCGTAGCCGCGGCGCACGTTTTCGAGCTTAGCACGGTCATCGAAGGCGGCCGTGGCGGCGATTTGCGCGAGCGTCGGCACCGAGATCGCCAGGTTTTGCTGCAAACGCTCCACGGCTCGCACCAATGACTCCGGCACGATCATCCAGCCGATACGCCATCCGGTCATGCAGAAATATTTGGAAAAGGAATTCACGATAATCGCGCGCGACGAGAAGCGCGCTGCACAATCGGCACGGAAGGCATAATCGAGGCCATGATAAATCTCGTCGGAGATCACGATAATTCCCGCATCCTCGGCCCCGCGGATCACATTCTCGAGCACCGCCGCGTCCATCATGGTGCCGGTCGGATTAGCGGGCGAAGCTAATATGACCGCTTTGAGTGGCTGCGCACGGTGCGCTTCGAGCAAAGTTTCGCCGGTAATGGCCCAGCGCGTCGCTGCCGTTGTCGCAATCCCAACCGGTTCGCAACCGAGCGCGCTAAGGATGTGGCGATACGGCGGATAGCCGGGCAGCGCGATCGCCACCCGATCCCCCGCTTCGAACGCCGCTAGAAACGCCAGCATGAAGGCCGCCGAGGAACCGGTCGTGACCACGACACGGTCGGGATCGATATCGAGCCCGTGCCATTCGGCATAGGCGCGCGCAATGCGCTGGCGCAGCGGCGCCATGCCAAGCGTCTCGGTATAGCCCAAGGCGGACGTGGACAGGGCGGCGCGGGCGGCGGCGATAGCGCTCGGAGGCGCCCCGACTGCGGGCTGGCCTACCTCCATGTGGATGATGCGGCGGCCCTGCGTCTCGAGCCGGGCTGCCGCGGCCACGACGTCCATCACCATGAACGGCGGCACATTACCGCGTGCGGATGGTTGGATAAGCTGCCGCGCCCGTTCAAGCATGATCGTACCTAAAGGCAGTACCGATGAGGCGGAACCGCCCCGCTGCTGCCGTATTCGCCATGCGAATGCTAGAATCAAAGACCACTGGCAAGTATATAGTGGTCGTGGAGCTTCGGATTTGACATTCGCTTCTGCAGTTCGCGGCAAAGTTGGTAGCGAATGTCAAATCCGCTCCACAAGCAAGATGCAGGCGAAGAGACCAGTATCGCGCGCCGCGGCGCTTATTACGGCGGCTGCCGTGGCGATCGCCGCCGGGCCGGCGCGCGCGCAGACGGCCGGGATCCCGGTCATCCGCGACGCCGAAATCGAGCAGCTCCTTCGCGAATACACCGCGCCTATTATGCGCGTCGCCGGACTGACGCAGCAAAACATTCACATCGTCATCATCAACGAGAAATCCTTCAACGCGTTTGTCATGGACGCGCACCGGATTTTCGTTAATTCGGGCGCTCTGATGCAGGCGACCGCGCCCAACCAGCTCATCGGCGTCTTCGCCCACGAGACCGGGCACATCGTCGGCGGTCACCTGTCAAAAATGCGCCAAGAGCTCGCTACTGCGCAGACTGCCGCTATCGTCGCCATGCTGCTGGGCGCCGGCGCCTTAGCCGTGGGCGCGAAGTCCGGCAGCTATGACATGGCCAATGTCGGCATGGCGGCCATGAACGCACCGCAATCATACCTGCAGCACACCTTGCTCGCCTATCAGCGGGCACAGGAAGAACAAGCTGACCGCGCCGGCGTCCGCTTTCTGACCATGACTGGTCAATCGGCGAAAGGCATGTACGACACGTTCAAGCGATTCGCCGACGAGATGATGTTCACGTCGGCTTACATCGATCCGTACGTCCAAAACCATCCCATGCCGACCGAACGCATGGCGGCACTCGCCGAATTGGTCAAAACGCCCTATTGGGACAAAAAAGACCCGGCGGAGCTGCAGTTCCGCCATGACATGATGCGCGCCAAGCTCTACGGCTTTACCGAGCGAGCGGACGTTGTTTCGCGGCATTATCCAGCGTCCGACACCAGCCTGCCGGCGCGTTACGCCCACGCCATCACAAGCTACCGCTTCGGCGACGTTCGTTCAGCGCTGACCCAGATTGAAGGCCTCATTCAGGCCAAGCCCAACTATCCTTATTTTTACGAACTCGAAGGCCAGGCCTTGCTGGAGGCCGGGCATCCCGCCGACGCCATCGCGCCGTTGCGCCATGCCGCAGAGCTCGCGCCCAATCCGGCGCTCATCCAGATATTGCTGGCGCAGGCCATGATCGCTACCAACAATCCGAAAACGGCGGAGCAGGCGGTGCCGCTATTGCGGGCCGCCTTGGTCAAAGAACCCGAATCGTCGGACGCCTATGAGCAACTCGCCATGGCCTACGGCCACAATAGCAACTTTGCCGAGGCCGATCTCGCGTCGGCGGAAGCCGCTTTCGCCCGCGGCGACAACAAGACCGCACGCGAACTCGCCGCGCGGGCAAAAACGCGATTCGCGGTCGGATCGCCCGGTTGGGTAAAGGCCGACGACATCGTCGCTTTCAACAAAGGAAAAAGCCCGCTCCTCTTCGGTCAATAATTCCAAAAAAGGACAATGCTAATGACATCGAGATTTCGCGCCCCGACTTTGCTCGCCGCCGCAATAATGCTGGCGCTGCCGGCCGCCACGCCGACGCGGGCGCAAACGTTTTCCGCCGACCAAAAGCAGGAAATCGAGGGGATCGTCAAAAACTATTTGCTGCAACATCCCGAGGTCATGCAGGACGTCATGGCCGAGCTGGAAAAGCATCAGAAGGCGGCGGAAGCGGAGAAGAACCGCGCCGCCGTGGCTGAAAATAACGCCACCATTTTTAGTTCTCCGCACCAGGTCGTGCTCGGCAATCCGCAAGGCAACGTCACTATGGTCGAGTTCTTCGACTACAATTGCGGGTACTGCAAACACGCGTTGTCTGACATGCTCACGTTGTTGAAGACCGATCCAAATCTGAAATTCGTGCTCAAGGAATTTCCGGTTCTGGGCGAGGGCTCGGTCGAGGCGGCGCACGTCGCGGTAGCCGCGCGCATGCAGGACGCTACTGGAAAAAAATACATTGAATTTCACCAAAAGCTGCTGGGCGGCCGCGGACCGGCCGACAAGGCCCGTGCCCTCGCCGCCGCCAAGGAAGTCGGCTTCGATATGGCTCGGATCGAGAAGGATATGGGCAGCGACGAGGTAAAAAAGACTATCGACGAGAACTTGAAGCTCGCCGATCTCATCGGCGTTAACGGCACGCCAAGCTACGTGGTCGGCGAGGAGGTCGTCGTCGGCGCTGTTGGTCTCGACGCGCTCAAGGAGAAGATCGCGGCCGAGCGGAAATAGCCGGCCCGCGCCTCTCCGGTCGGCGCGCCAGCTGTCTAACCCGGTGTTTCGGCGAGCCGCAGGCTTCCCCTTTGGGGGTCCCTTCCCTATAAACGGGCCGCCGCAGCGAGGAGCCCGGGCGAAGCTCGCGAATGTCGAAGACGATCTATATTCTGAACGGACCGAACTTAAATCTGCTCGGCGCGCGGCAGCCTGAGATTTATGGACGGGCGACGCTTGCCGATGTCGAGAAGCTCTGCCGCGCGGCGGGAGATCAGCACGGCGTGGCCGTCGAGTTTCGCCAGTCCAACCACGAAGGTCAGATCATCGACTGGATCCAGGAAGCGCGCGCTCAGAAAGCGGCCGGGCTGATCATTAACCCCGCCGGCTACACGCACACGTCGGTGGCCATCCTCGACGCTCTTCTCACGCTCGAGGCGCCTATTATCGAGGTCCATATCAGCGACATTCGCACGCGCGAACCGTTTCGGCGCCATTCTTACGTTTCTCAAGTCGCGCGGACGGTAATTTCCGGTGAGGGCATCGACGGCTATACACGCGCCGTCGGCGAGCTCGCGGCAATGATCGGCGCCAAAACCCGTGCAAAGGTGTGATAGTGGCGCGCAGTTCCGGCTCCCCCCCGAAAACGCATGCCATTGACCGCGATGCCATTCGCGAGCTGGCGCGGCTGTTGGATGAAACCGGCCTCACCGAGATCGAGCTGCAACGCGACGGCGTTCTGATCCGCGTGGCCCGAAATCTGACCGCACGAATGCAACCGTCGCCCGTGCCGGGCGCCGCCGTCGTCGACGTCAAAAACCCCTCGCCTATTCCCGTTGAGCCGCATCCGGGACTCATTGTGTCGCCGATGGTCGGCACGGCTTATCTCGGTCCCTCGCCGGGCGCGCGCCCCTTTGTCGACGTTGGAAGCGAAGTGAAAGCCGGCGAAACATTGATGATCATCGAAGCGATGAAAACCATGAACCAGATTCCCGCTCCGCGCCCGGGGAAAGTCATTCAAATCTTGATCGAGGATGGCCAGCCGGTCGAATACAGCGAGCCGCTGATGATCATCGAGTGAGATGTTCGACAAAATCCTGATCGCCAACCGTGGTGAAATCGCGCTGCGCATCCTGCGGGCGTGCAAGGAACTCGGCATTCCAACGGTAGCGGTTCATTCGACGGCGGACGCCGACGCCATGCATGTGCGGCTCGCCGACGAAAGCGTCTGCATCGGCCCGCCGCCCGCGATCGACAGCTACCTCAATATTCCGGCGCTGCTCGCCGCCTGCGAAATAACCGGGGCCGACGCGGTTCATCCGGGCTACGGATTTCTGGCCGAGAACGCCCGCTTCGCGGAAATCCTCGGCGAACACAACGTGCACTTTATCGGCCCGCGTCCCGAACAAATCCGGCTTATGGGCGACAAAGTGGCCGCCAGGCGCGCAGCCAAGGATCTCGGGATTCCGATTGTGCCGGGATCGGACGGAAACGTTGGCTCCGACGCGGAGGTCGAGCGGCTGGCGCGCGA
Organism: Xanthobacteraceae bacterium; assembly: GCA_036845025.1. GTDB lineage: Bacteria > Pseudomonadota > Alphaproteobacteria > Rhizobiales > Xanthobacteraceae > BOG-931. The sequence continues at coordinate 6,523 of DAIUEQ010000032.1, read as the reverse complement.
ACTGGGATTCCCCCTGCTCTTAAAGGCCGCAGCCGGCGGCGGCGGTCGCGGCATGAAACTGGTTCGCGCGGCAGATGAGCTTCCGATCGCACTGAGCATGACGCGCGCCGAGGCGAAAGCCGCGTTCGGCGATGATGCGCTTTACGTGGAACGCTATCTGGAGAAACCGCGTCACATCGAAGTGCAAATTCTCGGCGACGGCAAAGGCCACGTCATCCATTTGGGCGAGCGCGACTGTTCGCTGCAACGCCGTCACCAAAAAATCTTGGAGGAAGGCCCCTCGCCTGCGCTCAACAGCGCGGCCCGCGATCAGATTTGCGAAACGGCCGCGCGGGCGATGCGCACCATAAAATATCTAGGCGCCGGCACGATCGAGTTCCTCTACGAGGATGGCAAATTCAGTTTTATTGAAATGAACACCCGCATCCAGGTCGAGCATCCGGTCACGGAAATGATCACCGATATCGACCTGGTGGCCGAGCAAATTCGCGTTGCGGCCAATGGCGATCTTTCGCTCAAGCAGAGCGACGTGAAGTTTCACGGTCATGCCATCGAGTGCCGCATCAATGCGGAAAATCCGGTGTCGTTCCGGCCGTCTCCCGGCAAGCTCGTCCACTATCATCCGCCGGGCGGTCTTGGCGTGCGGATCGATTCGGCGGCCTATCAGGGCTACACGATTCCGCCGTATTACGATTCACTGGTCGGAAAACTCATCGTCCACGGCAAGACGCGCGACGAATGCTTGATGCGCCTGCATCGCGCGCTCGACGAGTTCGTGGTCGACGGCATTGAAACGACACTGCCGCTATTCCGCGCGTTGGCGCGCGAAACCGAATTTATTGACGGCGATTACCACATCCATTGGCTGGAAGAGTTTCTGGCCCGCGGCGCTGCCGAGCAATAAGTCAGGCGTGCAGGCGTTGGGTCGCAGCTTTCGCGGCGTCGGCAAGGATACGACCCAGCATTTCCGGGGCATAGGGTTTGGCGACGAACACCGCGCCTGGCACCTGCAGGTCCGCATCCAGGGTATCGATGCGGCCCGACGCATAGACCACCGGCAGATCCGGAAACAGCTCGCGGGCGCGATGCGCAAGCGTCAAGCCGTCAACACCGCCGGCCAGATTGATGTCGGTGAACAATACGTCAACGGCTGCGGAGGTGAGTTGCCGCAACGCTTCCGCCGCATTGCTCACCGCGCGAACGGCAAACCCCTGCTCGGCGAGAGACTCGGAGACCCATTCGCTGATCAAAAATTCATCTTCGACCAGCAAGACGCGGAGCGGCGGAAATTCACTTAGGGACGAGTGCATGATCGGCTCCCCCGGCTTCGTACTGCAATGTAACCGGGTCGCGGCACTTGCGTTCAAACTGGCGAAAATTTTAGCAAGTATGTAGTTTATGCTTGTTTAAGATGACCCGGCGTGGCGGCCGGATCGGCCTGTTGTTTTGCAGAATAGAAACCCGCGTGCTGGAAAATGCCGCTCGCTAATAGCTGAACGTCGAAACGTAATGGCCAGCCGCGAGTCCACCCTCGTCGACATCACACCTGAAGTGCTGCTGAAGGCGTATGCGTGCGGCATTTTTCCAATGGCCGAAAACGCCGACGATCCTGCGCTTTATTGGATAGAACCGGAGCGTCGGGGGGTCATCCCGCTGGATCGCTTTCATGTGCCCGATCGCCTCGCCCGAACCGTGCGATCCGACCGCTTTACCGTGGTCGTCGATCGCGACTTCGAGGCGGTGGTGAATGGCTGCTCCGAGCCGGGACCTGGGCGCAGCCGGACGTGGATCAACACCCGCATCCGCAATCTTTATCGGCGTCTCTATGAACGCGGCGATTGCCACACGGTCGAGGTCTATGAGGGAGACCAACTGGCCGGCGGCCTCTATGGCGTCAGCCTTGGCAAGGCGTTTTTCGGCGAGAGCATGTTTCACCGCAGCCGCGACGCCTCCAAGGTCGCGCTTGTACACCTGGTCGCGAGACTCCGGGCCGGTCGTTACCGGCTGCTCGACACCCAATTCGTTACGCCGCACCTGCGCACATTCGGCGCGATGGAAGTTTCACGCCCGGCCTATCATAAGCTCCTCGATGCGGCGCTGGTCGGCGAAGGAAACTTTGCCGCGCTCGCGCTCGATCGGCCGATTCCAGGGCGGATCGCTCTGGCGCGGCTTGAGAGCTCTTAAGGCTAGACTTTTAGTTCGGCTGGACTTGGACGGGCGCGGGGGAACCCGGCGTGTTTTGTTGGCGAGCGCCGCCCTGACGCGTGCGAGACGGTGGGCGCGGCTGCGCGGCGGGAGCGACGTCCGGCACAGGTGGAGTAGCCGGCTGAGCCAACTTCGTCGGCACGGGTGACGCGCAATCCGTGAGCCAAACGTCGTAAATCGGATGCTCGACGGCGTGCAAGCCCGGACTTGCCGCGAACATCCAGCCGGAAAAGACCCGCTTCACTTCACCTTGCAGCGTCACCTCGTCAACTTCGACGAAAGCGTCGGTATTTGTCGCCTCGGTCGGCGGGCGCGTATAGCAGGCGCGTGTTGTCACCCGCAACGCGCCGAATTGCACCGTTTCTCCGATCCCCGCATCGAAGGAAATGATGCGTCCGGTGATCTTGTCGAGTCCGGAAAAGACCGCGCGCCCATTGTCGATTTTTTGCGTCGGCACCTCGGTCACGACCGTGTCGTCGAGTTGCGGCGAACCCTCCGCCGGTTGTTGTGGCGCGCCGGGCGATGCGGGAGGCAGCGCCGCGGGTTGAACGGCGTCAGGTGGAGCTACGAGCGGCGCATTGGCTGGCGCGATCGCGGCCCCGGGTGGCGGCGCTAGCGGCTGAGTCTGGATGGCGGATGGCGGGGCCGGAGATGGCGCGGGTAGCGGCGCCGGCCCCGGATAATGAACGGGCGGTGGTTGCGGCGGGAATGCACCGCCTGGAACATCAGCAGGCGGGCGCGGCGTCGGATCGTCGAAAATCCAAGCCAACCGCGACTGTGCGGGCGCATGCACGGTTCCCGCCGCAAGCGTTCCGCCAATCAGCGCAATAAGAATCGCGATACGAGGCATGAAACCTGAGCGGTTGGGTTGAATCATCACCGCTGGCCGCCCCGTTAACACAGGGAATACGGCAAAAACAGGGGCCCGGTCGCTTTCAGGCGTTTAGCGTGAATGCCGCCCTTCAGCTCCTACCGCTAAATCCGGCCTAGGGTCTATCCACCAGGCGTCCACGCCTTGTAGTCCCCGGTCGCCTCGGGGCGATGGCCGCTGGCCAAAATCGAGCCGCTCGGCCGCCGGGCATAGGGCGTGCCGGTAGGATTTGGCTGGTACGGCTTTTCCCACGGATACGGCTTTGTCGGGTCAAGCGTCGGCGGCACATCCACGACGTGATGCATCCAGCCGTGCCAGCCCGGGGGAATTTTCGACGCTTCCGCGATGCCCGAATAAACCACCCACCGCCGCTCGATACCGAGTGTCGGATCGATTTTGCCGCCCCGGTTGCGATAGTAGCGGTTGCCGAACTCGTCGACGCCGACGAACTCGCCGTATAACGCAGTCCATACTTGCGTTCCGAAGGTCTGGCTATTCCACCAGGTAAAGACGCGCAGCAAAAAGGTTTTCATGAGCGGAACCGTTGGCGCATTCGCCGTTAAATGCGGCCCGCGGTTGATGCCACTTCATGCCGCCACTGTCCAGGAGGCGGAACCGGGCACGGTCCGGCACGTTTTCGTTGGTTTGATGCTAGTAATTGCGGCATGTGGCAAACCGTTATCGAGCGAATGCAGAGCCGGTTCACCGCCATGCTGCCGGGGGCCTGGGATGCGGCCACGGCCGCAGCTTTGCTTGTCGGCGCCGGCATTATTGCTTTGCTGCTGCACACGGCCATCCTCGCACTGGTGCGGCGCGCGCTCGGAAATCGGCAGCCGTTCTTGCGAACAGCGCTGGGCGCAACCAAGGGACCGACGCGATTAGCATTGCTCCTTGTCGCGCTTGCGATCGCCCTGCCCGCCACGCCGCTTTCCGACGAAACGCAAGCTTATCTGGCGCGGCTACTCGCGCTTGCCACCATTTGCCTGCTCGGATGGGCCGCGGCAACCGTGCTGCAAATTGCCGCCGATCTCTACCTGCTGCGCTTTCGCATTGACGTCGCCGACAATCTGCTGGCCCGCAAGCATGTTACTCAGATCCGTGTTCTGGTGCGGGTGCTCGATGTCGTCATCGCGCTCACGACCATCGGCTTTGCGTTGATGACTTTCGACACCGTTCGGCAATTCGGCGTGACTTTATTTGCTTCGGCCGGCGTCGCCGGAATCATCGCCGGCCTGGCAGCGCGGCCGGTTCTCTCCAATTTTATCGCCGGCATTCAAATCGCGGTGTCGCAGCCTATTCGCATCGACGACGCCGTCATCGTCGAAAACGAATGGGGCAACGTCGAGGAGATCACCTTCAGCTATGTGGTAGTGCGGCTGTGGGATTGGCGGCGCATGGTGGTGCCGCTGAGCTATTTTATCGAAAAGCCGTTTCAGAACTGGACCAGAATCGGCGGCGAGTTGATCGGCACGGTTTTTTTATACGTCGACCCCACCGCGCCGGTTCAGGCCATTCGCGAAAAGCTCGCCGAGATCGCCGCTGAATCGAAGCTGTGGAACGGTAAGGTCGTCAACCTTCAAGTCAGCGATTGCACCGAAACGGCCATGCAGTTGCGGGCGCTGGTCAGCGCCAACAGCGCGCCGGCGGTTTGGGATTTGCGCTGTGAAGTGCGCGAGAAGCTCATCGAATTCCTGCAGCGCGAATATCCCTCGGCGCTGCCGCGCCGGCGCTATGAGACCCTCATGGAGTTGGAGTCAGACGTGCCGGAAGCGCCGCGAACCAGCGGCTAAGGTTTCACCACCAGCGCGTCGGACTAAATCGGCCGGCGGCTTGTTCAATGACGGCGCCGAGCGCGAACAAGGTTTCTTCCGCGAACGGCCGGCCAATGATTTGCAGGCCGAGCGGCAAGCCGTTCCCATCAAGGCCGCTGGGTACGGACATGCCGGGCAGACCCGCCATGTTCACAGTCACCGTGAAGATGTCGTTCAGATACATCTCGGTTGGGTCGGTCCGGCCTTTTTCACCGACCGCGAAGGCGGCGGATGGCGTAGTCGGCGTCAGGATAGCATCGACGCCGGCGGCGAAGCATGCCTCAAAATCGCGCTTGATCAGCGAGCGCACTTTCTGCGCGCGAAGATAATAAGCGTCGTAATATCCCGCAGACAGCACGTAGGTTCCGATCATGATCCGGCGGCGCACTTCCCTGCCGAATCCGGCCGCGCGTGTGCGCTCGTACATGTCGATGACGTCGGTGCCGGGAACGCGCAGCCCATAGCGCACGCCATCATAGCGCGCGAGATTGGACGAGGCTTCGGCCGGAGCGACGATATAATACGCCGGCAGCGCGTATTTGGTGTGCGGAAGCGAGACTTCGGAAATTACCGCCCCGGCGTCTTGCAGCCAACGGATACCTTGCTGCCAGAGTGCGTCGATTTCGGGGGCCATGCCCGGCGCACGATACTCTTTGGGAATACCGATGCGCATGCCTTTGACCGAAGCGCCGACCGCTTTCTCGTAATCCGGCACCGGTAAGTCGGCACAAGTGGTGTCCCGCGGATCGTGCCCTGCCAACGAACCGAGCAAGATCGCGCAATCGCGAACGGTGCGCCCGAACGGGCCGGCCTGATCGAGCGACGAGGCAAACGCCACGATGCCCCAGCGCGAGCAGCGCCCGTAGGTCGGCTTAATTCCGACTATTCCGCAAAAAGCGGCCGGTTGGCGAATCGATCCGCCGGTATCGGTACCGACTGCGCCGACGCATAAATGCGCCGCCACCGCCGCGGCCGATCCCCCCGAAGAGCCGCCGGGCACCAGCTTTGCGTCGGAGTTGCGCCGGCGCCACGGCGACACCGCCGGGCCGAAATGCGACGTTTCATTGGACGAGCCCATGGCAAACTCGTCGTTGTTGAGCTTGCCAAGAAGCACGGCGCCATCGCGCCAGAGATTCGCAGTGACGTTGGACTCGTAGGTCGGAACAAAGTTTTCGAGAATGCGCGAACAGGCCGTCGTGCGCACCCCGTCAGTGCAGAACAAATCTTTTACGCCGAGCGGCAAACCCTCGAGCGGCCCGGCGTTCCCTTTTGCCAGACGTGCATCGGACACGCGCGCCATGTCGCGCGCGCGATCGGGGGTTTCCAGCACAAAAGCATTCAGCGCGCGCGCTTGTTCAACAGCAGCAACATGCGCGTCAGTGAGTTCGAGTGCAGAGCAATGTTTCCCGCGCAGCGCGTCGCGCGCCTGCGCGAGCGTGAACGACGTAAGCCCGGTCATCCCGCTTTCGGATCGCCGCCGGAAGTCTTGCTGGGGTCTTCGACTCTCATCGGCGCTTCTTCCACACCGGTTTGCTCGGCGGGTTGCGGCTGACCTGCGTCAGCCAAAAACGGCGGCTCTTCAACCAGATATCCATCTTCGGTGAGCAGACCGCGCCTTTTCAAATAGGCGAGCCAC
>DAIUEQ010000031.1:12738-25135 GCA_036845025.1 Xanthobacteraceae bacterium | reverse complement strand
CGGCTTCGTCAATCCGCCGGTTTATCACGCCTCGACCGTGCTCTACCCAAGCGCCGAGGATTTCAACGCTCGCCGGGCGCCGTATTCATACGGCCGGCGCGGCACGCCGACCACGGAGGCACTCGAAGTCGCTTTGCAAGAACTCGAAGGCCCCTCGTGTGCCGGCGTGTCGCTATTGCCGTCCGGCCTAGCGGCTATTTCGGCGGCATTGTTGTCGGTGGTCAAAGCCGGCGACCACGTTCTGGTCAGCGACAGCGTCTATGGACCGACGCGGATGTTTTGCGACCGCATCCTCTCCCGGTTCAACGTCACCGTCAGCTATTACGACCCCCTGCTCGGCGCTTCGATCGCCGGATTGATGCGCGAGAATACCAGCGCGGTTTTCACCGAGGCGCCGGGATCGCTCAGTTTCGAAATGCAGGACATCCCGGCGATCGCCGCCGCGGCGCACGCCAAAGGCGCGGTCGTGCTGATGGATAATACCTGGGCGACGCCGCTCTACTTCCGCGCGCTCGATGCCGGCGTCGACCTCGTCATCCACGCCGGCACGAAGTATTTCAGCGGGCATGCCGACGTTTCGATCGGCAGCGTCGCGGCCAATAAAGATACTGTCGCTGGCTTAAAGAATTTCGTCGGAACGAACGGCCTCTGCGTCGGCCCCGATGACGTTTACCTCGCGCTACGCGGCGTCCGCACGCTCGCGGTGCGGCTTGACCGGCATTACCGCTCCGGTCTCACTGTGGCGCGCTGGCTCGAACAGCGGCCGGAAATCTTGCGGTTGCTCCACCCTGCTCTGCCGAGCGATCCCGGCCACGACATTTGGAAGCGGGATTTTGCCGGCGCCTGCGGACTATTCAGCGTTGTGTTCAAGCCCGTACCACAGCGTGCGGTTTACGCTTTTCTCGACGCGCTTGAGCTATTCGGAATCGGAGCTTCCTGGGGCGGCTTCGAAAGCCTCGCTATTCCGTTCGATTGCACGAATCTACGCACGGCCACACCATGGGAGCCCGGCGGTCCGACGGTACGCTTGCATGTCGGACTGGAGGCCGTCGAAGACCTGATCGCCGATCTCGAGCGAGGGTTTGCGGCGCTCGCTGATGCGGCAGGCAGTGCTGATTAAGCGGATCGCACCGGCAAACGGGGCATGGCAGGTCGGCTCTGGACGTGGTTAGATTACGACTCGGCATCCGCCGCGCGACCAGAGCGCGCCGCGTGCCGATCATCGCCCGAATAGTCAGAGAAGAACGCGCATGAGTGTTACGGTTACGGAAACCCCGAGGGGCCGAATACGCCTTGAGAGAATGGTGAAGCTCACCGTGAGGCGGGTGTTATTTCCGCTTCTCGTGCTCGCGCCTTTTGCCTACTTTTTTCCCAAGATCGCGCTCGTATTCGCCATTTGCGGCACCTACGATGTGAGTCGCAATCGTCCATTCACACTCGAACTCCTTCGGCGCTATTGGATCGGCAACGGCGTGGGGACCTGGCTGCTCTCGCCGATCAATTCTCTGCTGGACCTACTGTCGCTGCCATACATCAACAAAGGCGTTTATCAGTTGGCGGACTTGCCGCCGGGGCATCGGGAGGAAATACAGCGTTTGATTCAGGCGGCGAACGACGCCGACCTTGTTCCTAAACTCGAGCAGCACGTGAAGGAAAACAAACGCACGATGCTGTTTTTCCGTTGGTACGGGATGAATCTCGACGCGTCTCTGAAAGTGCCGGCTTTTCACCAGCCCTGGAAATATATTCAAACCATCGGTGTTTCGATCTTCAATCGGAAGGTAACAACCTCGAAACATTTCGGCTTTCTGCGCGCGTCGTTTCGAGTTCTCTACAATCTCAACGACATGAAGGACGATTCCGCCTATATTGTCGTTGGCCCCATCACGAGCTTTTGGCGCGAAAACAAGCTGTTCATTTTCGACGACACGCTTTTGCATCTGTCCGCCAATGAGACCGAACAGCCGCGCTACTGCCTGTTTGTGGATATCATTCGCCCGACGCCCTTTCCCTCCGTAATGCGCGGCGTGGTCGCGATTACCCGTTATCTGACCCACAGCATTAAGTTCATCTATTACGGCAACTGGAAAGTCATCGACTAGAGCATGATCCCGAAAAGTGGACACCGGTTTTCGGAAAAGATCATGCTCGACCGAGAAGCTAGACCGCGATGACGATTCGAAGACGAGTCGTCGCGCTCTAGTCGCCGATGCTTCGGCGGTTTTCACCCGGCGAAATCGACCGAGCGGCGACGCTGCGGACCGCCGCCTTGACCCGGAGCCAGGACGGCCCTGGAAACGGCCTGAAATCGCGCGGGGAGAACACCAGGCGTCGCACAGCGAACCAGCGCCGGATCATCAATGCGCCGACGGTGCCGACAAGTGCGCCGGCAATCACATCGCTTGGATGATGCACGTTCAGTAAGACGCGGGCCGACATGATGATCAGCGCGTAGAGCCACACGATGGGGCGCGCCCGCGGCCAGATGGCGCCGATCGCAACTGCCGCCGCCGCGGCGGTGGTCGAATGACCCGACGGCATACTGGCGTAATCGGGGCGCCAAATGAATGGCATGTAAGAGAACGGATCGTCGTGCGTGCCGACATAGGGCCGCGCTCTCCCGATCATCCGCTTGACCACCGTGTCGAACAGGCCCGGCAGCCCAATCCCGACAAACAAAAACCCGGCCCGCGCGGCAAAGACTTCCAAAACGCCTCGTGTACTAAGCGGCAGCGACGGACTCATCAGGGCCGCAAGCAGCAGAATGAAAAATCCGAGCGGGTAAGAAAACCGGCTGCCGAGCGCGAAATTGGAAATCTCGTCGCACGTCACCGCTACCCAATGGGGTAGTTGCCGGGCCCATTGGCTTGCCGCCGCGTCGAGGAAAAACATCGACGCGATGATGACCGCGACCACTGCGACAAAACGGATAAGCGGGCCGGCACCGATAGGCGGCGCTTTCGCCCGCGGTTTGCGAACGAGGACGGCGATCCAAAGATACAGATTGGATGCGATACGCCGCGGAATGAGCGTCGCTTCGCTCAAGGCTGACGAAGTGTGCCGCGTGGTACTGTTGTTCGCGCTCATAATTCTCAGCTTGCGCCCGCAACTTTTGCGTAGCTATCACGCAATCCGACGGTGCGATTGAAGATCGGCCGCGCCGGCGTAGAATCAGTGTCGTGACAGAAATAGCCCTGGCGTTCGAACTGCACGGGGTCGTCGGAGTTTTGCGCCAAGGCAGGCTCGATGCGGGCGTCCTTGAGGATTTCGAGAGACTGCGGGTTAAGCTCCGAAGCCAGATCCCTAGCCGGCGGATCGGGCTGCAGAAATAGCGGATTATAGAGATGAATAGTCGCAGAGATCGCCGCCGTCGCCGAGACCCAGTGCAGCGTCGCCTTCACCTTGCGGTCATCCGGCGCATTGCCGCCGCGTGTCGCCGGATCATAAGTACAGCGCAACTCGACGATCTCGCCGGCGGAATTTTTGACGACTTCACGGCACGTGATGAAATAAGCATAGCGTAACCGCACCTCACGGCCCGGCGCGAGCCGGAAGAATTTCTTCGGCGGGTTCTCCATAAAATCGTCGCGCTCGATGAAGATTTCGCGCCCGAAAGGAACCTGGCGCGTTCCTGCTTCCGCATTTTCGGGATGATTAAGCGCCTCGACCCCCTCATCCTTCTGGCCCGAATAATTCTCGATCACGACTTTGAGCGGCCGCAGCACCGCCATTCGGCGTTGCGCCGTCTTGTTCAAGTGATCGCGGATCGACGCCTCAAACATCCCAGTGTCGACCACGCTGTTGGCCTTGGCGACCCCGATGCGCTTGATAAAATCGCGGATCGCCGCGGGCGGCACTCCGCGGCGGCGCAAGCCGGCAAGCGTTGGCATCCGGGGGTCGTCCCAGCCCGCGACGTAGCCGCCGCGAACCAGATCGGTGAGCACGCGCTTCGACAGCACCGTGTAGGTAAGATTGAGCCGCGCGAACTCATATTGGTGGGGCCGCGACGGTACCGGCAAGTTGTCGATCAGCCAGTCATACAGCGGCCGGTGATCTTCGAATTCCAGCGTGCAAATGGAGTGGGTGACGCCTTCGATAGCGTCGGATTGCCCGTGGGCAAAGTCATAGCTTGGATAGATGCACCATTTCGCGCCGGTGCGCGGATGTTCCGCGTGCAAGATGCGGTAGAGCACCGGATCGCGCAGGTTGATGTTTCCGGACGTCATGTCGATCTTCGCCCGTAGCACCCGCGCTCCGTTTAGAAACTCCCCGGAGCGCATGCGGCGGAACAGGTCCAAATTCTCCTCGACTTCGCGCCGGCGAAAGGGACTCTCGACGCCCCCCTCGGTCAACGTGCCGCGCGTGAGCCGCAACTCTTCCTGGCTCTGATCGTCGACATAGGCCTTGCCGGCGCGGATCAAGTCTTCCGCCCATTTGTAAAGCTGTTCGAAATAGTCGGAGGCGTGATGAAGATGTTGGCCCCAATCGAACCCGAGCCAGCGCACATCGCGCTCAATGGCGTCGATATATTCCTGGGCTTCCTTGGTCGGATTGGTGTCGTCGTAGCGCAGACTGCAATGGCCGCCGAATTCCTGCGCCACGCCAAAATTCAGACAAATCGATTTGGCGTGTCCGATATGTAAATAGCCGTTGGGTTCCGGGGGGAAGCGCGTGACGATTGACTTCACGCGACCCGATGCAAGATCGGCGCTAATAATATCGCGGATGAAATCTTGACCCGCCGTTTTGACCGGCGTCTCCGCAACCGTCATGGCTACTCGCTTCCTTTCACGTCCGGCACCCTTTAGCGCCCGCATTGGACAAATTGGCCGGCTGGGTCAAGCCCGGTTCGAAATGCCTCATAAACTCGCTTTGGTCCATGATTGTGCTAGACCAGCGCGCTTCGCGCGGACCTGAAAGCATGAGCATCGTCGCCCGTTTCGCCCCCTCGCCGACCGGATTCCTGCACATCGGCGGGGCGCGCACGGCGCTATTCAACTGGCTGTACGCGCGTGGTCGTGGCGGCAAGATGCTGTTGCGCATCGAGGACACCGATCGCGAGCGCTCGACCCAGGCCGCCATCGACGCGATCCTGGATGGGCTTTCCTGGCTCGGCATCGATTGGGATGGAGAACCCGTTTACCAATTCTCGCGCGCGGCCCGGCACCGCGAGGTGGCGGAACAGCTCCTCGCCTCGGGCCACGCCTATCGCTGCTACGCTAGCGCCGAGGAACTTACGCAAATGCGCGAGGCGGCGCGGCGCGAGGGCCGCTCCCGGCTTTATGACGGCCGCTGGCGCGATCGCGATCCAAGCGACGCACCCGCAGGCGTGAAGCCGGCCATCAGGCTGAAGGCGCCGCTGACCGGCGAGACCGTCATCGAAGATCAGGTTCAGGGCCGTGTGGTCTGGCAGAACGAAAATCTCGACGATCTCGTGCTGCTGCGCTCCGACGGCACGCCGACCTACATGCTCGCCGTGGTGGTCGACGATCACGACATGGAAGTGACGCATGTCATTCGTGGCGACGATCATCTGACCAACGCCGCGCGGCAAAAGCAGATCTACGACGCGCTCGGCTGGACCGTGCCGATCATGGCGCACATACCGCTGATCCACGGGCCTGACGGCTCAAAGCTTTCAAAGCGGCATGGCGCTCTCGGCGTCGATGCCTACCGCGCCATGGGCTATCTCCCGGCGGCTTTGCGCAACTACCTGGTGCGGCTCGGCTGGAGTCATGGCGATCAGGAAATATTTTCGACCGAAGAAATGATCGCCGCGTTTGATCTGCCGCAAATCGGCCGCGCGCCTGCCCGTTTCGATTTTGCCAAGCTCGAAAACCTCAACGGGCATTACATCAGAAGTACCGGCGACGATGCTTTGCTCGGCGCCATCGAGCGGCTGTTGCCCCATCTGGCCGAAGGCGGCGCCATCGCCGCCAAAATGACGCCGGAGCTGCGCCGACAATGGCTAGAAGCCATGCCGAGCCTTAAGGAGCGCGCCAAAACCCTGGTCGATCTCATTGATGGCGCATATTTTTTACTTGCCGACCGCCCTCTCCATCTCGACGACAAAGCGTCGGCGTTGCTGACGCCGGAATCCAGGACGATGCTCCGCGAAATTGCCGGCAAGCTCGGCGACGTGGAGCCCTGGACCGCGGAAGCCACTGAACAAGCCGTGCGAACGTTCGCCGAGCAACGCGGCATCAAGCTCGGCGCCGTCGCGCAGCCGATGCGGGGCGCGTTGACCGGCCGCACGACATCACCCGGAATCTTTGAAGTGTTGGCAGTTTTGGGCAAGGCGGAAAGCCTGGCGCGTCTTGGCGATCAAGACCGTCCCGGGCCGCCCTAGCCACGCTTCGACCAAGACGGCGTGCCCGGCTAGCGGAGATCGCGATTCAAGCCTATTTTCTTGCAGTGCACACTGGCGTGCGCTACGGCGATGGGGCCGGATCGACGGCGCTTCGCCTGCGTTTGGGCCAAAGGCCGCGTGCACCGCAACGTTGAGGCTGCGAGACAGCAAGGACTCCATCATGGATGCGAAAACCGGCGCGAATGTCAAAACCGCCAAGCTGACGTTGGGCGACAAAGACTGGTCGTTCCCCGTCCACGATGGGACGATCGGCCCCGAAGTTGTCGATGTCAGCAAGCTCTACAGCGAGGCCGGCGTCTTCACCTACGATCCCGGCTTCACGTCGACCGCGTCGTGTGAATCGAAGATCACCTATATCGACGGGGACGAAGGTGTCCTGCTTTACCGCGGCTATCCGATAGAAGACCTCGCCGAGCACGGTGATTTCCTCGAAACCTGTTATCTGCTGCTTTACGGCGAACTGCCGACGGTAGCTCAAAAGGAAAATTTCGACGACCGCGTGGTCCATCACACCATGGTCCACGAACAGATGACCCGATTTTTTCAAGGGTTCCGCCGCGACGCCCACCCGATGGCCGTTATGGTCGGCTGCGTCGGCGCGCTTTCAGCCTTCTATCACGACTCCACCGACATCACCGACCCGACCCAGCGCATGATCGCCTCGATCCGCATGATCGCGAAAATGCCGACGCTGGCGGCCATGGCTTACAAATATTCGGTCGGCCAGCCGTTCATGTATCCGAAGAACGAATTGGATTACGCGTCCAACTTCTTGCGGATGTGCTTTGCGGTGCCGTGCGAGGAGTACAAGGCCAATCCGGTCTTGGCGCGCGCCATGGACCGAATTTTTACGCTGCACGCCGACCACGAGCAAAACGCTTCGACCTCAACGGTTCGGCTGGCTGGCTCAACTGGCGCCAACCCTTTCGCGTGCATCGCCGCCGGCATCGCTTGTTTGTGGGGCCCGGCGCACGGCGGCGCCAACGAAGCGGCGCTCAAAATGCTCGGCGAGATCGGCAGCGTCGACCACATTCCCGAATACGTCAAACGAGCCAAGGATCCGAACGATTCATTCCGGCTGATGGGCTTTGGTCACCGGGTCTACAAGAACTATGACCCGCGGGCCAAGATCATGCAGAAAACCTGCCACGAGGTTTTGCACGAACTCGGCATCAACGATCCTCTGTTGGATGTCGCCCTCGAACTCGAACGCATCGCCCTGCACGACGAATATTTTATTGAGAAGAAACTTTACCCGAACGTCGACTTTTATTCCGGCATCACTTTGCGGGCCATGGGCTTCCCGACCTCGATGTTCACGGTGTTGTTCGCGCTTGCCCGGACCGTGGGCTGGATCGCCCAGTGGAAGGAAATGATCGAAGACCCGCACCAGAAACTCGGCCGTCCCCGGCAGCTTTATACCGGCTCGCCGCGGCGCGAATACCAGCCGATTTCTCGACGGAAGTAACTTCGTCGCCTAGAAATGGCTGTACGCCGGCCGCGCAAACACAAGCGCTTTGCCGTCTTGGCTAAAACGAGCACCCTCGCCTCTTCGCACACGTCCAATTTCGGTTATCGGCACGCCCGCTGCCTTGGTGGCGCGGCGAAAGGCGGCGAGGTCTCTCGGCGCGACCGTCAGCGCGATCTCATAATCGTCACCACCGGTCAGAACCGCTTCCATCAGTTCGGGTTGGGCGGCGAGCGCTGCGCGCGCAGCTTTGGAGAGCGGCACTTGCGCCGCGTCAACGTCAATCGCCACTTTTGAGCCCCGGCACAGCTTGTCGAGATCGCCCGCCAGTCCGTCTGAGATGTCGATCGCCGCGGACGCATAGCGTAGAACCGCTCGCGCCAGCGCGTTGCGCGGCTGCGGCAGACGGTAGCGCCGCAGCAGCTTCGAAGCGTCCGCATTGCCCAGGCGCCAGCGTTTGGCGAGGCGACTATTGCGACGCAGCTTCAGGCCGAGTGCCGCATCGCCGATGGTGCCCGTGACCAGCACTACATCGCCGATCTTCGCCGTCGAGCGGCGCACCATCTTACCGTGCGGCACAACGCCGAATGCTGCGATGGAAACCGCAGCCGGTCCAGGCGTGTGGTCTGTGTCACCGCCGAGGAGCGGGCAGCCAAAGTGCTTCGCGTCCCGGCCGAGGCCGCGGGCAAACGCAGCGATCCAAGATTGCTTTGTTACGGCGGGCAGCGATAACGCCAGCAAAAAGCCTAGCGGCTGCGCGCCCTTGGCGGCGAGGTCGGAGAGATTCATGCGCAACGCCTTGCGCGCAATCAAATCCGGCGGATCGTCCGCAAACACATGCACGCCGGCAATTACGCCGTCGGTCGTCATTACAAGATCGCAACCAGGCGGCGGCGCGATCGCCGCCGCGTCGTCCGTCAGCATGAAGGCGCCGGGATGCTTGGCGATCGGCCGGAAATGCCGCGCAATCAGGCTTGCCTCTGCCGACAGTTTAACTTTTCCTGGCATCGCGCGGCATACTCGCTAGTGGTCCAATTCTAACATTCGCATCCCGGTTCGGCAGGCTATCGTGCGAATGTTAGAATCAAAGGACCACTAGCAAATATAAGTGCCAGTGGAGCTTTGGATTTGACATTGGCTTCGCGAGTTCGCGGCCGGCCCGGTAGCGAATGTCAAATCCGCTCCACGGGCTATACTATGGGTTTATCAGCGCCGTCCCCGCGAGGAAATGCCGTGGAAGCCTTCGACCTTTATGCGCCGGTGATCGATGCCGACCCGTTTCCCTATTACGCCGAGCTGCGCGCCAAACATCCATGCTATTGGAGCGACAGCGCCCAGCTTTGGATATTGTCGCGCTACGACGACATCGTCGAGGCGGCCCGCGACTGGGAGACCTTTTCCTCGTCACAGGGCAATCTGATCGACGAACTTCCCGGCCGCGCCGGCGCCACGCTCGGCACTACCGACCCACCCCGCCACGATCGCCTGCGGGCGCTGAGCCAAGCCGCTTTTCTCAAGCGCAACCTCGACCGGCTGATCGGCCCGACCCAGGAAATCGCTGATCGGTCGCTCGACCGGATCGTTCAGCAAAAGGCCTTCGAGTTCGTCAATGACTATTCCAGTCAGATCACCGTTGGGCTCCTGTTCCGCACCATGGGGCTGCCCGACCGCGATCATGCCGACATCCGGCGCAAGGTCATTCTCGCAGTTTCGACCGACAAGAGCGTGAAGGGGCGCACGCCGGAACACATCGCCGCGTTTAAGGAGATGGCCGATTTCCTCACCGCCGAGGTCGCCGCGCGCCGGGCCACTCCGACCGACGATTTGATTACGCATTTGGCCGAAGCTGAAATCGACGGCGACCGGCTCTCGGATCGTGAGGTCGTGCTGACCACGGCGACATTCGTCATGGCCGGCGTCGAATCGTTGTCGAGCTTCATGAGCGTGTTCGCGCTCAATCTCTGCGACTATCCGGATGCCCGACGGCGCGTGACCGCCGATCCGTCGCTTATAGCGTCGGCCATTGAGGAATCGCTGCGCTTTAATACATCGGCGCAGCGTTTTAAGCGTACCGCGACGCGCGACGTCACGCTGCACGGCCAGACAATTCGCGAAGGCGACAAGGTCGTCCTGGCGTTCGGCTCGGCCAATCGCGACGAACGCAAGTTTCCCAACCCGGACATCTTCGACATCGACCGCCGCCCGCTTGGCCATTTGGGTTTTGGCTCCGGCAAGCATTTCTGCCTCGGCGCGCAAATGGCGAGGCTGGTCACGGAAACAGCCATGCGGCGTTTTCTTGAACGGGTGCCGGAATACCACCTGACCGCGGACAAGCTATCCTGGAACTCGTCGTCGAATTTCCGCAGCCCCGTGGCGCTTCCCTTTATGTGCGGCTAGGGCAACTCACCCATCTTTCACTCGGCGGTTGACGGAGGGTCGAATTCCTCGCTGCGCAGCTGTCGTGCCAGCTGATCGAGCACGGCGTTCACCATGCCGGTCTCATCCGCCTCGACAAAAGCCGATGCGACGTCGACATACTCCGAGGTAATGACACGGGCAGGAATGTCGCGGCGGGAGGCAAGCTCGTAGGCACCGGCGCGAAGGATCGCGCGCAGCACCGCCTCGATGCGTTTGAGCGGCCAGCCCCGGCTCAAAGCGGCATCGATCTGCGGATCGAGCTTGGTCTGCTCACGCACAACGCCGCCGACAATGTCGCGAAAAAATGCCGCTTCCGCGGGCAGATAGTTCGCGCCCTCCACCTCGGCGCCAAGCCAATGGCTTTCAAACTCCGCCAAAATCTCGTTTAAGCCGGTGCCGGCGAGGTCCATCTGATAAAGCGCCTGCGCGGCAGCGAGGCGCGCCGCGCCGCGCTTGTTGGCTTTGCGCGTTTCCTTGGCCCCCGTTTTGGATCGGGCGCGCATGCTCTTATCGTTTCCGCAAACGCCGCTTGAGGCGCACCAGCGCCAGCGTGGCGCGGGCCGCGTCACCACCCTTGTCCTGCTCTTCCATTCGCGCGCGTGCGAGAGCTTGTGCTTCGGTATTGACCGTAATGATGCCGTTGCCGATCGGCACGTTGCGGGTGATCGCAAGGTCCATCAGGCCGCGCGCTGACTCGTTCGAAACTATTTCGAAGTGGATGGTGTCGCCGCGGATGACGCAACCAAGCGCCACTGCACCGTCGTAGGGGCGGCGCTTCTTCGCCGCCACCTCCAGCGCCAGCGCAATCGCGATAGGAATCTCGAGCGACCCCGGCACGGAAATCTGCTCGACCGCTGCACCCGCACCCCGCAATTCCTTCATGGCGCCCGCGAGGAGCAAATCGGCGATGTCGTCGTAATAGCGCGCCTCGACGAGGAGTATGCGCGCGCCTTTGATGTCGCTCGTCTCGCGCTTTCCGCGCCGCGGTCCGGCCATCGCTCTACTCCTCGAAGCGCCGGGTCGTAGCAAGCCGAGACGGCGCTAACAAGCACACCGGATTGTGTGGTTTTACTTGCGTCAGCTGCCCGGTCGGGCCGCTTCCATGAGCCGCGCCGCGTAACGCGCCATCTGATCGACTTCCAAATTCAGCCGCGATCCAGCTTGCAGCGCGCCGAACGTCGTAACTTCGAGCGTATGCGGGATAATCAGCACGGAAAATTCGTTGTTCGCGACCTCGTTGACCGTCAGCGAGACGCCATCGAGCGCGACCGAGCCTTTGGGTGCGATGAAGGCCGACAGCACCGCCGGGACTCGTAACGTCAGGTGCGCCATGCCCGGCAGGTCTTTACGGGTCACAAGTTCGGCAATGCCATCGACGTGACCGCTGACCAAATGGCCGCCGAGTTCGTCACCAAGGCGCAGCGAACGCTCAAGGTTAAGCTTGGTGCCGCGCTCCCAAGAGCCGGCCGTGGTGACACGCAAGGTTTCGGCTGCAACGTCAACGGCAAAAAACGCCCGCGCGCCGCGCCGTCCACGTTCAACGACGGTCAGGCAGGGCCCGGAGCAGGCAATCGACGCGCCTAATGCGATCGTTTCTGGGTCGTAACTGCAGGCTATAGTGAGGCGACGCAGTCCCTGCGCCTGCTCATCGATCTCAAGAACCTCGCCTATGTCGTTGATAATGCCAGTGAACACGCTTGTTACTTCCGCTCAAAAACGTCCCAGATGTCGGCGCCCAACGGCTCACTCTTTACGCGCTCAAGCCACGGCGAGTCGATTAAAGCTCCGAGCGGCAAACCCTCGAGCGCATTAATGCCGTCCGCGCCGACGATCTTTGGCGACCGGAGCAGCACAGCCTCGTCGACAAGGTCGGCGGCAACAAGCGAAGCCGCCAATGTCGCGCCGCCCTCCACCATTAGACGCGTTATGCCACGCTCCGCGAGCAGCTTGAGCACCGCGGACATATCGAACGATCCGTCACGGTTGGGCACTCGCATGATGTGCGCCCCGGTGACGGCTAAGGTTTGCTCACGCTCAGCCGCCGCGTTTGCACCGGCAATCACCCACACTGGCACCTCGCGGGCGGTTCGCACCAGGCGCGAGCCTTCCGGCAACCGAAGCTCGCCGTCGAGCACGACACG
>DAIUEQ010000031.1:0-12638 GCA_036845025.1 Xanthobacteraceae bacterium | reverse complement strand
ACACGACGGATGTGTCCGGCATGATCGCGGCGCGCCTGTTCCGCGCCGACGCCAATATCGACATCGATCCCTGCTGCGGCCAGACGCGCATGCCCAGCCCCGGCTACCTTCGGGTTGGGGTCCTCTAGCGCCGATACGACCCGCTTAATTCCAGCGGCAATGACGGCGTCCGCGCATGGCGGCGTTTTGCCGTGGTGCGAGCACGGTTCGAGCGTGACGTAGAGCGTTGCGCCGCGAGCCGCCTTGCCGGCCCGCCTTAAGGCCTCCACCTCCGCATGGGGACGGCCGCCGTGTTGGGTCCAGCCGCGACCGGCGATGATGCCGTTACCGACAACGACTGCGCCGACTGCGGGATTTGGCCAAGTACGCCCGAGACCACGCCGTCCCAGTGCCAGCGCCAACGCCATGAAGCGCTGATCGCCGCCGACGGCTTCGGCCGACCGATTCACTTGCGCGCGATCTCGGCGGCCTCTTCGCCCGATAGTTCGGCCAGCGCCGTCTCGAAGTCCTTGGCCTCGCGGAAATTGCGATAAACGGAGGCGAACCGCACGTAAGCTACATCATCAAGGTCGCGCAAAAAGGCCATCACTGTTTCGCCGATAGCCTCCGAGGAAATTTCGCTTTCCCCCTGGCTCTCGAGCTCGCGCACGATCTTTGAAACCATTTGGTCGACCCGCTCCGGTTCAACCGGACGCTTGCGCAATGCGATTTGCACCGAACGCATAAGCTTGTCGCGATCGAATGGGACGCGGCGTCCGTTGCGCTTAATGACGATCAACTCGCGCAACTGAACACGCTCGAAAGTCGTAAAACGGAAATTGCAGGAAAGGCAGATGCGGCGGCGGCGGATGACCGACGAATCTTCGGTCGGCCGCGAGTCTTTCACCTGGGTGTCGAGACTTCCGCAACTCGGACAGCGCATTCCCCGTCCTCGGCCTCAATTTTGATAGATCGGGAAGCGATCTGCCAGCCGCTTCACCTTGTCACGCACGCTCGCCTCCGCCGCCGGGGCGGCGTCGGTCTTATTTCGCGAAAGCCCCTCAAGAACCTCCGCTATCATCTCGCCGATCTGGCGGAATTCGCCAATACCAAAGCCGCGGGTTGTGCCTGCGGGCGTGCCGAGACGGATTCCGGAAGTGACCGTCGGTTTCTCCGGGTCAAAGGGTATCCCGTTCTTGTTGCAGGTGATCAGCGCCCGCTCCAGCGCTGCTTCGGCGACCTTGCCCGTAAGCCCCTTCTTGCGAAGATCCACCAGCATGAGGTGGGTGTCGGTGCCGCCCGAGACGATGTCGAGGCCGCCCGACTTTAGCGTTTCGGCAAGCGCCTTCGCATTCTCCAAGACGTTCTTCGCGTAAATCCTGAAGGACGGGCGAAGCGCCTCGCCGAAGGCGACTGCCTTGGCGGCAATGACGTGCATCAGCGGCCCGCCCTGCATTCCCGGAAACACCGCGGAATTCAGCTTCTTCGCCAATTCCTCGTCGTTGGAAAGGATGGTGCCGCCGCGAGGTCCGCGAAGCGTCTTGTGGGTCGTCGTGGTGACGACATGGGCGTGCGGCAGCGGGCTCGGATGAACGCCGCCGGCAACGAGGCCTGCGAAATGCGCCATGTCGACCATCAGATACGCGCCAACATTGTCAGCGATTTCGCGAAACCGGCGAAAATCGATGATGCGCGGATAGGCCGATCCGCCGGTGATGATCACCTTTGGCTTGTGCTGCGCGGCCAGCCGCTCGACCTCGTCCATGTCGATCAGATGATCGTCCCGGCGCACGCCGTAAGGTACCGGCTTAAACCACCGGCCGGACAAATTGACCGGCGAGCCGTGGGTCAGGTGGCCGCCGGCGGCCAGATTGAGCCCCATGAACGTGTCGCCTGGTTGCATCAACGCCATGAAGACTTCGGCGTTGGCGGAAGCTCCCGAGTGTGGTTGCACGTTGGCGAAAGAGCAGCCGAACAGCTTTTTCGCCCGGTCGATGGCGATTTGCTCGGCAATGTCGACGAACTCGCAGCCGCCGTAATAGCGCTTGCCCGGCAAACCCTCGGCGTATTTGTTGGTCAACACCGAGCCCTGCGCTTCCAATACGGCGCGGCTGACAATGTTTTCCGACGCGATCAACTCGATCTCATGGCGCTGGCGGTTGAGTTCGCCATCGATCGCCTTGGCAATCTCCGGATCGCTTTCGCCAAGCATCGCGGAGAAAAAGCCCTCGGCCGAAGGCGCCAAATCCTGCCGCACGGACATGCCATTCCCCTGCTCTTTCTATGCTGCGGGAGGTACGCTGTCCGTCGCGGAGACGCAAGGTCTTGGGAATGCCGGTGGCTAAGTGCCGCTATATTTGGGATCGGCCCTGTCAAGCCGCGATCGCAACAGCCTAGGCTTGCCGCAAAACTCCCTAGCTGGTCGCAAATTTCCCGTGTTACGGTCCGGAGCGATAATTTTAATGTGCGATCAGGGGGGCTCGATCATGCACACATTGTTGACTCACGGGTCACGTGACCAATCCACCGCGAAACGCTTATCCAGATCGCTGCGAGCGCAGACCCGCTTCAGCCTCGTTGTCGCGAGCGCGGTCGGGATCGCTGCCGGGTTTTGCTCGGCGGCCGATGCCGAGGTCAAGAAAGTCGCTTATCCCGAAGTGAAGGTGACGATCGACAAGGTTTACAAACCTGATGCCGGGTTCGATCAGATGCGCGCCGCGCTGGCCGGCGCCGTAAAAAAGAAAGACGTAAACGCGCTTTCCAAGCTGATCGCGCCGACGTTTCTTTGGATGATCGGCGGTGAGCCGGCGGAACAATTGGATCTGGGCCGCGATGCCGTTCAAAATTTTAAGGTCGCGTTCGGCTTCCGCGCGCTAGGCAAAGACGCGGACGGCGGCGTGTCCGATGGCCCTTATTGGGAGACGCTCGCCTACTTCGTCGGCGATGCCAACTATTACGCCGCCAGCGAGGCCGGCAATCTCATCTGCGGACCGCTCGGCGCCAGCGCGGCCGATGAGGAGGTCTTTGAGCAAGCACGCAAGAAAGTCGAGTCCGGCGACGACGGCGCCGAATGGTATTTCACGCTGGCCAACACCGACGTTGCCAAGGCGCCGGGCGATGCCGGCGCTCCCATCGCCAAGATCGGAACCATCGCGCTACCGCTGCTCAGCGTGTTTCCGACGGCGCCGCAGGGACAACCTGCGCCGCAACCAACCCACTTCGAGCTGTTGCTGCCGTCAGGCAAAAGCGGCTGGATTCCTGTCGCCGCAGTCCGCCCGTTGTTTGGCGAGCATCTCTGCTACGTCAAGACACCGGATGGACAATGGAAGATCGCATCGTTCAATCAACCCAGCCAGTAACGCGGCGCGCTTTTCATTTGCAGTAGGTGTGCACCGACCGGGGTAAGTTGCCAAGCCGGATACCAGCCGCTGTATTGTTGACTACTGCAAGGCAGAAAAGCGCCGAACCGCGATTTTTGACGCTTACAGGCTGGTCGTTGCGGGAGGGAGGTTATCCTTCCCGTAAATATCCTCGCGGAACTGCACCACGCCGTCTTCGGTCGCCCATCCGGTGATGTAGACCCAATGCAGCGGCACCGGCTTCTTCAGTTCGATGTTCTTCTGGTCGCCGGACTTGATTACACGGTCGATGTCGGCAAGCGACCAGCCTTTCGTGCCTTCGAGCAACCAAACGACGAGTTGCCTGACGTTCTGCACGCGCACGCAGCCCGAGGAGTGAAACCGGAAGTCGTCGCCGAATAAATTCTTCAGCGGCGTGTCGTGCATGTAGACACCGTACTGGCTCGGAAAATTGATGCGGATCGAGCCGAGCGAATTGAAGCTGCCGGGATCCTGTTTGAACGAATAATGCGTCGCGTCTTCCGAGTACCAGTTGATCTGCGACGGCTCGAGTTCTCGGTGGCTTGAGTCGAAAATGCGGATGTGATTGCTGGACAGATAGTCCGGCTGACCCTGCATTTTCGGGATCAAATCCTTCTGCACGATCGACGGCGGTACCGTCCAATACGGATTGAAGTTGATCTGGATGATCTTCGAATTGATTTCGGGCGAAGCGCGATCGGGCTTGCCGACGACCGCGGTATGGCGTGACACCGCCGCGCCATTCTCGATGGCTTCGATGCGCGCCGCCGGGAGATTGCAGACGACATAGCGCGGACTCAAATTCGCGCTCAAAGCGCGAAGGCGAGCCAGGTTGACTTTGAGCTGGGCGAGGCGGGCCGGCGCCGGCACGTTGAGGGTGCCCAGGGTTTCCCCGCGGATCACTCCGTCGGTGGTCAAACCATGGCGTACTTGAAAGCGGCGGACCGCCGCCTCAACATACGAATCGTAGATTTCGTTGCCGACAGCATTCGGATCGATGTCGCCTGAGGCCACGAGGCGGGCGCGAAGCGCCGGCACGCTCGGATGGCGATCGCCGAGGCGCAGTACGCTGACCGAGGGCACTTGCGGCCAGCCGCCGCGAGCGACGATGTCGGCGTACCGCTCGATGGCTTTTTCCGTAGTGTGCGCAGTCGCCGCCGAGACGGTCGGTTCCGACGGAGTCGGCATATGGATGGTGCGGGACGCGTCATCGAAGGATTGGCCGAACTGCCCGCGCTGCGTATCTCCGATCAGAGCATCGAGCGCCTGATCTTCGGCTAAAGCCGCACGGGCAGCCCATTGCGCGCCTGCCAGCGCCGCCGCCGCGCCGCCAAGCCGCTTTAGAAAATTGCGCCGGTCCGTCCGACGACCGTCCCGATGACCGATGTCCCTCATCGACGCTTACCTATACACGGCATATGGGCCGAATTTGGCCGACGCCGGAATAGCATAACGCGTTCACGCTTCGACAGGGCCTGCCCGTTGGGATACCGGCCGACAAAAAAGAAGCCCCGGCGCTGAGCCGGGGCCTAAGAGTTCGCACCGCAGAAGGGAACGGCTGCTTAGAGCCGATAAAGAATCTGATCGGTCCAGAAACGCTCCAGACGATGCAATGCTTTGTTGAGGACCCCGAACTCGTCGGCGTTGATGCCGCCCACTTGTTCCACGGTCCGCACATGCTTGTGGTAGAGCCCATCGACAATGTCACGCACTTCGCGGCCCTTGTCGGTGAGCTTGATACGCACCGAGCGCCGGTCGATGCGCGAACGCTGATGGTCGAGAAATCCCATCTCCACCAGCTTCTTGAGATTGTAGGAGACGTTGGAGCCAAGATAATAGCCGCGGGTGCGCAATTCGCCCGCGGTCAGCTCCTTGTCGCCGATATTGTAGAGAAGCAGCGCCTGTACCGAATTGATATCGGCGCGGCCCCGGCGGTCGAATTCGTCCTTGATAACGTCGAGTAACCGCCGATGCAGGCGCTCGACCAAAGTCAGCGCCTCAAGATAGTGTGGCCGAATATGGTCGAACCGCACCTCACGCTCGGCGGGCTCGACCGTCTTGACGACGGCTTTCATGAGTAGACGCCTTTCCCAAAGTTCTTTTTTAGTCGCGACGGGCCCTGTTTCCCGTCGTACCGAGACCCTACCCATGACGGTCTAAGATCAGCTTAAATAACAGGCTAAAAATAGGGTTTATTCGCCACAGTAGACGAGATGTTTAAGCGTGTATTTGCAATGACTTTCGAGAGATTTTGTTCATCTTATTTATCGGGCGAATTGTGGCGGGTAACACCCTTTAGCCGAGCGTAAACGGCGGGAAAACTTCGCTCGGTCGCTCGGCGGCCACTGGCACTCACAACGACTCAGCTACAATCCGAAGCGCGTTCGCGCTCGTAGCTGCTGCGGTCGCGTTTGTTCGTTTCCTGGTGGAGACTCTTAGATCCATGCTTGATTGGGACAATATGAGTAGTGACGAGAAACTCGAAGCGCTTCGCCGCGACTTGGCGCGGCTCGTCGCCGCCGTTCACGCGGTAACCTCCGATGTCGACGAGATGTGGGGAGCCGTGCAAGGAACGACGCCCGAAGTGGCGAAGATCAGTAAGGAAGTCGCTACCTTGAAGTCGCTGTGGCCCTACACGCGCAAACATTCAGGCGTGGCCTGAAGAGCGCTCAGCGCGCAACATTCTCTCAGAGGCAGAATCTTCGGTCGTCTTAGGCGGCGCGTTCGGCCGGCTCTGCCACGTGATCGGCGGGCGGCGCGATGTGTTCGGTAATCGGGGGGACGTGTTCGGTAATCGGGGCGACGTGTTCGGCGGCCGCGGCGATATTTTCGACAGCTTCCGTCGATCCAATTTTGCCGGATTCGCGCTTGGCGTCACGTTCCTCGAGTTCGGCCATGTGCAAGTAGTGGCGCGCTACCTTGAAGTACCGCTGGCGCACGTCAAAGCTCGGCGCGGTTTCGGCAAGGTGCAAGTTTTCAGTCGCGCGGTCCCGATACCGCCGCGCCCTTACCCAAAATCCAAGCTCGCCCACAGGTTCGCTACTTGGCACGTTGCCACCCACAAGATGCAGCATGAACGCATACTGACTGTGGCGAGGCGAACGGCACACGGCTCTCGCGCACTACAGGCTTTGGCCTATACCGCGATTCGGTCAAGCGAGCGCAAAGCGTAATTCACAATTTCTTGGCCGCCCTGTGGGGAAGTTCCGCCGTGCGCTTTTGGGCCGCTCAAACGCGAAACGACGCGGCTATTGCCTAAGCCGTTGCCGCCGCTTAGTTATGCGCGACCCGGGGGAGTGTCCCGAGCGGCAAAGGGGGCGGACTGTAAATCCGCTGGCTTACGCCTTCGTAGGTTCGAGTCCTACCTCCCCCACCACGGCCTCCGGATGAGCTCCCTCTTTGCGCGACATGGTACGGCGATGATGCGGCTTATGACGCGTAAGCATTCGTCCGTCGGCAAAGGGTCATCTCAGTGAGGAATCCCCGCCCCTTCCGCCGCGGCAAAGGGTTCTTTCGCTCGAAAAGCACGAACCGCGAAACAAAAAGTTCCAGTGACGGTAGGGTCATCCTCTACGGCTGGCACACCGTAACGGCAGCGCTCGCCAACCCCGAACGGCGCATTCGCAAGCTCTGGGCAACCGAGAACGCTGCACGGCGCCTCGCCGAAGCGGGGGCGAGCTCACCGGTACCCCCGGAATTGGTGCGGCCTGACGTTATTGCAGCGCGGCTGTCGCCCGACGCCGTCCATCAGGGGCTGCTTGCCGAGGCCGATCCCCTGCCCGCCCGAACACTTTCGGACTTGCCGGCTGCACGTCTCGTGCTGGTGCTCGATCAGATCACCGATCCGCACAACGTCGGCGCGATACTCCGCACCGCCGCAGCATTTGCCGTGGGCGCTATTGTCACGACGGCGCGTTACAGCCCGGAAGCGACCGGTGTGCTCGCCAAATCCGCCTCAGGTGCGCTGGAGTGGGTTCCGATCGTCCTTGTCACCAATCTTGCGCGAGGCCTCGAGGAATTGAAGGAGCGTACTTTCCAGGTCATCGGACTAGACGGCGAAGCGCCCGACGATTTAAGCGCGCTCCCGCTCGCACCGCCTTTGGCGCTGGTGCTCGGCGCCGAGGGCACAGGCTTGCGACAAAAGACGCGCGCGACATGCGATCGGCTGGCGCGCTTAAGCCTTCCAGGCGCGGTGAAAAGCCTGAACGTGTCGAATGCCGCCGCGGTCGCGCTTTACATCGCCACCAGCCGGCTCCAACCGTAGCGACGCAAATTCCTGCTAGCCGCGCACTGCGAGCGGCGGATGGGAGACGTGCCGCGCCGAAATGTACGGAAACTGTCGGGGCGCCGCGAGGCCAGTGGTCGGCGTGTAGGTCTTGAACGAAACCATCAAATTCGGACCCGAATATTCCGGTCCCTGGTTCACGATATAGAGGGACGGACCGGGCCTATAAGCCGCCCGCGGCCGGCAAGCGACACACGGTGGTGGACCGCCGCAAGGGCCCGCGCCGCATCCTGCTGCAAAGCCGCCGCAAGCACCGAAGTAGTCGCCGGGGTATCTGCAGTCGCCAAAACCGTTGGTGTCCCAATGATCGACGGCGACGGGCGCCGGGGCAACAGCAACCGGCTCGAAAGGAGATAGGGCGGGAAGCGCTCGCCGATAGTGCGCAACGCAAGGCATCCCGCAGGGACCCCGGGCAAAGGCTGGATTCGGAAGAGGCGCCACCAATGCGGGACCCGGCGATGGGCCGCATCCGTCACAGCCCGCGAACGCGGCTGCCGTGAGGCTTGGAAAGACAAGCAGAGCAAACGCTAAGGCAAACGCACGCTGCAGCGACATGATAACCCCCAAACAAACCGAACCGACGCGACGGAGAAAACTCTTAGGACGGCGGTAAGCTTAAGAAGCGAGGTCGCGCCAATTGGTTTACAGTCGCCAGCGTCCGCCGGTTAATTGTGCGGTAACATTAACTATCTCCTACGAAATCCGGTTCCCCTCTGCACTCCGAAGCTTACGGTGCCCCCCCGCGACCGCGACTTTCGGCTTACGACCTCTGGCGGACAGACAGCCGTATCCACCGCGGATACCGTGGTTAATTGACTGGCGGCGGGCCACACGCGGGCTCGATCAGCCCGCAGGAAAAATTGGGGAGAACGTCCATGACAGCTATGGCGCTCGGTGGCGAACCGCGCACGGGGGGCATGACCAGCGAACAAAGGCTCGTCATCTTTGCCTCTTCGCTCGGCACGGTGTTCGAGTGGTACGACTTTTACATTTACGGCACGCTGGCCGTTTTCTTGGCGAAGTACTTCTTCTCCAACGTGCCTGCGAACGTCGCGTTTATTTTCACGTTGCTCGCATTCGCGGCAGGCTTCGCGGTGCGCCCCTTCGGAGCGCTGATTTTTGGCCGGCTCGGCGACAAAATCGGCCGCAAATATACCTTCCTCGTCACCATGTCTTTGATGGGCGTCGGCACGTTCTTGATCGGCCTCCTGCCGGGTTATGCGACGTGGGGCATTTTGGCGCCGGTCGTGCTCATTCTCTTCAGACTGGTACAGGGCCTGGCGCTCGGCGGTGAATATGGCGGAGCGGCGATTTATGTCGCTGAGCATGCGCCGGCAAACAAACGCGGCTTCTACACTTCCTGGATTCAAACGACAGCCACGCTTGGGCTGTTCATGGCGATCCTGATTATTCTCGGCATCCGCACCTGGATGGGCGAAGCGGCTTTCGGAGACTGGGGCTGGCGTATTCCGTTCCTGCTTTCCGCAATCCTGCTCGCGGTTTCGATCTGGATTCGGCTCAAACTCAATGAGTCCCCGCTGTTCCAGAAGATGGTTGCAGAGGGCAAGCAGTCGAAGCGGCCGCTCGCGGAGGCCTTTGGCCAATGGAACAACGCCAAGATTGCGCTGCTAGCGCTGTTCGGCGCCACTGCCGGCGAAGCCGTGGTCTGGTACGGCGGCCAGTTCTACGCGTTGTTCTTTCTCACCCAGACCATCAAGGTTCCGAGCGTTACCGCGCAAATCATGATTGCAGTCGCGCTCGCGCTCGGCACGCCATTCTTCATTCTGTTCGGCTGGCTGTCCGACAAGATCGGCAGAAAACCGATCCTGTTGGCAGGCTTTGCTCTGGCGGTGGTAACGTACTTCCCGATCTTCGAGGGCATCACCCACTTCGCCAATCCGAAGCTCGAACATGCGCTCGCCACGGCGCCGGTTACGGTCACGGCCGATCCCGCTAAGTGCTCGTTCCAGTTCAAGGCGACCGGCACTGAAAAGTTCACCACCCCTTGCGACGTCATCAAAGCGGCGCTGGTCGGGTTGTCGGTTAATTACGATAACGTGGCGGCTCCGTCCGGGACCGTCGCGAGCGTCAAAATCGGCGATCAAACCATCGCTGGCGACTCGCCGGACGCCGCCAAGACGATCGCGGCCGCCATCAAAGCGCACGGCTATCCGGCTGGCGCCGATCCGAATGACATCAACTACGTCATGACGGTGATCTTGCTGGCGATCCTGGTCGTGTATGTGACCATGGTCTACGGGCCGATTGCTGCCTTGCTGGTCGAGCTGTTCCCGACCCGCATCCGCTACAGCGGACTGTCGCTGCCTTACCACATCGGCAATGGCTGGTTCGGCGGCTTCTTGCCCGCGACCGTCTTCGCCATTGTTGCGGCAACCGGGAACATCTACTCAGGTTTGTGGTATCCGATCGGCGTCGCGGCGCTGAGTTTCGTGGTCGGTATCATTTTCCTGCCCGAGACCAAGGACCGAGATATTACGCATATCTCGTAAGGCACCACACCCACGCGAAGGACGGGACGGCGCACGCGCCGTCCCGTTTTTCATTCACGGCGCACGCATGAACTCGGCAACGCGTTCGCCGATCATCATCGCCGGCGTGTTGGTGTTGGCCGAAACAATTCGCGGCATGACCGAATTGTCGGCGACGCGCAGGCCCTCGACGCCATAAACGCGGCATTGCGGATCGACGACGGCCATCGGGTTGTCGGCCGCGCCGATGGCGCAGGTGGAGCTCGGGTGAAAGCTGGAGCCGGTTGCGGCTACCAGGTCTTCGTCCGAGAGCGGATACGCTTTCGAGGAATCGGCAACGAGCCGCCCTGGCTTGATGGCGGCGCCGATTGCCGCGCGCCGCAGCGGCGCGGGCGCGGCCAAAACCGCCGTAGCGCCGGCCGCCTTCACCAGACCGGCCAAGCCGACGTCGTTGATCAACCGCAACGGCGCTTGCCGCGGCATCAGGTAGATTTCGTCAAAACACTCGCGCACCGCCGGCTGAAGCAGCAAGCTTTCAGCGAGCCGCGCCGAGATGATCATGCGCTTTAAGTCAATGTCTTCGGCGAGTAGCCGCTGTTCGACCACAAGCGGGACATGCGGGTCTGAGGATTTTAGTTTCACAAAGCCACGCGACAGCGGCGAGTAAACGCAAGCCGCAATCATCGCCATGTGCCGCCCAAACGGCATTGAGCTGACGCGACCGGTATAAAAGTGAAAGAGATCGCCGGCCGGACAGCCTTCAAGGCCCGAGGAAAATCGCATGGCGGTCATGATGTAGTGCTGGGCGGCAGCGGACAGGCGCGAGTTGGGTTTGAGCATCACCGCGAAGTGCAGTTGCGGATGGTTCTGGAAATTTCGACCGACCCCGGGCCGGTCCGCGGTCACGGTTATGCCGAGCGTGCGCAGCTCTTCGGCCGGACCGATGCCCGATCGCAGCAAAAGCGCGGGAGAATAAACGGCGCCGGCCGAAACCACGACTTCGGGCGCCGCGATGGTTGTCACCTCGCCTTCCCGTTCGATCTCCACACCGCTTACACGCGTACCCGCAAACTTAATGCGCCTCGCCAGCGTGCCGGAAAGGATTTCCAGATTCTTCCGCGCTCTTGCTTCCACCGTCAGATAACATCGTGCGCTGGTCGCACGTTCGTCATCGTGGCTCAACGGCGCGGGGAAAAATCCGTCCGCATCGGTATCGTAGATGTTTTGGTGCGACGCCATTCCGCGCGCCGTCGTGGCTTGTTGAAGCCGGTGCATGTAAAGCGGCCAGGTTTCCCGCGGAATGCGGCGCACGGCATTGGGACCGCGAACATTGCGCGGAGGCGATTGATCGTCGGCATCGTCGATCATCGACTGAAAGGTCGGCAGCACGTTGTGCCAGCCCCAGTTGCGGGCGCCCGCCTTCTCCCAAGCATCATAGTCCGCGGGCAAACCGCGCAGCGCCAGCATTCCCATGACGCTCGATCCGCCGCCCATTACGCGCGGCTGCAGAAACGGTATCGGCGGCTCGTTCGCCCGGTAGCTCGCGGTGAAACCACGCCAGAAATAATTGCGATTGATGAAGGCGCGCGGGAAAATGCTGCGGATATCGGCGGGAGTTTCGCCCGGCGCCGTATCCTGCCCGGCTTCGATCAAGAGTATTTTGCGCCGCGGATCTTCGGAAAGGCGCGCTGCGACCACGGCGCCCGCCGACCCGCCGCCGATCACTATGACGTCAGCTTGCTGCATGACCCCTCCCCCGCGGCGATTTGTGGCGCCGCGAGATTTTTCCGGCGCGCGCGACAAAATAATTCTGAAAAACCTAGCTGGAGCTTTGGCGCGGCTCAATCACTCAAGGCCCGTCGACAAACCGCCGCACCAGCAGATTGCGCAAAAATGCCGCGGCTGCGCAGAGAAGCGCGAACGCGACCGCCGCTTCGCCCAACTCCAACAACGTTGCCGAAGTCCAGGTTCTCTCACCCGATGGCCCCAGCATCTTGAATAACGCTGCGGCCAGGCCAATGCAGCCACCGTAGACCGCCGCCCGCGCCAAGCGCCAGTCTCGAGCGCCCTTCTCCCCGGGGTAAAGCGACGGCAGCGGCACGGCAGCGATTCTTACTCCGCGGCCTCAGCCGGTGCGCGGTGTTCCGCATCGAGACCGGCGAGATTCGGCAGCGCGAGCCGCAAAACTTCTGTCCTCTCCCGCGCCACAAACTCCGCAGTTTCACCGGAATCCAAATGCAGCGCCGTGAGGGATCGATAAGGCTTGCCGCCGACGGTGCCGGATCCCGTCAGAACCAGATAAACGCTGCGATCATCAGCGCGGTACGTCGCTCCCGGCGCCAGCTCGGTCAGCACGGCCGAACATTCGCGTTCAGTGAAAGTACCGAACGGCTTTTGCCGCACCCCCGGTACGCCGGCGACGGCAAGCCAATCGTAACTTTCTGGTTCGACCATGATGGGATCGCGATAACGCGGCTTTGGATAATCCATCCGCCGGCCGTAAAC
>DAIUEQ010000030.1:20489-25402 GCA_036845025.1 Xanthobacteraceae bacterium | reverse complement strand
CATCGCCGGGTGATCGACGGCATCGATAGCCGCCAGGCGCGCATCAAGGCCGAGCTCGACGAGGCCGTGCGGCTCCGGCAGGAGGCGCAGGCGGTTCTGGCCGAATTCGAACGCAAGGGCCGCGACGCCGAAGCCGAGGCCGCCTCGATCCTCGCTGGCGCCAAGGCCGAAGCCGAACGCCTTGCGGCGGAGGCCAAAACGCGAATGGAGGATTTCGTCGTTCGGCGTACGAAGATGGCCGAGGCGAAGATTGCGCAGGCTGAGGCCCAGGCGCTGGCCGACGTGCGCGCTGCCGCCGCCGATACCGCGGTCTCCGCAGCCGAGCGCATTCTCGGTGCCGCCGCCAAGGGCAAAGTCGCCGAGGATTTGCTGGCCCGCGGCATTGAAGACATCAAGAAAAGATTCAATTAAACGGTGCCGGCCGTTCTCGCCGCGTGGCGCCGTCTAAACGGCGTGTAGCGTGAAACTAGTTCGCGCTCGCTGCTGGCTTTGGTTTCACTCTTGGCCGCGGCGCTGGCTTCGGCTTCTCGGCCGCTTGGGCCGATAGCGGATCGAAGCCGATATACGCGACATAATCGTCCAGCTGCGAAGCCGGGTTTGGCACAGGAAAGCTCAGCCCCTCTTCGACATGGGCAAAGAGTTTCCGACTGTCACCGGCTTCGAGCGTAACCGGGATGCGGATGAACTTGGTGGTCACTGGCTTGGTGCCACCGGGGGTCTCCTGCACGACGGCAATACGCAACGGCACAACGACCTCGCCGGGGCCGCCGGTGGGGCCGACAACGACGCGTCCCTCGATGCCGATCCGCATCGTCATGTTGCCGTCGGCAACCGTGCAGTTGCGCGCCATGCGCACGAACGCGCCCTGATACCTTATCGACATTGCCGAGCTGTCGCCGGCCGGCGAAACCGTCAGCGTCGAAGCGCCCTGACGCACGTCCAACGGTGGGCAGGTAACGCCGCCTTGGCCGGTGGCCGCGGTTTGCGCTCCTTTGGCCGAAGAGCCGGCGAAGAAGTCGGTGAACGAGCCTGTTCCCGAAAAGCCCGTGTGGGCGTCAGAAGGAGCCGGAGTGCTGCTGCCGCCGGTCATTTGACTTGCGCATCCGCAAGTCAAAAGGGCGAGCAAAAGCGCGGCCCCGACCGGGGAGCGCTGATACGGGTTCGTTGGACGATCGGTTCCCGGCATGCCCCAAAGAATCTTCACTATCGCGTTGGCGCTCGTTCTAGCAAAAAAACCATGGCCATCCCAAGGCGTCCGCTTGCCGGCGCGCGGTTGCGGACATCAGGGTTTGGAATCTTTCAACCGGCCGTAGAGCAGGTGGTCCTGCCAGATACCGTTGATGCAAAGATATTCGCGTGCGTAACCCTCGCGCACGAACCCGGTTTTCTCCAACAATCTGATCGAGCCGGCATTGGTCGGAATGCAGGCGGCTTCCAGGCGATGCAGCCGCAGGGAGGTGAAAGCAAAAGGAATGATCGCCCGCACCGCCGCGGTCATGTATCCCTGGCGCACGAACGGCCGGCCCATCCAGTAACCAATACTGCCGGCTTGCGCTACGCCGCGGCGGATATTCGCCAGCGTTAACCCGCCCACCAGCGCATTGTCGGAACTGCGGATGATCAGAAACGCGTAGCCTTGGTCGGTGCGTAAATCTTCGGAGTACCGCCTGATGCGGCGGCGGAACGCGCTGCGGCTTAGATCGTCCGCGGGCCAGGTTGGCTCCCAAGGCGTGAGGAAGTCCCGGCTTCCTTCGCGCAACGCGGTCCAATCGGCGTAGTCGGGCGCTTGCGGTATCCGCAGCAAGACACCCTCGCCGGCCACGGAGGGCAGCGGATCGGCGAAGTTGATGGTGCGGAAGAACGCCATCCCCGTCCATGGTCATGCCGCTTGACGGGTCAGACTCTCGACAATGGCGGCGGCACTTTCAAGTCCGGAGCCCAGTCCCAGCACGGCGATTGCGGGCTTGCCGCGCGCGAGCAGGGCCTTTCCGGCGGCGCGGGCACTGTCGACCGTCACCGCTTCGACCTTCTCGACCAGCTCCTCGAGCGGGATCGGCCGCCCCCACACCATCATCTGCCGCGCTAATTGTCCGATGCGATCGCCTGAGCTTTCGAGCGCCATGAGCAGACCGGTTTTCATCTGTGCCTTGGCGCGCGCAATTTCCGCCTCGGAAATGTTCGTGGTGGCGTTGGCGATCTCGTCGACAACCAAGCGCATCAGGCCGGAGGCGTCGCCGGCATCGGTGCCGGCATAAAGCCCGAACATGCCGACATCCGAATACGAGACATGAAAGCAGTAGATCGAGTAGCACAGGCCGCGCTTCTCGCGCGCCTCCTGGAACAGCCGCGACGACATACCACCGCCAAGCACGTTACTGAACATCTGCAGCGAGTAAAGTTGCGGATCGTTTTGCGGGAGCCCGGGCAGCGCCAGTGCAATATGCACCTGCTCGAGCTTTCGCTTTTCGATATGCGCGCCGCCGCCGAATCGCGCCGGCGCCGGCGCCGGACCGGCTGGGCCGTCGAAACCCGCAAAACGCTTTTCGACCTCCGCGACTACGGCGTCATGACTGACTGCGCCGGCGGCGGCAATCACCATGTCGGGCCCGCGGTAGTGACGGCCGAGATAGTCGCGCAACTTCGCGCCGTCGAACGAGCGCACCGTCGCCGGCGTGCCAAGGATTGACCGACCGACCGGTTGTTCGGGAAACGCCGTGGCCTGCAAGTATTCGAAGATGAGATCGTCGGGGGTATCGGCGACCGCGCCGATCTCCTGCACAATGACATTCTGCTCCAGCAAAAGATCGTCGCGGGCAAATGCCGGTTCGGAGAGAATATCGGCAAGAACGTCGATCGCCAGCGGCACGTCGGCTTTGAGCACGCGAGCAAAATAAGCTGTGCTTTCGACGCTTGTCGCGGCATTCAGGTCGCCGCCGACGGCCTCGATCTCTTCGGCGATCTGTCGGGCGGTCCGTCGCCGCGTTCCCTTGAACGCCATATGTTCGAGGAAATGCGAAATGCCGTGCTCGTCGTGGCGTTCATCGCGGCTGCCAGAATTGACCCACACGCCGAGCGAGGCGGTCTCCAGGTGCGGCATGGTGTCGGTAACGACATTAATGCCGGATTTCAATTTGGTCACCGCAACGCTCATGCCGCCGCTCCTTCTTGCGCGGCACGGCTTGTCGTCAGGACGAAACGCTCGACCGCAGATTGATCCGCCGGCAACGCCGTGAGGCGCTCCGGCCGCTGATTTAGATCCGAAAGCCAGTCCGGCAATTCCGGCCGCTCGCCGCAGGCCGCGGCGACCGCCTCGGGAAATTTGGCCGGGTGCGCGGTCGAAAGGACCACCATCGGTACCGCCGGATCGCGGGGCTCTTTCTCCGCCGCCGCAAGGCCGACGGCGGTATGCGGATCGACCAAAATTCCGGTCTCGCGTTTGACCGCGCGGATGGTGGCGGCGACTTCTTCCTCGTCGGCGCGCGCGGCGACGAAGGATGTGCGGATGTGGGCGAGCGCAGGCGCCGACAGCGTGAACTTGCGGGATCGTGCCAATGAGTCCATCAGCGCGCGCACGGCGGCGCCGTCGCGCTCGTAGGCTTCAAACAACAGGCGCTCGAAGTTCGATGCCACCTGGATGTCCATCGACGGCGACGATGTTGCTACCACGTCGCGCAGTTCATAATTCCCGGTCGCGAGCACGCGGGCGAGAATGTCGTTGACGTTGGTGGCGATCGTCAGCCGCTCAATCGGCAATCCTAAAAGCTGCGCGACATAACCGGCATAAACATCGCCAAAATTACCGGTCGGTACAGTGAAGGCGACGGCACGATGCGGCGCGCCAAGCGCCACCGCGGCGGTAAAATAATAAACTGCTTGCGCGACAATGCGCGCCCAGTTGATCGAATTGACCCCCGAGAGATTCACCCGGTCGCGAAATTCGGCATGATTGAACATGCCTTTCACGATGGCTTGACATTCGTCAAACGTGCCCTCGATCTCGACCGCGTGAATGTTGGCCGACTTCGCCGTCGTCATCATCCGCCGCTGCACGTCGGAAATGCGTCCTTTCGGAAAAAGTACGACCACGTCGATGCGTTTCTTGTCGGCGAAAGCTTCGATCGCTGCGCCGCCGGTATCACCGGAGGTGGCGACGACGACGGTCCGCCGTTCGCCGCGATCGGCAAGAGCGTGATCCATCAGCCGCGCTAAAAGCTGCAGCGCGACGTCTTTGAAGGCGAGCGTCGGACCGTGAAACAATTCAAGCGCGAATGTGTTCACGCCGATCTGCGTGAGCGGCGCCACGGCGGGATGGCGGAAACTGTCATAGGCTTCGCGGGCCATGCGCGCGAGGTCAGCATCGCGGACGGAGCCGGCGGTGAACGGACGCATCACCTCGACCACGACTTCCGCGTACGGCCGCCCGGCAAATCCGGCAATCGCGTCACGGTCGAGACGCGGCCAGTCCGCCGGCACGTAAAGGCCGCCATCCGGCGCGAGTCCGGCGAGCATAGCTTCCGTGAAGCCAAGTGGCGCTGCGCCGCCGCGGGTGGATACGTAATGCAACCGACATTCTCCGAGCCGGCCGGGATCTCGCCCATGCCGCTAAGATGTTGATTTTCCCGGAAAATTACCTGCGGCGGCCGTCGGCGCGCCGGTCCCGGACAACGCCACAAGTATAGGAGAGAATTGGGTTTAACAAGGAAGGTCGAGGTGGCGGTCTAGCCGTATGACGAGCCTTCCCCTGTCGTCGGCCGTGGGCAGCACTCTGTATGAAATAAAGCCCGCACGCGAGGTGCGGGCTTTGGGTTTTTGTTGGCTTCAGTCCTTTCTTAGCCGCCATTCGAGCCGTGATAGGTGGAAAGACCTTCGCGCCAGGTGGCGTCGCTTTGGAAGGTGTAACAGCGATGCGAAAT
>DAIUEQ010000030.1:6988-20389 GCA_036845025.1 Xanthobacteraceae bacterium | reverse complement strand
GTCTTCGTCGCTGTCGCGGAGCGACAGCATGTTACCGAGGCTGCATTGGCTTTGAATCTGGCGCAATCCGCCGCCAGCCACGCCATCGCGAGCCTTGAAGCGCAGCACGGGACGAAGCTGTTCAACAGAGTTGGACGCCACATCGAACTGACGGAAGCTGGCCGTGTTTTTCTGAAGGAGGCCCGTGCGGTGCTCGCATCCGCCCATGCCGCCGAGCTGACGCTCGTCGAGTTCGGCGAGCTGAAGCGGGGCTTGCTTTCTATTCACGCAAGCCAAACGATTGCCAGTTATTGGTTGCCCTCTCGTTTGGTCGCATTCCGACGGGTCTATCCGCAGATCGAGATACGCCTCAACATGGCGAATACCGCGCAAGTGGTCGCGGAAATCGAGAGAGGCAGCTCGGAACTGGGCTTTGTCGAAGGAGCCGTACATAGCGAGCAGCTCGTGCAAAGAATCGTCGCACGCGATCAGGTTCTGGTTGTTGCCGCTCCCGAGCATGAACTCGTCGGGCGAAAACGGCTGACCGTGACCGATCTCGCGCAAGTTGACTGGGTGCTCCGCGAGCGCGGGTCTGGCACTAGATCGGTCTTTGAGGATGCGCTCGCCAGGCTGGGTCTTGAGCCGCATGCGCTGCGGGTGTCATTGGAGCTTCCTTCTAACGAAGCGGTGCGCGCGGCCGCTGAGGCGGGTCTCGGTGCGACGGTCATTTCCGCCTCGGTTGCCGTCTCCAGCCTTGAAGCCGGGTTACTCGAGGAAATTGAATTTCGTCTGCCGGAACGTGAGTTTCACGTACTGACGCACCGCGACCGCCATTGCAGCCGCGCGGCACAAGCGTTCTTGGAGATGCTTACGTCCGCGTCGGCAGCAAAGCGCCGTAAATAGAAGGCTAGTCGGGTTTTTGTTTGCACGACCGCCGGCATCGATCATGTGTTGCGATTGAACTGACCACGTTACGCTGTTGGATTTACTGATCCAGAGCTTCATTCTAAAGCGAACAGTGCGGACTTACTTGGAACTTGGCGAGCAGGACACGCGGTCATGACGGACACTAGAGGAAACTTAGTCAGCCGCCGCCATTTTTTCCATGCGGCAGGTGCATTTGCCGCAATGGCGGCGACTTCGCCGGGTAGGGCCGACGATTTTGTCGATCTCGATCTGCCTAGCGAGCCGGTCCGGCGCGAATTGACGAGCGCTTTCCCGCAGAAGGGGCAGATGATCCTGCAGCGCGGGCGGCCCCCGCTTTTGGAAACGCCCTTCGAAGTCTTCGATCGCGGCGTGTTTACGCCCAACGACCAATTCTTCGTACGTTGGCACTGGGCGGTCATTCCACAGGAAATTGACGTTGCCACGTTCAAACTTGCGATCCACGGTCATGTCAACAATCCGTTGTCGCTGACGCTCGCCGATGTTCTCGCCATGCCGCGGGTCGAGATGGCGGCCGTCAATCAGTGCTCGGGCAATTCGCGCGGGCAATTTCAGCCGCGCGTCGCCGGCGGGCAATGGGACAATGGTGCGATGGGCAATGCGCGCTGGACCGGGGTGCGCTTACGCGACCTGCTCGATCGCGCCGGCGTTAAAGCCGGCGCCATTGCCGTCCGTTTCAACGGTTTGGACGAACCGGTTGTGGACGGCGCCCCCGACTTCATGAAGTCGCTCGACATCGATCACGCCCGCGATGGCGAAGTCATGGTCGCCTTTGCGATGAACGGCGAGCAGTTACCGCTGCTCAATGGCTTCCCGCTGCGTTTGATCGTGCCGGGATGGTATTCGACCTACTGGATCAAAACACTCAATGATATCGAGGTGCTCGACGCGCCGGACACCAACTATTGGATGGCGACTGCTTACCGCATTCCCGACACGCCGCACGCGAACGTTGCGCCCGGCCAAACCGGTTTCAAGAGCGTTCCGATCAACCGCATGGTGCCGCGCTCGTTTTTTACAAATGTGAAAAGTGGCGACCCGGTCCGCTCCGGCGCGGCAGTCTTGCTGCGCGGCATCGCCTTTGGCGGCGATCGCGGCGTTGCGCAGGTCGAAATCTCAACGGACCAAGGGCAGAGCTGGCAAAACACGAGTCTCGGCCGTGACGAAGGCAAGTACAGCTTTCGTCAGTGGAGCACGCAAATCACACCGCCCCAATCCGGGAAGCTCATGCTGCAGGTGCGCTGCACCAACACCCAGGGCGAAGCCCAGCCGGCCAAACCAAATTGGAACGGGGGTGGCTTTATGCGCAACGTGATCGAAAGCGTCGAGCTCTCGATCATCTGACGGAGTATTTCGTCGTGCCCAAAGAGGTTGATCGTCTTGAGCCAATCGAAATCGTGCGCGCGGCGCTTGTTGCGGCGATGCCGGTCATCCTCGCGCTCGGCGGAACATTGGTCTTAGGCAGTGAGGCGTCGGCCAAAGACGACAGTACCGCTGCGACGGCGGCGGCGCTCAACTCCGTATCCGGTGGCGGTACGACGTTGCGGTCAGTCAATGTGGAGTTTCCAGATCCCGGGCGGCTGTTCCCTGGCGGCGACAGGGCCGAAGCCATCAATAATAATTGCCTGGCTTGCCACTCAGCGGGAATGGTGTTGACGCAGCCTTATCTTTCGCGCGCTGAGTGGCAAAGCGAAGTCGACAAGATGCGAAATATTTACAAGGCGCCGATTGCCGCCGAGGACGTCGCCGCAATTGTCGATTATCTCGCTAGTCGCGAAAACAAATGATCCACTAAGAAGACCCATTTTGGCCCGACGAACTACCGAGATGGAGGCCGAAATGTGGGCGCGCCGGTGCAGATCGAAACACCGTGACGCTTTCTGAATTGAAGCAGATCGGCTCGTCGCGATGCTACCGCAACTCGCGGCGCGATCTTAACGCATAAGCGACAAATACGCCGAGCAGCACCAGGGCCAGCCCGTACCAAGTCACCGCATATTGCAAGTGATTGTTCGGTAGGTTTGGCACGAGTTTGCCCGGCTGCGGCCATCCGCCCGGGGGCAGCGGCGCTTCCTGCTCGACATAGAACGGCGCAACTGCGCCCCAGCCTTTGGCCCCGGCGATCGCCGCTGGATCGCGGACGAAGGAGACATTCGCCCGGTCCTGCGGGGTGAACCAGCCGCGCTGCTCCGGCCAGCGCATGGTGCCGGTGATGGTGATATCGCCCGAGGGAGGCGCGCTGGGCGCGACATTCGGCTTCCAGTTCGTGTCGGACGGTACAAAGCCGCGGTTGATGACAACGACGCCGCCATCGGCGAGCTGCGCGGGAGTGAACACCCACAATCCAAAACCAGACACGTCAGGACGAAACGCCGAGGCCGATGCATAAATCAGCGCGTCCTCGTTTCTTTTGAATTTCGCACTGAACGTAACGCGACGATATTCGTCTTGCGCGGGATCGAGCGTCGGCCAGATCTTCGATTGCGGGAGCGCCGCGGGTGCGGCCACGAGCCTTTCATCGAGCGCCGCGATCAGTCCTTCCTTCCATGTCTTGCGCTGCAATTGCCACGTGCCGAGCGCGACGAGTGCGGCAAACGCTAGCATTGCGGGAACGAGTAAACCGGTCCATGACCGCTGCCGCCGATGGCTTTGCGTTAAGGGAGCTTCCGGCGGCGCGCTCAAGGCTTGTTCTCGCCGAAGCGTCCCTCCGCCGCGCCGTGATGATATTGCAGCGCGATCAACAGAGCTTTCATCGGCCGCAGCGGACCCAGCGTGACAATAAGGATGAGCGGCAGCCACAAAGCCGCGTGTACCCACAGCGGCGGCTGGTAGAGGACTTCAGTCACCAGCGCCGCGAAGACGACAATGAAGCCCGCGAGAAACGTGATGAACACGGCGGGTCCGTCGCCGGAATCGGCGAAACTGTAATCGAGCCCGCAGACTTCGCAGCGCGGCCGCAGCGAGACGAAGCCGTGGAATAATTTGCCGCGGCCGCAGCGCGGGCAAGCACACGACAAGCCGGCGATAATCGATCCGGCGAGCGTGGTGATGGTTTTATCAGTCATCACTTTCGCCTCACCCTGAGGTGCTCGGCGAACGCGCCAAGCCTCGAAGGGCGCTGGCTTGGCCTACATCCGTCGAGGCTCGCTGCGCTCGCGCCCCAGGATCAGGAAAAGTAGCGAAGGCGCTTTCTTATTCCGGCAGCGGCACGCCGGCGCCCCACACATAAATGCAGGCAAACAGAAATAGCCAGACCACGTCAACGAAGTGCCAGTACCAGGCGGCGAACTCGAAACCGAGATGCTGCGTCGGCGTGAACTGGCCGGCAAGCGCTCGGAACAGACAGACGATCAGAAAGATCGAACCGATGATGACATGAGCGCCGTGAAATCCGGTCGCCATGAAGAAGGTGGCGCCGTAGATGTTGCCGGAATAGTGGAAGGCGGCATGACCGTATTCCCAGGCCTGCACGCAAGTGAACGAGAGGCCAAGTGCAATGGTGCAGGCCAGGCCCCAGACCAGGCCTTTACGGTCGTTGTTGAGGAGCGCGTGATGCGCCCAGGTCACCGTCGTGCCAGATGTCAAAAGGATGAGCGTATTCAATAGCGGCAAATGCCACGGATCGAAGGTGTGGATGTCTTTTGGCGGCCACACCCCGCCGAGAAATGCCGTGCGCGCGAAGTCCTTGAGTTCGGCCGGAAACAGCGCGGTATTGAAATACGCCCAGAACCAGGCAACGAAGAACATCACCTCCGAGGCGATGAACAAAATCATGCCGTAGCGGTGGGAAATCTGCACCACCCGGGTATGGTCGTGCTCGACTTCGGCTTCGAAGATGACGTCTCGCCACCAGCCGATCATGGTGTAGGCCACGCCGATGGCGCCGACGCCGAAAATGACTGGCGCGTAAGCGACCACGTGGTGCATCCACAGAATAAAGCCGAACGCCATAATGAA
The DNA here is from genome assembly GCA_036845025.1 of Xanthobacteraceae bacterium. Taxonomy (GTDB): domain Bacteria; phylum Pseudomonadota; class Alphaproteobacteria; order Rhizobiales; family Xanthobacteraceae; genus BOG-931. Next base: position 15,508 of record DAIUEQ010000030.1, on the reverse strand, counting down.
GGCTGAGGTCGCACCGATCGCCGGCCACGGGCTGGGATTGACCAGGTGATAATCGTGGTGCGGTTTGGCGTGTGCAGCATCGGCCATTGTCATCGTCTCCGCTTGGCGCCCGGCGCCGGCGCGCCAGTGTTGCTTATAAGTACGGTCAAGATTTCCCCGGCAAGATGCTCGCCGCCGCCTGATCCGGCACACGTACCGGATAGAAGGTGTAGGACAACGTGATCAAGTCCACGCGGTCCTTTTCGGAATCTTCGGCCAGCTTCGGATCAACATAAAAGACCACCGCCATATCGCGCCGTTCGCCCGGCTTCATGGTCTGTTCGGTGAAACAAAAGCAGTTGATCTTCTCGAAATAGATGCCGACGGTTGACGGGCTGACATTATAGCCGGCCTGACCCGCGGTCACGCGCGCGGCTTCGTTGGTCACCGCGTAATAGACGGTGACGACCTGCCCGAGCTTCACGTCAATGGTTCGTTGCTCGGGCTCGAACCGCCAAGGCAATCCGGCTGCCACATTGGCGTCGAAACGCACCGTGACGGTGCGATCGGAGGTTTGCTGCGGAGCTGCTTTTGCCACCTGCGTGGTGCCGCCATAACCCGTGGTGCGGCAGAACCAGGAATAAAGCGGCACGGCGGCAAATGACATCCCGATCATGATCGCAACCAGGCCACCGCAACAAAATGCGATAAGGAGATCGCGGCGGGGCGGAGGCGCGGACGTTTTTGGCATGCTCATGAGCTTCTACAATTTCTTCCGCTCACAGCGGGCGCACCAGGACCGCCGGTCCCTTCACTAGGGTCACGATATAGAACAGGATCACCAGCACTCCGAGCGCAACTGCGATTGCGACCGACCGGGCGCGGCGGGCGCGAGCTTGCTGTTCGGTCAGTCTGACACCGCGATCCGGATCTTCATTCATGAGTCCGCTCATCGTCATGCGGCGAGATGACCGAACAACGCCGGATACATGTGGTCGACCAGGAGCGCAGCAAACATCAGGAAGAGATAGAGGATCGAGAAAGCAAATAGCTGCTTGCTCGCCGCAAAACCGTGCCGCTCGGCCCGCACCCGCAGCGCGAGTACCAACAGAGCGGCTCCCGCCGTGACCGCGACCGCACCATAAATCAGACCGGTATAGCCGAGGACCCAGGGCAAAACCCCTAGCGGCGCTAGGATCAGCGCATAGACGAGAATCTGCAATTTCGTTTCCGCCGGGCCGGCGACGACCGAAAGCATGGGCACGCCTGCGCGTGCATAGTCATCCGTCCGATAGAGCGACAGCGCCCAAAAATGCGGCGGCGTCCAAAAGAAGATGATGAGGAACAGCAAAACGGGTTCGAGGCTAAGCCCGCCGGTCGTCGCCGCCCAGCCGATCATTGGCGGCAATGCACCAGCAGCGCCGCCGATCACGATGTTCTGCGGCGTCCGCCGTTTCAGCCACATCGTATAGACGAGCACATAAAACGCGATCGTTGTCGCCAGCAGCGCTGCGGCGACGACGTTTACCAGGAGTCCGAGAATGACGACGGAGAACGCCGCGAGCGTCAGCCCGAAGGCAAGCGCTTCGCCCGGCGCGATCCTGCCGGCCGGTATCGGCCGCGCCGCGGTGCGCGTCATCCGGCAGTCGATGTCGGCGTCGTACCACATATTGAGCGCACCGGCGGCGCCAGCGCCGACTGCGATGCATAGAAGTGCGACGAAAGCGATTACCGGGTGCAAATGGCCGGGCGCCACCAATAAGCCGACCAGAGCCGTGAACACCACAAGCGACATCACTCGCGGCTTCATCAGCTCGATATAGTCTCCGACACCCGCAATACTGGGCTCGGCGTGTGCGGTCGTCAGGCTCATCGGATCAAGGGCAGTGTGTCGAACTGATGGAACGGTGGCGGCGAAGGCAGCGTCCATTCCAGCGTGGTCGCCCCGGCGCCCCACGGGTTGGCGCCGGCCGGCACTTTGCGCAGGAACGCGTGCGCCACGCCAAAGAAGAACACCAGCGTGCCGAACCCAGAGATATACGAGCCGATCGAGGAGATGAAATTCCAGTCCGAGAACGCATCGGGGTAATCGGCAACGCGCCGCGGCATGCCGGCAAGCCCGAGGAAGTGCTGCGGAAAGAACACCAAATTGACGCCGACGAACGTCAGCCAGAAGTGCAGCTTCCCGATGGGCTCCGAATACATATAGCCGGTCATTTTCGGGAACCAGTAGTACCAGCCGCCGAAAATCGCGAACACGGCGCCGAGCGAAAGCACGTAATGGAAATGCGCGACGACGTAGTAGGTGTCCTGCAGCACCCGATCAACGCCGGCGTTGGCCAGAACCACGCCGGTAACGCCGCCCAAAGTGAATAGGAAGATGAAACCCAGCGCCCACAGCATCGGTGTCTTGAACTCGATGGAGCCGCCCCACATGGTGGCGATCCAGGAAAAGATCTTCACGCCGGTGGGAACGGCGATGACCATGGTGGCGGCGATGAAGTAGGCCTGCACGCTCGCCGACATGCCGACGGTGTACATGTGGTGGGCCCAAACTACGAAGCCGATGCCGCCAATGGCGACCATGGCGTAAGCCATGCCGAGATAGCCGAATACCGGCTTGCGGGAAAACGTAGCGACGATCTGGCTGACCATGCCGAAGCCGGGAAGGATCAGAATGTAAACTTCGGGATGACCGAAGAACCAGAATAGATGCTGGAACAGGATCGGATCGCCGCCGCCGTGCGGATCAAAGAAGGTGGTGCCGAAATTCCGGTCGGTGAGCAGCATGGTGATCGCGCCCGCCAGCACCGGCAGCGCCAGCAGCAGCAAAAACACCGTCACCAGCTGCGACCAGACAAACAACGGCATCTTGTGCAAGGTCATGCCCGGCGCGCGCATGTTGAAGATAGTGGTGATGAAATTGATGGCGCCGAGGATCGAGGAAGCGCCGGCGAGATGCAGCGCGAGAATGACGAAATCCATCGCCGGGCCGGGATGCCCGTAGGTCGATAGCGGTGCATAGATGGTCCAGCCGGTTCCGGCGCCGTTAACGCCGGCCTCGCCTTCAAAAAACATCGAGGCGACGAACAGCGCGAACGAGGCTGGCAGCAGCCAGAACGAAATATTGTTCATGCGCGGGAAAGCCATGTCCGGCGCGCCGATCATCAGCGGAACCATCCAATTGCCGAAGCCGCCGATCATCGCCGGCATGATCATGAAGAAGATCATGATCAGGCCGTGCGCGGTCACGATCACATCGTAGTAGTGGGTCTCGTGGAAAATCTGCAGGCCGGGGAACATCAGCTCGGCGCGGATCAGGATGGAGAACACACCGCCGATAAGGCCGGCGCACAGCGCGAACACCAGGTACATGGTCCCGATGTCCTTGTGATTGGTCGAATAAACGAAACGGCGCCAGCCGTGCGGAATAGCGTGGCCGTGATCGTCGCCGTGCGCCGTTTGTACCATCGTGTCCATAGTCGGTTCCTACGTTAGTGCGTCTTCTTTCCGGCGTCGGGCTGGTCGTCAATGCGCTGCGGCGGTCAGTGTCGCCGGCGGACCATCGAGGCCCGCATTCTTTTTCTCCGCCGCGATCCAATTCTCGAAGTCGGCGTCACTGACTACGCGAACGGTGATCGGCATGAACGCGTGATCCTTGCCGCACAGTTCGGAGCATTGGCCGTGGAAGGTTCCTTCGGTCGTCGCCTTGAACCAGGTGTCGTTGAGACGCCCGGGAACGGCGTCGATCTTGATGCCGAACGACGGTACGGCGAAGGAATGAATGACGTCGGCGCCTGTCACCAGGACATGCACGACCTTGTTCACCGGCACGACCAATTCATGGTCGACAGTCAATAGCCGCGGCTGGCCGGCTTTCAGATCCTTGTCTTCGACGATCAGCGAGTCGAATTCGAAGTCGCCGTTGTCCGGGTAATTGTAGCTCCAATACCACTGCTTGCCGGTGGCCTTGATGGTGAGGTCGGCCTTTGGCGCGTCGAGTTCCAGAAAGAGCAGCCGGAACGACGGCACCGCGATCGCGACCAGGATGACGACAGGAACGATGGTCCAAATCAGCTCAATGACGGTGTTATGCGTGGTGCGCGAAGGTGTTGGGTTGGCCTTGGCGTTAAAGCGCACCATGACAATGATCAGCAGGACCAGAACGAACAGCGTAATCGCGGCGGTGATCCACAGCAGGAAGTCGTGAAACCGGGTGATGTCGACCATGACCGGGGAGGCTGCGTCCTGCAGGCCAAGCTGCCACGGCGTCGGCTGGCCGAGGCCGGCGAACGCCACGTCGCCCATGGCAATAAGGACGACTCCGGTCAGCGCATAGCGTGCTAAGCGGAAGAGCGCATGCATCTGGTATTGGCTCCTTGCTTCTCGCTCGTTTCCGCCGCGGTCGGTTCGTGCCGTGGCACGCCGCGAACCGGAGAATACGCGAAGCGCATGTCTCCAGGGCGACGCCGGCCCGATGCTGCCGGTTGCCGGGCGAGTTTGTGCCAGGGGTCTGGCCCTTGCCGGGCATCGGCGGATGGGGGTCGTCTCGTCAAACCACAAATCATCCCCTACCGCAATGCGGTCTTCCGCGTAAAGCACCGCAGACAGAACGGGATACCATACCCGCCCGGTTAAGCTCCTTTCGCCGGGCCACAATGCCGGTTTGCTCGTCTCTTGACAGTGTGGCCTTAGGATGTACGGGAGGCTTGCCGGACGTTCGATAAGCGTGATTCGCGGCGGGGCGCTTTGAAATGTCACCGCGCGCGGCGCGGCGGCTGACCAGGGGACGGATCATGGTCTCATTCACGATAAGGCTTGTGTTGCGACCAATTGCCCCTGCGCTCGCCGCGGTTATCGCCGTTGCCGCGTTCGCCGGGCAAGCGGCCGCCCAAGGCGCCGTACGGTCGGTCCATGGCGACTGGCAGATTCGCTGCGACACGCCCCCTGGGGCGCAGAGCGAACAGTGTGCGCTCATGCAAAGCGTCACCGCGGAGGACAGGCCGAATGTCGGTCTGACCGTCATCGTGCTCAAGACCACCGATCAAAAGAGCCGCTTGATGCGGGTGGTCGCCCCGCTCGGCGTATTGTTGCCGTCGGGGCTGGGACTGAAAATCGACAATGCCGATGTCGGCCGCGCCGGGTTTGTGCGCTGCCTGCCGAACGGTTGCGTTGCCGAGGTCGTGATGGACGACAAGCTCATCGAGCAACTGCGCAATGGGCAGACCTCGACGTTCATTATTTTTCAGACTCCGGAAGAGGGCATCGGCTTTCCCATGAGCCTCAAGGGCTTTGGCGAAGGCTTCGACAAACTGCCGTAGTCCGCCTATCTCTTCATCGCTGCCGCCTGCAGGCCGCGCCGGCGCCGGTGCGATTGTGCTGCGCCACTGAGCGATTACATTATGCAATGTCTATCGGCGAAGAGGCAGGTCAGTCATGGACGCTAAACAATACCCGGTCACACATACCGACGCGGAATGGCGGAAGCTCCTCACCCCGGAACAGTTCCGCATCATGCGCACGCACGGCACCGAGGCGCCCGGCAGTTGCGCGCTTAATTACGAGAAACGGGCAGGCACGTTTTTCTGCGCCGCCTGTGAGCAACCGCTGTTCGCTTCGAAGAAGAAATTCGAAAGCGGGACCGGATGGCCGAGTTTCAACGATCCGGAGCCTGGCGCAGTCGAGACGTCGGTCGACGACAGCTACGGGATGACACGTACCGAAGTGCATTGCAGCCGATGCGGCAGCCATCTTGGTCATGTTTTCGAGGACGGGCCGCCGCCGACGCATTTGCGTTATTGCATCAATGGCGTAGCGATGAATTTCAAACCCGAGTGAGCCGGTCGCCGAGGCGAGATCAGCAAATGCGGCCGATTTCCGGCCGGGTAGTGGCGTGAGCAGTCACGAAATTGCAATGCCGCGCGGTGAGATTGCGCGTGTGCGCCTCACCAAAATGTGGAACACTCCGCGCGCTGAATCCTCGGACTGAAACGCACATTTGTTCGCGTGTTTGGTTGGGGCGGTCTTTCTTCGGTTGGTAACCGAGCCGTCGGGATCGCGCTCAAACTCAAGTTCCGGATGTGGCATTTGATGCGCAGCGCACGGGAATCGGCCACTCGCCTGCTGCAACTTATGATGATCGCCGCGGTGGTTCTGCCCGCGGCGCTGTTCATCTACGCCGCGTGGGTCAGCTATCGCGAGTTTCACGATGTTGCCGACGAGCGCATCGGGCGCTCGCTCGACGTCATGCAGGAGCAGGCGCTCAAGGTCTTCGAGACCATCAACAGCACGTTTGCGGAAGTCAACGAGATCGTGCGCGGCATGTCGGATGCGCAAATGCGCGCCGAAGCGCCGCAACTTCACGAGCGCCTCGCCGACATTGTGGCGACGATGCCGCAGCTAAAAGCGATCGTGATTGTCGGTCGCGACGGAACGCCGCTGGTCAGGAGTTTGTCTCCTATCATTCCTGATGACGTCAACTTCAGCGATCGGGATTATTTCGAAGCGCAGCGATCGGGCGATGCGGGAACCTACGTGAGCAGCATGCGCTTGCCGCAACTGCCGGGAAGCGGCGGCGGCGAGTTCTTCGATCTTTCCCGCCGGCTGAAAACGCCTGACGGAACTTTTGCCGGCGTCATCGCCATCGCAGTGCTGCCGGGCTACTTCGAGGATTTTTATCGACTGATCGGCCGCGGCTCGGGCAATTTCTTTGCCTTGGTGCGCTCTGACGGCTCCTATCTCGCGCGCTACCCGGCACCCGACGACCGCTCGCAACGCTTAAGCGAAAACAGCATGTTGCGAACCGCCATCGACCGCGGCATCGATCAGGGTTTCTACACGGTGCATTCGGAAATCGACGGGGTCGTGCGCCGCATCAACTTTCGCAAGGTACCGAGCTTTTCGGTCTACGCGCTTGCCGGAGTGAGCGATGACGCGATCCGGGCCGAGTGGCTCTCGAGCATGGCCACGCATTTGCTGTACGGCCTTCCCGCGGTCATTTTGATCCTGGCTGTGCTGTTTTTGACCCTGCGCCGCACCCAGCGGCTCTATGAGGAGGCCGATCGCCGCGAGGTCGCGGAAATTGCGCTGCGGCAATCGCAGCGGCTCGAGGCCATCGGTCAGTTGACCGGCGGCGTCGCGCACGATTTCAACAACCTGTTGATGATCGTCAGCGGCAGCGTGCACCGGCTGCGCCGCGATGTCGTCGACGAGAAGCAACTGCGGCTTCTCGACGCCATCGTCAACGCGATCCAGCGCGGTGAGAGCCTGACCCGGCAATTGCTGTCGTTTTCGCGGCGGCAAACGCTACAACCGACGGTGATCGATCTGGCGGCCTGGTTGCCCGAGCTCAAGGAGATGCTCAGCCGGTCGTTACGCGGCGATATTGAAGTCCGCTTGTTGGTTCCGCGGCGGCCCTGTTTCGTCAAGATCGACGCCAGCGAACTCGAGCTTGCGCTCCTCAACCTCGCCTTCAATGCGCGCGACGCCATGCCTTCGGGCGGTGTTCTGTCGATCACGGCCAAGCCGATCACGCTTCGAGGCAAGCTCGGCGAGGAGGGCTTGAGCGGCCCGTTTGTCGCCATCCGTGTCGGCGACAGTGGACAGGGAATTCCCGCCGAAATTCTGCCGCGGGTTTTCGAGCCGTTTTTCACCACCAAAGAAGTGGGCAAGGGCACCGGGCTCGGGCTTTCTCAAGTCTACGGCTTTGCCAAGCAATCCGGTGGTGCCGCCAACATAACCAGCACGCCTCGCCGTGGCACCGCGATTACATTGTTCTTGCCGCGCAGCTTTGAAGAGCAAGCGCAGCCAAGCGCGCTGCCCAAGGCTGCCGGCGTCGCTTTGCCCAGCGGCACGGTGCTGGTGGTGGAAGATAATTCCGACGTTATGGAAGTGGCGCGCGGCTATTTTGCCGATCTCGGCTTTGACGCCAAAGTCGCGGCCAGTGCTCAGGGGGGTCTTGCGTTGGTCGAGCAGGATGACGGGATCGCGCTGGTCTTCTCAGACATATTGATGCCCGGCGGCTTGAACGGATTAGATCTGGCGAAAGAGCTGCGCCGGCGCTTTCCCGGCATCGCCGTCCTGTTGACGACAGGATACAGCTCGAGCGCACAGGACGCGGTGCGCGAGGGTTTCGAAGTGCTGCAAAAGCCGTACGATTTGGCCGCCCTCGAACGCGCGCTTCTTTCCGTCTTCAAACGGCATAACCGCGCGGCTGGCGCGGTCCCGGCTCGGCACGCCAATCCGGCGTCAAAGCGCGTCGCAGGGTAAACGGAATGTTCTCTCTCGCCATCTTATGGCCGTGCAAGAAACGACATGCGTGCCGGGCAAAACGCTTTCCCTGCAACGTCAATCGCCCATCGGGGCAAAGAAGCCGAGCCTCGACAATAAATTGTTTAGCATGAACTCTAGCGCGCAAAACTCACCGAGCGGATTAAATAAAAGTAAAATTTGAACGACCATAGTCCGCGCTCAGGGCGACGGTAATTACGCCGTCAAATGGAGGCGGCGTTGGAAGCAGATCGCATTGCCGCGATGTCAGAA
>DAIUEQ010000030.1:0-6888 GCA_036845025.1 Xanthobacteraceae bacterium | reverse complement strand
ATTCAACACCTGGGCACCAGCAGCATGTCGGCAGCGTGCTCTCGGTGCGGGGTGCCGAAGCGAGTTTCGGTATCTTGCGCCGAAACGATGCGGCAGGCGAAAGCGACGGTACAACTGTCGGCAAATTTCTCGCTATCGCCAGCAAAAATTCGCTGCTGATCGGTTTTGTAACCGAAGTCTCGATTGAGGTGCCCGAGATTGTCCGCGAGCAAGGCTATGCCGGCTCCGCTCGCCTCGAGCTTATGGGCGAGATCAGAAAGGAAGCGCACGGCAGCAAGTTCCGGCGCGGCGTGACCGAATATCCACTGATTGGCGATCCCGTTGTCACGGTCGGCGCGGATGCGCTGCAACTCATTTTCGGCCGCACCGGCGAGCAGAATATTGTTATCGGACGCCTGCAACAGGAGCCAACCCTCGCCGCCTGTGTTCAAGTCGACGAGATGTTAAGCAGGCACTTTGCCGTGTTTGGGACCACCGGCGTCGGAAAATCGAGTGGCGTCGCCGTCCTTCTGCAGCAAGTCCTCAAGGCGCGGCCGAACTTGCGGATCTTTCTACTCGATGCTCACAACGAATACGCGCGCTGCTTCGGCGACCTGGCGCACGTCGTCAATCCGGGAAATTTGAAGCTGCCGTTTTGGCTGTTCAATTTCGAAGAACTCGTCGACGTCATTTTCGGCGGCCGCAGTCCGGGCGTGGAGGATGAGTTTCAGATTCTCGCTGAGCTTATTCCCATCGCCAAGTCCATGTACGTCCAGTATCAGACGGTCGGTGGCCGCACACTCGCCAAGAAACAGGATTCAAAGAATACCGGCTTCACCGTCGATACGCCGGTTCCCTACCGTCTCGCCGATCTGGTTTCGCTTATCGACGACCGCCTTGGAAAGCTTGAGAATCGCTCGTCGCGCATGAAGTATTTCAAGCTGATCATGCGCATCGAAGCGGTGAGCAATGATCCGCGTTACAATTTCATGTTTGAAAACGCCAATGTCGGCGGCGACACGATGGCGGAGGTGATTTGTCACCTGTTCCGCATCGCACCCGGCGCCAAGCCGATGACGGTGATGCAACTGGCCGGATTGCCGGTCGAAGTCGTCGATTCGGTCGTCTCGGTCGTCGGGCGGATGGCGTTCGAGTTCGGGCTTTGGAGCGACGGCGCTTTTCCAATCCTGTTCTTTTGCGAAGAGGCGCACCGCTATGCCTCCGCCGACCGCGCACTCGGGTTCGGTCCGACGCGGCGCGCTTTGTCCAGGATCGCCAAGGAAGGCCGCAAATGCGGGGTTTTCCTCGGGCTTGCCAGTCAGCGTCCCGCGGAACTCGATGCCACCATCATTTCCCAGTGCAGCACGCTCTTCGTGATGCGTATGGCAAACGATCGCGACCAGGCGATCATTCGCTCGGCGGTGTCCGACGCTGCCGCAAGCCTGGTCAATCTGGTGTCGTCGCTCGGAACCCGCGAGGTGCTCGCGTTCGGTGAGGGTGTTTCTTTGCCGGTGCGCATGGTGTTTGCGGATTTGCCTAAACACCTGATTCCGAGCAGTGAGGCGGTACGCAACACTCACGCCGGCGTGACCCGAGAGGCCCCGCATGACCATGTCGACATGATTGTGGCGCGTTGGCGCGGCGCCAGTATCAACAACAAGCACTTGCAGTTTGAGGATGCACCTAGCGCGCCGCCGGCGCCGCCAAAGGTCACGCCGCCGTCAGCCAAAAGCGTCACGCCGCAGCCATCACCGCGGGCTTCGGCGCCGGAGCAATCAAATGGCGCTTCGCCTCAGCAATCGCTACGTGCTTCCGTACTTGAGCGTTCCAGCATCCTGAAGAAAAACGTGGCGCTCGGCCAACAGGCTTCGGGACAACAATCTTCGGGCCAACAGGCGCCCGCGCAGACATCGTCGTCTAGGTCGCAGCTGCCTGACGCTCAAGACGGTCGTTGGCCTCTCTAGACGTTAGCTTTTCTATCGGTGTGTCAGCCGGCGAACGCGGTTCGCACCTCGTCGCGCGAGGTTATGTGACGTTCCGGTTCCATCGATGCGCGCCTCAAACTTCCCGCTTGACTTCCGGGGCCCGAAGTAACCGCCGCGCGCTAATACTTGATGTTGCTCATTATGCGCGCACCGACTAAGAGCTTTGGCCAGCGATCATCGGCGCCGCCGAGGCGGCATTGCATGGAGAAAACATAATGAATTCCAAGGCCGTTAGTATCCTCGCGGCAATTCTCACGCTTGGCATATTCGGTTCGGCGACTGCGGCCTCTGCGCAGGCGCCTCGCGCAAAGGTGGGTGCGCTGGCCTGCAATCTGGCGCCAACGGTCGGCTTCATTATCGGCTCGCACCAGCGGCTGTCCTGCACCTACACGCCCGACGGACCGTTTCCGCCGGAAGTCTATGTCGGCAGTATAAGCACTATTGGTCTCGACATCGGGGTGAAGGGCGGCGGCCGCATGCTTTGGGCGGTGTTTGCTCCGACTTCCGGATTTCCGCATGGCGCCCTCGCCGGCACTTATGTCGGCGCCAGCGCCGACATCGCCGTCGGTCTCGGGCTCGGGGCCAATGCCCTTCTCGGCGGGTCGCATCGCTCCTTCGCACTGCAGCCTTTGTCTGTGGAAGCCAATACGGGCATCAATCTCGCGGCCGGCGTGTCGGAGCTGCGGCTGCATTGGGCGCGTTAAGCGACGCGTGGAAAAGACGTCATCGACGCGACAATACTCAGCAGCCGGCGAGGAAACCCGCAGGTTGCTTTCTTTTAATCAAGCACGTGACTGGCCATCCCGTCGGCGAGCTTCGGCTCGAACCATGTTGATTTGGGCGGCATGATCGCGCTGGCATCCGCAACCGCCATCAGATCGCGCATCTGCGTGGGATAAAGTACCAAGCCCACCGCCATCTTTCCCGAAGATACCAGGCGCTCGATTTCGTCCACGCCGCGGCCGCCGCCGACGAAGTCGATGCGGGGATCGGTTCGCGGCGCAGTGACACCGAAGATTGGCTCGATGATGTTTCGATGAAGGAGCGTGACGGGGAGGCGCTCGATCGGACCCGCTCCCGATTTAGCCAGATAATCCTTCCGCAAAACGAGACGGTACCAGCGGCCGGCGAGATACATGCCGACTTCGTGTGCTTGCGCCGGGCGCACCGCCGTGTCGCTTGGCTCGACGTCATAGCGCTCGCGTAATTTTGCCAAGACGTCTGCCGCGGTCCTGCCGTTGAGATCGCGCAGCACGCGGTTGTATTCGAGAATGGTCATCTCGGCTTGCGGAAACAGCACGGCAAGAAAATAGAGATAACTGCGCGGGCTTTGGCCATCACGAGCCGCCGCCACGCGTTGTGCCGCCGCGGAACGGTGGTGACCATCGGCAATATACAGCGCCGGCAAAGCGTCGACCGCGCGCGTGAGGGCGCTTATCGCGGCGTCATTATCAATTACCCACAGCTGATGCCGCACGCCATCGTCCGCGGTCACCTCGACTGCCGGCTCACCGGCGGCAGCTTGCGCCAACAGCGCGTCGATCTCGGGAGCACTTGGGTAAGCCAGCATGACCGGGCCGGTCTGTGCGTTGACCGCCTCGATCTGCCGCACGCGGTCGTCCTCCTTGGCCGGCGTGGTCAGCTCGTGCTTGCGAATACGATTCTCGGCGTACGCGGCTATCGAAGCAATCGCCGCCAAGCCGGTTTGCACCCCGCCGCGCCAAGTGATCCGGTAGGCGTAATAACAATCCTTGGCATCGCGCATGAGCACGCCGGCTGCGATCATGCGCTGCAAATTGTCCGCGGCCTTGGCGTACACGGCCGGGTCGTACTGACTTATAGATGGATCGAGGTCGATCTCCGCCTTGGAGACGTGAAGAAAGCTGAACGGTTTGTCCTCGGCGCGCTCCCGCGCCTCCGCGCTCGAGAGCACGTCATAAGGCGGCGCCAAAACCTCGGTGGCGCGTCCAGGCGCCGGCCGCAAGGCGCGAAAAGGTTTGATCAGCCCCACCGGTTGCTCCGTTCGCTCAGGGTTTTATTTGGCGCCGATTGGCATTAGGTCAACATTCGTGGGCAATTTCCCGGTCATACTTCTCGCCGGACCGACGGCAAGCGGCAAATCGGCGCTGGCGCTGGCGCTGGCGGAAAAATTTGGCGGTACCATCATCAACGCCGATTCCATGCAGGTTTATCGTGATCTGCGCCTTATCACCGCGCGACCCCGCGTGGAAGAGGAGCGGCGCATGCCGCACGCCCTCTACGGGCACGTCGATGCGGCGGAGAATTATTCGGTCGGCGCCTGGCGCAGCGAAGCAGCTGCCGAACTCGCCATGGCCGAACGCCAGTCGCGGGCCGCAATCGTGGTCGGCGGCACTGGCCTCTACTTCAATGCGCTGACGCGCGGCCTTACGACCATGCCGCCGATTCCGAAACAAGTACGCGATGACGTCCGCGCGCGGCTTAAAAGCGACGGAGCCGCCGCTTTGCATGACGAGCTCAAGCGTCTCGATCCGCACGCGGCTGCACGGCTTAATCGCGGCGATCGCGCACGGATTTCGCGCGCGCTTGAGGTCATGGTGGCGACTGGACGGTCGATCCGCGATTGGCACGAGGACGCCAAGCCTGACGGTCCGGATTCTTTGCGGGCGGTGAGGATTTTTCTAAGCCCCGAACGCGACGAGCTCGCCCGCCGCATCGGCGCGCGCTTCGATGCCATGATTGAGGCGGGCGCGATCGAAGAAGTGCGCGCCTTGATGGCGCGCAATCTCGACCCCAGCCTGCCGGCAATGAAGGCCCATGGCGTGCCGTGGCTTATTCGTCAGCTCAGAGGCGAAATCACGCTGGAGCAAGCGGTCGAAGGCGCCAAGCGCGACACCCGCCAATACACCAAGCGGCAGGAGACCTGGTTTCGTAATCAGCTCCCCGAGTTTGCCTGGGTCGATCCGGAGAAGGCGCTTGCCGCTGTCGAGGCCCAATTCCTTGCTTTGGCGAAACCGCGTTCATCTTGACCCGCCGCGGCGCCGTCTATAAGTTAACGAAAGGCAAAAAGGGCAGAGCTGTGTCTCGCTTTATTAGGTCGCTGGTTCTCGTAGGTAGGCGCATCGCCGGGGGTGGATGATCCCACCCACGACTGCGGCGGTGCGCTTCAGGGGCTCTTCGAGGCCCCTTTTTTATTTTCTAAACCCGACCATGCGAGATTGTCGAAGATTGGAGTTGGCCATGACGGAAATGACCGGAGCGGAAATGGTGATCGCGGCGCTCGCCGATCAGGGCGTCGAGCATTTGTTCGGCTATCCCGGCGGGGCCGTGCTGCCGATCTATGACGCGCTATTTCAGCAGGACAAAGTCAGCCACATCCTGGTGCGGCACGAGCAAGGCGCGGTGCACGCCGCCGAAGGCTATGCCCGCTCGACCGGCAAGGTTGGCGCCGTGCTTGTCACCTCGGGGCCGGGCGCCACCAATGCCGTGACCGGCCTGACGGATGCCTTTTGCGACTCAATTCCGATCGTGGTTTTGACCGGACAGGTGCCGACCCACCTGATCGGCAACGACGCGTTCCAGGAATGCGACACCGTCGGCATCACCCGGCCCTGCACCAAATACAATTATTTGGTCAAAAGCGTCGACGATCTGCCGCGGGCGCTGCATGAGGCGTTTCACATCGCCGCCAGCGGCCGGCCCGGACCGGTCGTGGTCGACATTCCCAAGGACGTGCAGTTCGCCAAAGGGAATTATTCTAGGCCCAAGGATTTTAGCCATCGCGGCTACCGGCCCAAGGTCAAGGGCGACCTCGACAAGATCAAGCAGGCAATCGACATGATGGCCGCCGCCAAGCGCCCGCTGTTCTATACCGGCGGCGGCGTCGTCAATTCCGGCCGCGCCGCGAGTGAGCTTTTGCGCGAGCTGGTGAAAGTCAGCGGCTATCCCATTACCTCGACGCTGATGGGGTTGGGCGCGTTCCCCGGCTCCGATCGCCAGTGGCTCGGCATGCTCGGCATGCACGGCACCTGGGAGGCCAACTGGGCGATGCACGACTGCGATCTGATGATCGCGGTCGGCGCACGCTTCGACGACCGCATCACCGGGCGCCTTGATGCGTTCTCACCGAACTCGAAGAAAATCCACATCGACATTGATCCGTCTTCGATCAACAAAAACGTGCACGTCGATCTCGCTATAGTCGGCGATTGCGCACACGTGCTCGAAGACATGGTTCGGTTGTGGCGCGCGAGCGCCGTTGTTCCCGACAAGAAGGCGTTGCAGGCCTGGTGGGAGCAGATCGGCAAATGGCGCGCGAAAAACTCGCTCGCCTACCGCAACTCAAACGAAGTTATTAAGCCGCAATACGCCATCCAGCGCCTTTACGAGCAAACCAAAGGCCGCGATACCTATGTGACGACCGAGGTCGGACAGCACCAGATGTGGGCGGCGCAGTTCTATCCATTCGAGGAGCCGAACCGCTGGATGACGTCGGGTGGCCTCGGCACCATGGGTTACGGCTTGCCCGCCGCGGTCGGCGTACAGGTCGCGCATCCGAACTCGCTGGTCGTTGATATCGCCGGCGAGGCATCGGTGCTGATGACCATGCAGGAAATGTCGACTGCAGTGCAGTACGATCTGCCGATCAAGATCTTCATCCTCAACAACCAATACATGGGCATGGTGCGGCAGTGGCAGGAACTGCTGCACGGTGGGCGCTATGCCCATTCCTACACCGAGGCGCTGCCGGATTTCGTCAAGCTCGCCGAGGCGTATCATGCGCACGGCATCCGCTGCACGCATCCGGGCGAACTCGACGAGAAGATCGGCGAAATGCTTGAGGTGAAGAAGCCGGTGCTGTTCGACTGCGTGGTCGATCCGGCGGAAAACTGCTTCCCGATGATTCCGTCGGGCCGCGCCCATAACGAGATGCTGCTCGGCGATG
>DAIUEQ010000029.1:2830-25731 GCA_036845025.1 Xanthobacteraceae bacterium | reverse complement strand
GCCGCGGCGGCCGGATACTCGGCGGCAGCCTGAGTTGGGACAAGCCGCAGCCGCTGGCGGCGTTTTCGCGCGAAAGCCCGTTTGCCGGTTTGAATGTGCCCAGTGATGTGACGGTCAGCCGCCAAGTGCTCGCCGAACCCGATGCAGCGCTGACCGAAAACACTTGGGCGACGCTTGCCGACGGCACGCCATTGGTCACCGCGGCACGGCGCGGCAAGGGTCTCATCGTGCTGTTTCACGTCACCGGAGACACCCGCTGGTCGGATTTGCCGTTGTCCGGCATTTTCGTGGACATGCTCAAGCGCATCGTCGGACTGGCCAGCACGACAGCCATTGCTCAAACGCCGAACGCCGAGACCAAGAACGTTCATGAAGTCGCGTCGCCAAATCGGGTGCTCGACGGCTTCGGCAATTTCGGTCCGCCACCGTCCACCGCGCGGCCGGTGCCGACGGATTTTTCCGGGAGCGCCAGCGCGGAACATCCGCCGGGCTTCTATGGTCCGGCGGACAGTCCGCTCGCGGTCAATACGCTCGCGGCAGCCGACCGGCTGGCGCCACTCGATTTCTCGGCGCTTGCGCGCGCGAATCATGAGATTTATCGCAAGAGCGAACCACGGGACCTGCGCGGGCCGATATTGCTCGCGGCGCTTGCGCTGTTCTTGCTCGATTCTTTGGTGGTGCTTTACCTCAACGGCAGCTTCACACGACTTATTCCTCGTCTTTCACGGGCGAGCGCCGCGCTCGTCATCATCGTCGGCGCGCTCGCGCTCACCTTGGCGCGAAGCGGCGCTGAAGATGCGCCGAATAACGTGCCGCGCGCCGCGCTCGAAACCAAGCTCGCCTATGTGGTCACCGGCAATCAGGACGTCGATTCGATCAGTAAAGCTGGTCTCGGCGGCCTCACTCTTTTCCTGGCTCAGCGCACGGCGCTCGAGGCCGGCGAACCGGTCGGGTTGGACATCGCCCGCGACGAGCTCGCCTTCTACCCGCTGATCTATTGGCCGATCGTCCCCGGGGCCCCCCGCCCGCCCGAGCAGGCGCTGAAGCGCATCGACTCGTACATGAAGCAAGGCGGCACCGTTCTGTTTGATACCCGCGACGCAATCGTGGCGCCGCCTGGGCCGGGCGGCACGGCGCAGAGCGCCGGCATGCTGGAATTGCGCAAAATCCTTTCCTCGCTCGATATTCCGGAGCTCGAGCCGGTACCGCGCGACCACGTCCTCACCAAAACGTTTTATCTCTTGCGCGACTTCCCAGGCCGCTTTAGCGCCGGCCAGCTTTGGGTCGAGGCGTTGCCGGCGGTTAACGACGACGACGAGGCGTCCCGCCGCCCCGCCCGCGGCGGCGACGGCGTTTCCTCCATCCTGATCACCTCGAACGATCTGGCGGGCGCTTGGGCCATGCAGCCCGACGGTCAGCCCATGCTGCCTGTGGTCGAGGGCGAACCGCGCCAACGCGAACTCGCCTTCCGCGCCGGCGTGAATATCGTCATGTACACGCTCACCGGCAATTACAAAGCCGATCAGGTGCACGTGCCGGCTCTGCTCGAACGGCTCGGCCAATAGGAGCACCGATTGAATTTAGGTGTCGCGTTTGCTCCTCTCGTCGGCCTCCAGATTCTCTTGGCGGCCGCGGCAGCGGTCGTGGTGTTGTCGCTACTCCTTCTGGTAGCGCGCAGCCGCGGCGCCGTCGTTCGTGTATTCGGGTTGGCGCTCGTTGTGCTTGCGCTCGCCAATCCGTCGCTGACCCGCGAGGATCGCGACCCGCTGTCCTCCATCGCGGTCGTCGTCGTCGATAAAAGCCCGAGCCAGAATTTCGGCGGACGCGCGCAGCAGACGGAAGCGGCGCGTGCAGCCATCACCGCACGGCTAAGCCGCATTCCGGGTCTCGAAGTGCGGGTGGTCGAGGCGGGTCAATCGGACGGCGAAACGGACGGCACGCGGTTATTCACCGCGCTTGGCGCCGCGCTTGCCGACGTGCCTCCCGATCGCATCGCCGGCGCTATCATGATTACCGACGGCCGTGTCCACGACGTACCCGCGGACGCGAGCGCGCTCGGCTTTGCCGCTCCGGTTCACGCCCTGATCACCGGCAGCAAGGATGAACGCGACCGCCGCGTTAAGCTCATCGCCGCGCCGCGCTTCGGCATTGTCGGTCAAACGCAAACCATCACTTACGAGGTCGACGATCAAGGCGGCGGCGAACCGACCGCCACGGTCACGGTGCGGCGCGACGGCGATGTTCTGGACAGCCGCAGCGTTCGGGTCGGAGTGCCGCAGCGTGTGGAAATTGCAATTCCGCACGCCGGTCAGAACCTCGTGGAGATCGAAGCTTCATCGCTTTCCGGCGAGCTCACGGCCGTCAATAACCGCGCCGTGGTGGCCATCGACGGCGTGCGCGACAAGTTGCGGGTCCTCCTGGTTTCCGGCGAACCGAATGCCGGCGAGCGGACGTGGCGAAATCTGCTTAAGTCCGACGCCTCGGTCGATCTCGTTCATTTCACCATTTTGCGTCCGCCGGAGAAGCAGGACGGCACTCCGATCAACGAGCTGTCGCTCATCGCCTTTCCGACGCGTGAACTGTTCCAGCAAAAAATTGGAGAATTTCAGCTCATCATTTTTGATCGCTACGCGCGCCAAGGCGTGTTGCCCATGATCTACTTCGACAACATCGCGCGTTATGTCCGCGACGGCGGCGCAGTCCTGGTCGCTGCCGGGCCTGACTACGCCAGTTCGACCAGCCTTTGGCGCACCCCGCTTGATTCGATTCTTCCGGCCGAACCGGATGGCACGCTGACTGAACGCGGCTTTCGGCCGAAATTGACCGAGCTCGGCAAACGCCATCCCGTCACGCGCGATCTCGAAGGCTCGGCGAGCGAGCCGCCACATTGGAGCCAATGGTTCCGTGTGGTCGATACCAGAAACCCAACCGGAACGGCGGTGATGCAAGGGCCAGACAACGAACCGCTGCTTTTGTTGTCGCGCCAGGGCGAAGGCCGCGTCGCTTTGTTGTTGTCCGACCATATCTGGCTGTGGGCGCGCGGATTCGAGGGTGGCGGCCCGCATCTCGATCTGATGCGCCGGCTATCGCATTGGCTGATGAAGCAGCCCGAGCTCGAAGAAGAAGCTTTGCGGCTCGTGGTGCGCGGTCACGAATTGTTGGTGCGCCGGCAGACCATGGCGGATGAAGTGTCCGACGTGACACTTACTTCGCCTTCCGGATCGACTCAAATATTGAAACTGGCACCCACGGACGCGGGCGTCTGGGAAGCGACCGTCACCGCCAACGAACTTGGCTTGTGGCGCGCCACCGACGGCAAGCTCAACGCGCTGGTCAATATCGGCCCCGCCAACCCGCGGGAGTTTTCCGAAGTGACATCGACGACGGATGTGCTTGCACCGATCACCGCGGCGACCGGCGGGGACTCGCGCCGGCTTGAGGAAGGCGGCGGCGTGAATGTTCCTCGGATTCTCGCCGTGCGCTCGGGCGACACTTATAAAGGCGGCGACTGGATCGGCCTGAAAATGCGCGACGCCAGCGTCGTTCGCGGCATCGGCGTGCTCCCGGTATTCGCCGGCTTGCTGGGGCTGCTGTTGCTGCTCGGCAGTCTCGCCGGAACGTGGGCGCGCGAAGGCCGCTAAGAAATCGATCGCCTAGTCGGCGCGGACCGATCCCGACACGCCGTTGAAAGCCCCATCGGCCAGCTCCGCGATGAGGAGGCGTGCCGGATCGACGGGTCCGGGCATCACGACCAGTCCCGCCGGAATCCGCTTGAATCCGCACTTGCCGTAATAGGACTCGTCGCCGACCAGCAGCATCAGCCGGTGTCCCTGGGTCTTCGCGTGGGCGAGCGCATGCCTAATCAGCGCCTGGCCGACGCCCCGTTCGCGAAACGGCGGCTCGACGGTAAGCGGGCCAAGGAGGAGCGCCTGGCTCTCGCCAATGCGCACGGGGGACAGGCGTACTGAACCAACCAAGAGTGTGCCTATGCGCGCCGTGAACGATAAATCGAGCTGGTGGGTCACTTGCTCGCGCAGCCGATAAGCCGTCTTGGCATAACGGCCCGGACCGAACGTGCGCTCGTGTAAACGCGCGATCGCCGAGGCGTCGCTTTTCGTCTCCGTCAGAATGGTCAGCGAAATGTCGTTCACCCCCGCCGCCTAGCATCCGCGCCGACGCGGGTCCAGCCGAAGCGGAAGCGCTTGTGCAACATCTGTCACCGGCCGGGCGAATGCTTACATTGGAGACGCGGCATAAAGCGGAGATAGCTAATGGGGCTGTTGGTCGACGGCGCGTGGCAAGATGTCGATATGCGTGTGCAAGCGGATGGCCAATTCGTCCGCAAGCCCACATTTTTCCATAATTATATCACCGCTGATGGCAGTCCGGGCCCGACCGGCAAAGGTGGCTTTCCCGCCGAGGCGGGCCGCTATCACCTCTACGTCTCGCTTGCCTGCCCGTGGGCGCATCGCACGCTGATTTTCCGCAAACTAAAAAAACTCGAGGACGTGATCTCGGTCTCGGTCACCGTCGCACTGCTCGGCAAGAAGGGCTGGGAATTTGGCACCGAGCCCGGCGCGACGCTCGATACCGTCAACGGCAAATCGGCGGTCGCCGACATCTATATCCTCTCGGACCCGCGCTACACCGGCCGCGCCAGCGTGCCGGTGCTTTGGGACAAAAAGCAGAAGGTCATCGTCAACAACGAATCGTCCGAAATCATCCGCATGTTGAATTCGGCATTCGACGCACTCACCGACGTTCACACTGATTTCTATCCGGCCGAACTGCGCGGTGAGATCGACCGCATCAACGGCGTTATCTATGAGACCGTCAACAACGGCGTTTATCGCTCCGGCTTCGCCGTCAGCCAGGCTGCCTACGAGGAGGCGGCGCGGGCGCTGTTTGCAACGCTCGATCAACTCGAACAGCGTTTATCGCGACAGCGTTACCTCGTCGGCAAGCAACTGACCGAGGCTGATTGGCGGCTGTTCACGACGTTAGTGCGTTTCGATGCGGTGTATTACAGCCACTTCAAATGCAACCTGCGGCGCATCGTCGACTATCCCAATCTGTCAAATTATTTGCGCGATCTTTATCAGGTGCCGGGAGTGGCCGAGACGGTGAACCTGGACCACATCAAACGACACTATTACGGCAGCCATCGTAATGTGAACCCGACCGGAATAGTCCCGATCGGGCCGCTACTGGATTTCACGCAACCGCACGACCGCGACCGGTTTGTTTAATGCGTTGCGCCGCGCTCGGTCGACGAGCGCGGCGCACAGCATTCTCTCGGCGATCAGCTACCAGTCGTAGCCACCGTAACCGCCGTACGATCCGCAATAGCCGTTGTCGTAATACGGATCACAGTATCCGGAATAGGGATAGCCGCCAAACGCATAGAGGCCGCCCAAACCCAGCGCCGCACCGGCTGCAGCAGCACCGGGTCCCCACCCGCGATTCCAGCCGTTATTGCCCCAGCCACGGCCACCGTTACCGGCCCAATGGCCGCCATTGAAGTTGCCGGCTGCCATATGTCCGCCGGGAGCAAATCCACCTCCGCGGCCGCCGGCAGCAAATCCGCCGGCATGGCCCCCACCACCGCCGCCGCCATGACCGAACGCCATGGCTCCAGTGGTCGTCATCGCGGCCGTGCCCAGCGCTGCGGCAGCCGCGATCGCAAGAATCCTCTTACGCATCGAACCTTCTCCATTTTTTTCGCCCTTCAGCCGCCGATGGTTAGAAAACGCCGGGGCGCCGATATAGTTGCCGTCGTGCTGGCACGTCACGGCTAATTGACGCGGCTAGAACAATTAAACTTGGCGATGTCTCGGTAAGTGCCGCCTTCACCACAATTCAGCGGGCGGCCGGCCATCGAAAAATTCACCGATACGTGCGCGCGTTCCGCGGGTCGTTTCTTCCGGCAGCGTGTTCAGCGAAAAGAATCCGTGGGCAATGATTTCCTTGTTCGGTTGCGGCGGCGCGCTCTGGTGGAACGAACGCACGATGTAAAGCGCGACGTGGTCGCGGTGCGAGATGCGGCGATTGAAATAAATTCCGAACAGAACCGGTTGATCGCTGAGTTCAATATTGCCTTCTTCGCGTAATTCGCGCGCCAGCGCCGTCGTCAAGCTTTCGCCAGGCTCGACCCCGCCGCCAGGCAGGTGCCAGCCGGCGACATAGCTGTGCTTGACGAGAAATACGCGGTCCGTTCCGTCGATCACCAACGCCCGCACGCCGACCGTTAAGCCTCGGGCAAAGCGCCAATAGAGGTGCATGCCTCGCTGCATTGCCAGCTCAATTGAACGAGGGGGCATCGCGAATCCCTGCCTGAAGATAGGAGCCTTCGGGCCGCACTGACCGCAACGGCGGACCGGTGGCACCTAATCGGACGAACTCAAAATGCTCGGCAAAGCCCCTGTGCACAAGTTTAGAAACG
Source organism: Xanthobacteraceae bacterium (assembly GCA_036845025.1). Classification (GTDB taxonomy): domain Bacteria; phylum Pseudomonadota; class Alphaproteobacteria; order Rhizobiales; family Xanthobacteraceae; genus BOG-931. The sequence continues at coordinate 19,289 of DAIUEQ010000029.1, read as the reverse complement.
TTCTAATATACGACAGCCGCGACAGCAGCGGAGCCTGCCTTTGAAAAAATTCTCCGAATTGACCGAGCAAGAAATCCTGGCGCTGGCGGTCGCCAATGAGGACGAGGATCACCGGATTTATCGGTCGTTTGCAGCCGCCTTGCGCGGAGCGTTTCCGGACACGGCAAATATGTATGACAGGATGGCCGAGGAAGAGATTGACCATCGCGACATGTTGCTCGATCTCTATCGCGCGAAGTTCGGGGATTTCCTCCCGCTAATCCGCCGCCAGGACGTGAAAGGCTTCGTGGCGCGCCGACCGATTTGGCTCGATCGGCCACTCGGGTTGGAGGCGGTACGAAAATTCGCCGGCGAAATGGAATTTGAGACCGCGCGCTTTTACCGGCGCGCCGCGCAATCCGCGCGCGATTCGGCCACCCGAAGGCTGCTCACCGAGCTTGCCGCCGCAGAGGACAAGCACGAGCAGCTCGCCCGAGAGCTTGGCGACAAACTCACGCCCGGCGCTCGTGCCGCCGAGGACGAGACCGCGCGGCGGATGTTTGTGTTGCAATATGTCCAGCCCGGACTGGCGGGGCTGATGGACGGATCGGTATCGACGCTCGCACCGTTATTTGCGGCCGCCTTTGCAACCCACAACACCTGGGCGACATTTCTCGTGGGGCTAGCCGCGGCGGTCGGAGCCGGCATCTCCATGGGATTTGCCGAGGCACTGTCCGACGATGGCTCGCTGACCGGGCGCGGCGCGCCGCTGGTCCGCGGCGCGGTTTGCGGGGTCATGACGGCGCTCGGTGGCCTTGGCCATACGCTCCCCTACCTCATCCCGCACTTTTACGCTGCGACGTTCCTTGCTTTCGCCGTCGTCACCTTCGAACTGGCGATCATCTCCTGGATCCGCACCCGCTATATGGACACGCCGTTCCTGCAGGCGGCGTTTCAGGTCGTCCTCGGCGGGGCGCTGGTATTTGCCGCCGGTATCCTGATCGGCAACTCATGATCCGACCGACGACATCGTAGTGTGTGCGTAATTGGCGTTGCATAATGCCGCGATGTTTGTCCTCGCCCATCTTTCCGATCTGCATCTTGCATCGCGGCCGCCGCTCGCCGACTTGGTGAGCAAACGCGGCCTCGGCTTCATCAATTGGCACCGCAAGCGCAAACATGTGCATCGCGCCGAGGTGCTCGAAGCGATCACCACCGATCTCCGCAGCATGAATGCCGACCACGTCGCCGTTACCGGCGATCTCATCAATTTCTCGACGAGGAACGAGTACCAGCGCGCCCGCTTCTGGCTTGAGACCGTGGGGCCGCCCTCGGCGGTAACTGTTATCCCAGGCAACCACGACATCTACGTGCCTACAGCGACGAAATGGCCGGGTGAGTTTTGGAATGAGTATATGCGCGGCGACCGCAGCGCCGACGGCGGATCGTTTCCGTTCGTGCGCCGTCGCGAGAACGTGGCGCTGATTGCGCTATCGTCGGCGGTGCCTACCGGACCTTTTCTCGCCACGGGCTTTCTCGGCGAGCCGCAACTCGCCCGCTTTGCGGCGGCGCTTGAGGAAACCCGCGGATTATTTCGTGTCGTGCTGATCCATCACCCGCCGACCATTGCCGGACGTCGGCATTTGCGGCGGCTCGTCGACGCCGTGGAGTTTCGCCGCGTGTTGGCGGAAAAGGGTGCGGAGCTGGTCATTCACGGGCATGATCACCATCATTCGCTGGTGTGGCTCGATGGTCCGCAACCGATACCTGCCGCGGGCGCGCCTTCAGCCTCGGCACGGGCCGCCCACGGCAGCGAAGACGCGGCGGGCTATAACCTTTTTCATATTGCCGGACAGAGCGGGAGCTTCAGCTGCGAAATGATCACGCGGCAGCGCACCGCCGACGGCGGCGTTCGCGAATTCGGCCGCCAGAAACTCGTTTAGGACAAGCTCGCGAGAATCGCCGCGGCCAGCAAGAGCGCGAGCAGGCAGGCGAGAAATCCGAGCACGAATGCGACTATGCCGCGCCGCCGCCGCCGCCGCGTTTGGCGCTGCGCCTCCCGTCCGTCGATCCGTGCCGAAAACTCGGAATCTTCCGCGAGCGCCTGCTCGCGCTCGACCAACCGGCGCGCAACGTAATCGGTAACCGCTCGCACGATCTCGGCAATCTCGTGCGATTCAGCGAGAACCCGGCGCCCAAGCCGCGTGTCGTACAAAAATCGGTAAGTGCGCTTGTCGCGCCCCATCGCGATGTGCGCGACCGGATCGATCCATAGCCGAGGGGTATCTCCCCGGCTTAATCCGCGGTCAAATAAGTCCACTGCCGCCGGAACGCTGGCGAACAATGGATCAAGCGCTTCGTTGAGAAGCTCAAGGCGCGCGGCTTCCGCGTCACGCAGGTCGACGACCACGCTGGTGCGTTCGGCCGCCTCAATTCGCGCCTGATGCATGGCCTGTCGCAACGGCGAGGAAGATGCGGCTTCGCTCGCCGATTTTTCAGACTCACGCCTACGCCCCCACATAGACCCCTACCTTTTCCTTGGCGCCACGATACACGCGCGCCGCCGCGCGCAGAAGGCCGCTCAGAAGCTCGCTCACAGGGCGGAATAAGCTGGTGATTCGATCCGCCTTTTCCTGCGCTGAACCCGCCCGAGAGCCGTCAAAGCTGCCTTGAGATTGCCCATCATCATGCCCACATCTGGATTGGGCAGCTTTGTGGTTGACCTTTTTACCCTGCCTGATTGGATAAACGGCGAAACGGCGCTCAAAAGCCGGACCCGCCGCAAACGGCGACAGAGGAAACATCGAGGAATGAGGGTGTCATGAACGCCCAGCAGTTACTTCAAGAAATCTCAGATTATTGCCGTCAAACCGGTCTCGCCGAGTCGACCTTCGGACGACGCGCGGTCAACGACGGGAAGCTCACGGCGCGCCTGCGCAACGGCGGCCGCATCACAACCGATACGCTCGACCGCATTCACGGCTTCATGACTGCCCACCCGCCCCTTGGGCCGCGTCCCATCGTGATCGAGCGGCCGCGCGAAAGCCGGCCCGCCGGAATGCCGCTTCTGCAACCGGTTGCCGCGGCCGCCGGCGGCACGCCGGCCGATCCGCAGCGAAACTTTCGGTTTTTCGACAACCGGCAAAAATATCTGCTCTTCGTCAACACTTGCAGCGAGAAGTGGGAAGTCGCGCACCGCGTCTCCGAAGAGTTGGCGCATATTCATCCGCGGCCGCCGGCCGTGCGCTTGTTCGACGCCGGCATCGGCGACGGCTCGGTGCTCACCCGCGTGATGCGCGCGGCGCACGACCGTTTCCCGCACATGCCTTTCTACGTCGTCGGCAAGGAAATCAGCCTCGAAGACGTGCGGCTCACGCTGCAAAAAATGTCCGATCGCTTCTTCGAACATCCGTCCACCGTCTTGGTGCTGACCAATCTGGCCTACGCGGATGCGCCGTCGCTGGCGGTGAAGTCGCTCAATGCCGCTTCCAGCCTGGTGTGGCACGAGCTTCCCATGATCGGCAATTCTGCGCATCAGTTCGAGCAACAGATCATGGATCTCGAGCCGTTTCTCGGGCTCAACTGGAAGGCCGGAGTGAGCCCGCGCACCGGCAATCCGGTCTACGAACGCCCCGTGGTGCTCGTCATCTATCGCGAGGATCATCGCTTTTTGCTCGATCCGATTCTGCCGAAGCCGGGCGGCACCGTCGCCAATTACGATCTGATCATCGCGTCGCAACCTTATCGCGCCCGCGCATCGCTCGACTTCAAAGCCCAGCGCGTCATTGCACCGCTGGCGCGCGCGCTCGGACCCGGCGGCCGCCTGATCGCGATTCACTCGCACGGCCATGACCCCGGCATGGAGATCATTCAGAAGGTCTGGCCGGACGATCATCCCTTCATCCACGACCGGCATCAAATCCTCAAAGCGGTGAAACACGAGCTCGGTCAGGCCGGCCGCGATTTGAATTTCAACGCCTACGCCGACAATCGTTCGCTGTTTCGCTACGTCATGCACACGTTACCCTCGGAAATCTCCGATTCTTCAATCGGCACCTCGACGCTGTTTGCCGCATGGAATGCCGCCATCTATGTCGCGCAGGTCGAAGACGATCGGCTTGGCGATGTGGTTGCCGACGGCCGCTACCTCGACGCCACGCGCGCGGTCCTGCGCGAGCGCGGCGGATTATGGTTCTTCGACGAATCCTATGTGATCTCACGCCGGCGCGCTTGATCGCGGACACTTTGCGCCGACGAGAGGGAAGCGGTGAATTGAAATGGCCGCGCTCCCCGTTCCAGATCGTACGCCATCAGGGCCGGTCGCGCAGATCAGCGCGTTCATGGCCGAATTTTCGGTCGAGGTGACGCGTCCATCGGCGGCCGATATTGCCGCGCTCGCAGCGCAGCGGCCCGGCGCGAAAGCTTATCTGAGCATGGTGCCCGGGCGGCCGGCTGACGAAACCGTCAGCCATGCCGTGGCGCTGCGTGCCGCCGGTCTCGAACCGGTGCCGCATCTTGCCGTACGCAATTTCGCGAGCGTCGAGGCATTCGACCAGCTTTTGACGCGGCTCAAACGCGAAGCGGCGGTCGACAATGTTCTCATCATTGCCGGCGACAGAAGCGAGTGCGGCCCGTTTCGCCGCGCCATCGATGTCATCGATAGCGGCCTCTTAAAGCGGCGCGGCATCCGCGGCATAGGAATCGCCGGTTACCCGCAGGAGCATCCGCAGATCGGCCGTGACGAGCTCAAGCGTGCACTCGTGGAAAAGATCGCCGCCGCCGAAGCGACGGGACTCACTGTCGAGATTGTCACCCAGTTTTGCTTCGACGCGCCGGCCATTCTGTCCTTCATCGCCGAAGTGCGCGGCTACGGATTCGATCACCGCGTGCGCATCGGGCTCGCCGGACCGACCAGCCTCAGTTCGCTGATGCGGTACGCCACCCGTTGCGGGGTGCGCACTTCCGCTCACGCTCTGGCGCGCCGCTCGGGCCTGATGCGGCAGGTGTTCGCCATGGCCACGCCCGACGATCTGGTCCGGGCGCTCGCTGAAGCGGCACCCCTCGGCGTCGCACCGCATTTCTTTTCCTTCGGCGGCATCGCAGCGACCGGCCGCTGGGCCCGCGCCGTCGCCGACGGCAACCTGGTGCTCGATGCCGAGGGTGGCTTTCGCGTGGAGTTCTCACCCCCGTCGCGCTAGCGGACATTCGACGCTAGGCCGCCGGCCAAAAAATAACCGTAGCTACGCACCCATCTCATAGCTCCACTGCCGGCGGCGAGTCGCGAATGATCGCCCCATGCAGTATGTGTGCAGACCTTCCGCGTGGATGCCCATGACCCAAAACAGCGCAAAACTTGATCTCTTTTCGTCCTATCAACTGGGCCCGCTGCAATTGCCCAACCGGCTGGTCATGGCGCCCATGACGCGCAACCGCGCCGGCGCCGGCAATGTGCCCGGCGCGATGAACGTGACTTACTACGCGCAGCGCGCCAGCGCGGGTCTCATCGTCAGCGAGGGCACCCAAGTCTCGCCACGAGGCCAGGGTTACGCAGGTACGCCCGGCATTCACAGCGCCGAACAGGTGGCCGGCTGGAAGCTCGTCACCGACGCGGTCCATGCCGCTGGCGGGCGCATTTTCGCGCAGCTCTGGCATGTCGGGCGGATTTCGCATCCTTCCGTTCAGGCCGATGGCGGCGTCCCGGTCGCGCCCTCGGCGCTCAAACCGGCCGGCCAGATCATCACTCCCAACGGCATGCAGGATTTCGTTACCCCGCGCGCCCTGGAAACCGAAGAAGTCAAAGAAGTCGTCGAGGAATTCCGCCGCGGCGCCGCCAATGCCAAGCGCGCCGGATTCGATGGGGTCGAGCTGCACGGGGCCAACGGCTATCTGATCGACCAATTTCTCCGCGACAAAACCAATCAGCGGACGGATCGCTACGGCGGCAGTACGGCCAACCGCGTCCGCTTTCTTGTTGAAGTCACCGAAGCGCTTGCTGGCGTGTGGGGCGGCGGCCGCGTCGGCGTGCGGCTGGCGCCAACCAATCCCTTCAACGACATCACCGATAGCAACCCGGCCGCGACGTTTTCCCACGCCGTCAGTGAACTGGCCCGCTTCGGTCTTTCATACCTGCATATTGTCGAGCCGCTTCCGACCGATCCCATAGCGAGCGGAGAAACCCCGGATATCGGTTTCTTCCGCCGCATCTGGCGCGGCACGCTGATGGGCAACAAGGGTTACGATTTCGCGCGCGCCAACGCCGCGGTGCGCGACGGAGTGGTTGACCTCGTCTCGTTTGCCACGCTGTTCCTGGCCAATCCCGATTTGCCTGAACGGTTCCGCCGCGGCGCCGCGCTCAATGCGCCGGACCGTCCGACTTTCTATGCCGGTGGCGCCAAGGGCTACACCGATTATCCGGCGTTAGTAAGCTAACGACTTTCCGCTTCGCCCGCTCAAACCCCGAGCTGAGCGGCCAAATCGCCGATATCTTTTGCCGCAATGTCTACCGCAACAGTCGGCCTCGCTTCGCCGCGGCCAGGTCCGCTCTCGTTTGGCCGCGCAATGTGGGCGGTTGCAAAGCCGAGCGCAGCGGCGGCTTTTAGATCAGAGCTGTGCGCCGCAACCATCATGCACTCGGCCGGTGCAAGATCGAATGCATCGGCGGCAGCGAGATAGGCGCGCGGCTTCGGTTTGTAGTCCCCGGCGATCTCAGCCCCGAGAATTGCATCCCAGACAAAACCGTTGCGACGAGCCAAGTCCACCATGAGGGAAATATTGCCGTTCGACAGCGGCGCCAAAAGGTACCCCCGCTTAAGCCGGGCGAGCCCGTCCGTCACGTCGGGCCACGCGTCGAGGCGATGCCACGCCAGATTAAGCCTCGAAGGCACATCTTCGCTCAGGCCGGAAAGCTCAAGGTCCGAGAAGACACTTTCGAGATTGCGACGATGCAGAACGTCGAGTTTGCAAAACGCCATACGTCCGGAACGCACTTCCTCCATGGCGCCCTGGTATTTGTCTCGCCACCTATCGGCAAAATCGAACCAATCGAGGCTATAGCCGAGCGGCTTGAGGATCGATTCCGCCTCGCGCGCGACAGAGGTGCGCCAGTCGACCAGCGTGCCGAAAACGTCGAAGAAGAGGGCTTTCACGGCAGGCCGCATCGGATAAACTCCCCGCGCACGCAAGACGTAACCATCAAATAGCAAAAAGCGCGCGGCGCCAAAATCCCGGGAAAGCCATGTCGGAATTGGAACGTTGGGAAACGCGGTTTCGTACGCCGGGTTATGTATTCGGCGAGGAGCCCAACGCGTTCCTCAAATCAAAGGCGCACCTTTTGCGCAGGGGACAAAGTGCACTTTCGGTGGCTGACGGCGAAGGCCGCAACGGCGTGTGGCTCGCCGCACAGGGCCTCGACGTCCTTGCCGTCGATTTCTCCGAAAGCGCGCTTGCCAAAGCTCGGGCGCTGGCAAACCGTCGCGGCGTCGGGTTGCGCACCGAACTAGTTGACATCTTCACGTGGGACTGGCCGCAGGCGGCCTTTGACTTGGTCGTCGCGATCTTTACACAAGTCGCGTTTCCGCCGCAGCAGGCCGAGTTTTTCCTAAACCTTAAGCGCGCGCTGAGACCGGGCGGCCTGCTGCTGATGCAAGCCTATCGCACGGAGCAATTGAATTACCGCACCGGCGGGCCGCCCGAGGCCGAGCGCCTCTATACCCGGGCGCTGATCGAGCAAGGCTTCGGCGACTTCGCCGATCTCGAAATCCGCGAGCATGACAGCCTGATCAACGAAGGCACCGCGCATGTCGGAATGTCGGCGCTGATCGACGTCGTTGGCCGCAAATAGGAAAGCTTACAGGAACAAATCGATGTCAAAAAAGCCACTACGTAAACGCGGCAAACGATCGGTCGCCGCACCCTCTTCTCGACTTCCCGCCGTCGCCTTGGACAATCTCTCGGCCGAGCAACGTGCTTTGGTTGACGCGATAAAATCCGGGCCGCGCGGCCGCTTTCAAAACGAGGGACCTTTCGCGGTTTATCTGCATGCGCCTGGTTACGGAAAATTGGCGCAAGCGCTCGGCGGCTACCTGCGGTACCACACGTCATTGCCGCCGCGGCTGAAGGAGTTTGCCATCCTTTGCACGGCGCAGCATTGGAAGGCGCAATATGAATGGCACGCTCACGGGCCGATGGCGGCAAACGACGGAGTCAAGGAAACCACCATTCGTCATCTGAAAGCCGGGCGTCCGGCAAAATCGGCGGCCAAGGACGAGTTGGCGATCTATCAATTCGTCAAAGAGCTTTACGCCAAGCGCCGGGTCAGCAACGCCACTTATGCGCGCGTGCATAAGTTTATCGGCGACACCGGCATCGTGGAGCTCATCGGAATCCTCGGCTATTACGCGCTAATATCCATGACGCTTAATGTCTTTCGCATGCCGTTGCCCGAGGGAACACCGCTGCCGTTCCCGGAGCCGCGCATTTAGGCGCGGAGAGCGACAATAGCCGAACAAGCCAGCCCGTCGGGAATTGTGGCAGTGGTCGTGAGTGCCCATTCCGGGTCAGCGGCGTTGAACTTCGCGATATCCTTCGCTATACGGGCACTTAAGACCGGAGGGGCCCGGCGCGATCGGGCTGAAAATGCCTGATGTCTGCTACGTTTGACAAAGTTGCTGATATTATTGCGGAAACTTGTGATATCCCGCGCGACAATATCAAACCGGAAAGTCACGCCATCAACGATCTCGAAATCGACAGCCTCGACTTCCTCGACATCGCCTTTGCCATCGACAAGACGTTCGGCATCAAGCTTCCGCTCGAGCAATGGACCCAGGAAGTCAACGATGGCAAAGCAACAACGGATCAGTATTTCGTCTTGAGTAATCTCAGCGAGCAGATCGACAAGCTGATTGCCGCCAAGGGCGCCTGAGGCGCCACGGATGCGTTTCGAATATTTCCAGATGATCGACCGCATTGTCGCGCTCGATCTCCCCGGGCGGTCGGTTCGATCCGTCGGCCTGGTGCCCAAGAGTTCGACGATATTCGAGGGTCACTTTCCCAATTATCCGCTGATGCCCGGAGCGTTCCTGCTCGAATGCATGGCACAGACCGCCGGCTGGCTATTGATCGCACTCAATGGCTTCAAGAGCATGCCGTTCATGGCCGGCGTCAAGGACGCAAAATTTCGCAACCCGGTGTTTCCCGGAGATGCGCTCGAGTTCGAAGGCCGCGTTGTGCATGAGGGGTCGGGCTACGCGGTAGGCGAAGGCAAAGGACGGCGCGACGGCAAGCTGGTCTGTAACGCGCAAATCATTTTCACCATCATGCCGTTTCCGAGCGAGGAATTTCGCGGCGCGCTGTTCGAATGGGGCGAGCGGCTTGAACTTCCGGTAAAGGAGCTTGCCAGGTGAATGCACGCCAAGAGGTGTGGATCACCGGCGTTGGTCTCATCACCTGCCTTGGCGAGGGGCTAGAGGCCAATTGGCAGCACCTCGCACGCGGCGATCCGCCGGCCTACGACGACAAGAGCTTCGTCCCTTACGTTGTGCATCCGCTCGCGCCGGTAAACTTTGACAAACAAATCCCGAAAAAAAGCGACCAGCGGCAGATGGAGCCCTGGCAGCGCATCGGAGTCTATGCCGCAGGCTTGGCGCTGGGCGACGCGGGTATCGTTGGCAAACCCGAGTTGCTTGACACCACCGATATGATTGTCGCCGCCGGCGGCGGTGAACGCGACATTGCCGTCGATACCGCGATCCTGGCCGAAGCACGCAAACGCCGCGACACCGGCTCCTTCCTCAATGAGCGGCTGATGAACGACCTGCGGCCGACGCTGTTTTTGGCGCAACTGCCCAACCTTCTTGCCGGCAACATTTCCATCGTCCACGGCGTCGTCGGCTCTTCGCGCACGTTTCTGGGCGAGGAATCCGCCGGCGTTGACGCCGTGCGCATCGCGCATGCGCGTATTGCCGCCGGACAGAGCGAGCTCACTCTAGTTGGCGGCGCGTATAACGGCGCCCGCTGGGACGTTCTCCTGATCTTCGAGCAGGCGGGCGCGCTGTTGAAGGGTGAGTTTTCCCCGATCGGAGCACGCGGCACCAGCGGCGGCATGGCGCTTGGCAATATGGGCGCCTTTCTCGTGCTTGAAAGCCGCCAACACGCCGAACGGCGCGGCGCGCGGGCGCATGCGAGGATCAAGACGGTTCGTTCCGACCGCGCTGCTAGGCAGCCAGGCGACATCGAGGCGACGCTGCGCCGCCAATGGGAAAGCATCGCACCGGAGATCAACCGTGAGCGCGCGGCCGTCATTTCCGGTGCGAGCGGACTGGAGCCGGCGACGTCGGCGGAGCATACGGTGCTTAAGGAAATTGGGCTTCCGATCCGGAATACCGGAACCTATATCGGCCATGGTGTGGAAGCCCAGTTCATGGCTAATCTCGCCATTGCTTCTGCAGCGGTTGAACAAGGCAAGTTATATCCCGCGGAAGGACCCGCCGATGCTGGCGCCGGTCCGTCCGACTTGTCCCAGGTGGTGGTCACCGGGATCGCCAATTGGCGCGGCGAAGGGCTGGCGCTGATCGAGCGCGCGGAGTGAAGGAAAGAAACGCGATGACCGCAAAAACGCGAGACAAGCTCGGCCGTCCGGTTATCGCCGTCACCGGCATTGGCATTGTAACCTCTCTAGGCGTCGGAAAAGCCGCCAACTGGTCGAAATTGACCGGTGGAGTTTCCGGCATCCGGCAGATTTCGAGATTTCCGACCGAGGGGCTGCGAACCACCATCGCCGGCACCGTCAACGACGTCTATCGCGACGACATGTCGCCGGCCGACTTGTCGGAGCGCGTCGCGCTTCTCGCCGGAGAAGAGGCGATCGCCGAAGCGGCAATCGGTCCCAAAGGTCATTTTCCCGGACCGCTGTTTCTCGCGCCGCCGCCGCTCGAAATAGAATGGTCCGATCGAATCAAAATGGCCGAAATGGCCCCGGCGGATGCCGATCCCGCCTATCCCGAACTCTTGCGCGTAGCTCGAAACTTCGCGGCAAATCGAAATGCATTCAAGTTCGGCATTATCGGCGAAAATCTGGCCGAGAAATTCGGCACCGAAGGCTCGCCAATTTCACTCAACACGGCGTGTGCGTCAGGGGCGAGCGCCATACAGCTCGGCATGGAGGCGATAAGACGCGGCGAATGCGTCGCCGCCCTGGCGATTGGTGCCGACGCCTCGTTGACACCGGAATCGCTGGTGCGCTTTTCGCTGTTGTCGGCGCTCTCAACCCAGAACGATCCGCCCGAGCGCGCGTCCAAACCGTTCTCCAAGAATCGCGACGGCTTCGTCCTTGCGGAAGGCGCTGCGGCTCTGGTCCTGGAAGATTTCGATCACGCCAAGGCGCGCGGTGCCCGCGTGCTCGGCATTCTCGAAGGCGTTGGAGAAAAGTCCGACTCGTTTCACCGCACGCGATCGAGCCCGGACGGTAAGCCGATTGTCGCCAGCATGCGCAACGCTCTCGCAGACGCCGGGGTCGCACCGGACGATGTCGACTATATCAACGCGCATGGCACTTCGACGCCGGAGAACGACAAGATGGAGCACCTTGGCGTGTCCGCGGTCTTCGGCGAGCGGATTCGCGGCATCCCCATTTCCTCCAACAAATCGATGATCGGCCACACCTTGACCGCGGCGGGCGCGGTCGAAGCGGCGTTCACTCTTCTGACCCTGCAAAACCAGCGCATCCCCCCGACCATCAACCACAGCGTCCCCGATCCCGCGATTGCGCTTGATGTCGTGCCCAACGTCGCACGCGACGCCAAAGTTCGGCGCGCCCTTTCCAATTCTTTCGGCTTCGGTGGTCAGAACGTTTGCCTGGTCCTGACGCTGGAGCCGGCGTAAATCGCGCGCCGGCATGACCGAAGCCAAAGACATCAGGGCTCCGGCATGATGCGCGCGTTGACGCTCGTTGCCGATCGCAAAATCGAGCTGGTCGAGGTCGCCCCACCAACAGCGCCGGCCGCCGGCGAAGTGCAAATCGCAATCAAGGCTATCGGGCTTAATCACATCGACGTTTGGGGCTGGCGCGGCATGGCGTTCGCCAAGCGCAAGTTGCCGCTCATTGGCGGCGTCGAGGCGGCCGGAGAAATCAGCGCGGTCGGTCCGGACGTGTCGGAATTTAAGATCGGCGACCGCGTGGTCGCCTATGGAGCCTTGACCTGCGGAATCTGTCGCGCCTGTCGCGAAGGCCGCGACAATCTGTGCGAGAATGTCGGCGGCATCATGGGCTTTCATCTCGACGGCTTCGCGCGCGATTTTGTCAACATGTCCGCCCGGTTGGTGATACCGGTCCCGAAGGGCGTGAGCTTTCGTGACGCCGCTTGCGCTCCCGTCGCCTTCTCCACCGTCCAGCACATGCTGTTCGACAACGCCAAATTGGAGCCGGGCGAAACGGTCCTGGTGCAAGCCGGCGGTTCCGGCATCGGCACCACCGCGATCAAGATGGCGAAGGCGATCGGCTGCACGGTGTTCACGACAGTCGGCGACGACGAAAAGGCGGCGAAAGCCAAGGCGCTTGGCGCCGACCACGTGATCAATTACCGGACCGAGCGATTCGAAGGCGTTGTGCGCAAGCTCACGGCCAAAAAGGGCGTCGACGTCGCGTTCGAACACGTCGGTCCCGATACATTCAACGGCTCGCTGCTTTGCCTCAAGCGCGGCGGCCGATTGGTCACATGCGGATCGACTTCGGGCCAGTCGACGACCTTCAACCTGTTCCAGCTTTTTCTTCAGCAATATCGAATCATCGGCTCGTTCGGCGCGTCGATGCGCAACATTCGCGAGAGTCTCGCCAAGATGGCTGGCGGACTCTTGCCGGTGATCGACATGGAAGTTCCTCTTGTCGACTTTCAGCGCGGCCTGGAGCGGCTCGAATCGCGGCAGGTTTTCGGCAAGATTATTGTCACCTTCTGATTTTGGTTGCGCATGAATTTCTCGCAAAACCGGCAGGTCCTTCTCCGGGTGTTGGTTTAATGAAGCCGCGTTCCAAGATTTTCGACACGACGCGCGGCGCACTTGCCGCCGGACTGCTGAGCGCGGTCAAACATATCGACCGCAAGCGTAGCGCCAATTTCGCCGGCGCATTCATGCGCAAGGTTGGGCCTCTGCTGCCGGAGCACAATGTCGGACGCGAAAATCTGCGCGCCGCCTATCCGTCCAAGGGCGCCGCCGAGATCGAGCAGATCCTCGCCGGTGTATGGGACAATCTCGGAAGGGTCGCCGTCGAGTTTGCCCACCTCGACGAATTCTCCCTGGAAGGCGCCGGCCGACAAACTGCCGACGTCATCACCTACGCGCCGGAGATGGCGGATCGCTACCGCCGCATGGTCGAGAATAACAAACCGATGCTTGGCTTTGGCGCGCATGTCGGCAATTGGGAGCTTCCGGCAGTAGTCGCGAAAGCCCTGGTGCCGCAATCGGCGGTACTTTATCGGCGGCCAAATATCCCGCCGATCAGCGACATCATCGTCAAGCTGCGCACGCCGCTGATGGGGGAACTCGTCGCCTCGGGTCTCGACGCGCCGGTGAAGCTCGCGCGACTAGTGCAGGCGGGAACGCATGTCGGCATGCTGGTCGATCAGCACGTGACCAAAGGCGTTGAGGTGATTTTCTTTGGACGGCGCTGCCGCGCCAATCCGTTGATCGCAATGATCGCGCGGCAACACGAGTGTCCGATTCACGGGTTACGCGTCGTCCGCAAGCCGGATGGCAATAGCTTCTGGGTCGAAATCACCGACCCGATTGATCCGCCACGCGATGCCGAGGGCCGTATCGACATCCGCGGCACGATGCAGGCGATAACTTCGGTGGTGGAAGCCTGGGTGCGTGAATATCCGGCGCAATGGCTCTGGCTGCATCGGCGGTGGCGGTAAGCGCGCAGCCCAAGCTTAGTCTGCGACTGTTCCCAGATGCGATTTGATGTGTTGAACCAACAATTGCGGATCGTAAGGGCGCTTGCCATGCGGACCGGCCTCGCAAAGGTCGGCGCAAGCTTGCGATGCCCGCTCGGCATTTGCCGCGAGAATGACTTTGATTTTCGGCCGATTCGCTTTGACCCAACCGGATAACTTGAAACCATTCTCCGCATCGCCGAGCACGACACGAATCGGCTCCAATGATTCCTGCAATATGGTGAGAGCCTCAGCGGCGCTGCGCGCTTCAAGAACGCGGTACCCGCACGAGCGCAAGTAATCCGAGAGAAAAACCCGGGTCAGGACATCGCGTTCGAGGACAAGAATAGTTTCCTCGCCTCGACGGGCGGCGTCGGCACGTAGGGCTGTGTTGGTCATGCCATATAACGGTTTTGGAACCGCAGAGTTCCCTAGAGTCCGAGCAGCGATTTGATGACGGACGCCAAGCGTTCCAACGAATATGGCTTGGTGAGTACGGCTTCGACCGGTTCTGTTATTTGATATGCGGAAGCCGTTACAATCTTTACTGCCGGAAAGGATTTGCGAATTTCGCGAATTAACTCCAAGCCTTCCAGTGCTGCCGACATATGGATGTCGGTCACGACCACCGAAACGTCGGAGCGCGCCTTCAACACCGTGAGCGCCTCGCGCGCACTACCGGCCTCGAGCACAGTGAACCCTTCGTTGCGCAGAAAATCCGAGGTGGAAAGGCGGATGAGAACTTCATCCTCGACGACCAATAGGACTGGCTCGCGTAAAGCGACAACCTCAGCTGGCACCATATAATTCTTCCCCCAATCGCTAGGACGAGAACCACTAGGCGATGAAATCGTTCCTCATGGGTATGTCCTGCCCGGTTGCGGCGTCCGGGCCGCGTTCGTAAAAGCGAATAAGCATCTAGTGGCCGGTCTTGATACGCGTCCACAGCCGGTTAACGAGCCGCTGCGTCTTCTGATCGTGCGCCATAATGGTGTAGAGTTTCGACATGGTCGCCGCATCGGGATAAACGTTGCGATCGTCGAGGATCGATTTATTGATGTATTTCTGGCTCGGCAAATTGCCATTGGCGTAAGCGACAAAATTGCTATTGGCCGCCGCCACTTCCGGTTTGAGTAAATAATCGATCAGGGCATGCGCTTCGGCAGCGTCGGGCGCATCGCTGGGAATGACCAAATTATCGAACCACAATTGCGCGCCTTCTTTGGGGATTGTGTAAGCAATAGCCGCCCCCGCTTTGGCTTGGGCCGCGCGGCGCCGGGCCTGGATTATGTCACCTGAAAATCCGACGGCCAGGCAGATTTCGCCGCTCGCCAAGGCGTTGAGATATTCCGAGGAATGAAATTTGCGCACGTAGCCGCGAATACTAAGAAGGAGATCGGTGGCGCGCTGCAAATCGTCCGGAGCGCTCGAGTTCGGATCGAGTTGCAAATAATGCAGCGCCGCCGGCATGATGTCGTCGGATGAGTCGAGGAAGTGAATGCCGCAATCCTTGAAGCGGCTAATTTTTGCTGGATCGAATATCTCATTCCAGGAGTCGATTGCCGCGCTTTCGCCAAGCAGTGTACGAACCGCAGCAACGTTGTATCCGATGCCCGTCGTGCCCCACATGTAATTCACGGCGTATTGATTGCCCGGATCGTAACTTGCCAGCCGTGTCGCGATTTCGGGCCATGCATTGACCAGATTCGGCAGTTTCGATTTGTCGAGTTTGCGAAAGATGCCGGCCGCGATTTGGCGGGCGAGGAAATAACCCGAAGGGACAACAACGTCATATCCGGATTTGCCGGCTAGAAGCTTGGCCTCGAGCGTGTCGTTGGAGTCAAAGGTGTCGTAGCGAACTTTGATGCCGGTTTCCGCGGTGAAGCGCTCGAGGATCGCCGGGTCGATGTAATCGGACCAATTGTAGAAATTGACCACGCGTTCTTGTTCGGGATGCGCCGGCGCGTATGTCGCCACGAGCAATCCCACGAACAGCAGCGCCCGTCCGCTCGCCGCCACCAAGGGTCGAATCAAGGGCCTAATCTTGTGCCGCATCGCGCGCTGGATGTGAAATGCGGAGACGATTTGATCCGCGCTGAACCTCAAGTCTCGGTCGGCAGGCCGGCTGCTTTCCACGCCAGGATGCCGCCGGCCAGATGAGCGTCGTAATCGAAGCCCTGTTCCTGGGCCGCGAGCGATGCCGTCACCGAGCGCCGACCCGACCGGCAGGCAAACACGATTTCACTTCCCGGCGGAGCTGGAATGGTCGCTGGATCAAATGACGACAACGGCACGAGCACCGCGCCCGGAAAACGTTCGAGGCTCGTTTCGTTCGGCTCGCGAACGTCCACCAGGACGATGCGGCCTTCCTGCACACCGCGTGCGACATCTTCCGGCGCCAGATCGCGCACTTTGTGACCACCCTGCAGGTCCGACATGGTGACCTCCTTGTCGACTACCTCTGAACTTGCGTCAACCGTTCCCGGATCGAACTGCTTTTGCTTCTTGGAATTTGCTTCTTGGAATTTGACTCAGATGTTGACCTGGGTTCC
>DAIUEQ010000029.1:0-2730 GCA_036845025.1 Xanthobacteraceae bacterium | reverse complement strand
TTTGCTTCTTGGAATTTGCTTCTTGGAATTTGACTCAGATGTTGACCTGGGTTCCGACTTCGACCACCCGGTCGGTCGGAATTTGGAAGTAATCCGTCGCGTCGTTGGCGGAGCGCGCGAGCGCAATGAAGAGCCGGTCCTGCCAGCGCGGCATGCCCGAATGCGGTGCCCGGCGCAGTGCGCGCCGGGACAGGAAAAACGACGTGGTCATGATATCAAATTGCAAGCCGAGCTTGCGGGCCATTCCCAGCGCCTTGGGAATGTTCGGCGTCTCCATGTAACCGAAGCGCAGCAACACGCGCATGAAGGTCGAGCCGACTTGTTCGATACGCACCCTCTTGCCCGGCTCTACCCGCGGGGTATGGGTGATTTCCACGGAAAGGATAATGTTCTGCTCGTGCAGCACCCGGTAATGCTTGAGGCTGTGCAGCAGCGCGGTCGGCGCACTTTTCGGCTCGCTGGTGAGAAACACTGCGGTGCCTGGAACGCGCTGCGGCGGTTTCCTCTCCAGCATTCTTATCAGATCGTCCAATGGCGTCTCGAGCCGGCGCGTCTTCTCAAACAACAGTCTGCTGCCGCGACGCCACGTGTACATCACCAGCATGAGCACGCCGCCGAGCGCGAGCGGCACCCAACCGCCTTCAACAACTTTCAGCATATTGGCGGAAAGAAAGGTCAAATCAATCGCCAGGAAGGGCAGCATTAACGCGGCGGCGGCCAAGAACGACCAATGCCACATCCGCCAAATAACCACGAAGGCCATCATACAAGTGACGACCATGGTCCCGGTTACGGCGATGCCGTAAGCCGACGCAAGCGCACTCGAAGAGCGGAACAGACCTACCAGCAAAAGCACGCCGATCAACAAGAACGCGTTGACCCGCGGCATATAAATCTGGCCGGCCTGATGCGCCGAGGTATGGCGTACTTCAAATCGCGGCAACAGCCCGAGCTGGATTGCCTGACTGGTCAGAGAATACGCTCCGGTAATGACCGCTTGACTTGCGATCACCGTGGCGACCGCCGCCAGCACGACCATGGGTATGCGCGCCCAATCGGGATAAAGCAGAAAGAACGGGTTCGCGATCGCTTCGGGATGTGCATACACCAGCGCCGCCTGCCCCAGATAATTGATCGCGAGGGCCGGCAGAACCAGGCAGAACCACGCCATCTGAATCGGTCGTCGTCCAAAATGACCGAGATCGGCATAAAGCGCCTCCGCACCGGTGACGGCAAGGAAGACGGCGCCCAAAGTGTAAAATCCGATAATGCCGTGATGGAGCAGAAACTCGACGCCATAGATCGGATTGAAAGCCGTGAGCACGAACGGATCTTTCGCGACCCGGATCGCACCTGGAATAGCGATGGCCACAAACCAGATCGACATGATCGGGCCGAACAGCGCCGCGATCTTGGCAGTTCCACGCGCCTGGAACGCGAACAGAAACAGCAAAATTACGACGGTCAACGGTACGACAAAATCGTGGAACGCCGGCGTGGCAACATCGATACCTTCAATGGCGGAGAGGACCGAGAGGGCCGGCGTGATGAGCGCGTCACCATAAAACAGCGCGGCGCTGACGATGCCGAGCACGGTGACAGTGGCGGCCGCACGAGGAATGCGTCCGACCGCGCGCGAGGCTAGCGCCATCAGCGTCAGCGTGCCGCCCTCGCCATTGTTGTCGGCGCGCAGCAGAATGAGAACGTACTTCAGGGTAACAACGATAATGAGCGCCCACAGGATGAGCGAAACGATGCCGAGCAGCGCGCCACGCATCAGATCTTGGTGCTGAGGCCCTGAAGCGGCCATAAGCGCCTCACGCATCGCGTAAAGCGGACTGGTACCGATATCGCCGTAGACGACCCCGATGCTGCCGAGCGCAAGGCCCCACAATCCGGCGCCGGAACGGGACTCGGCCGTACCGTTGGCCGGAATTTCGCCCTCAACTGGAGCGCTGGCGCTTTGAGTCATAGGGCTGGAAGCAGGAGCTCGTGTCGCCTCGGAATGAACGTCGGGCGGCGGCTATACACCGTCCGAGGCCAAGTGTCATTTCCATACGCATACAGACGCAAATGCGCGTTAATGGGCGCGTAAAAGCCGTGGGGCATGCCTTGGCAGCTGTTTACGGGGCGGGACTCATTACAAGGCGCAGTTTTTGATGCCGAGCAGCGTGGTCGATGGAACTCGCGGCTCCACTCCCCCGTGACCGTTTCGCCGAAAAGCTGCACAATGGCGAAGACTTATCGATGGCCCGGCACTTGGGTACACAGGAGATAGTCCATGCGGGAGATCGGCCACTTTGTCGGCGGCAAAGAGGTAAAGGGAACGTCCGGGCGGTTTGGGGAGGTTTTCAACCCGAATACCGGCGAGGTTCAAGCCAGGGTTGCCCTCGCCAAGCATTCTGAGGTCGAGCACGCGATCACAGTGGCGCAAGCGGCTCAGCCGGCCTGGGCGGCCACGAACCCGCAGCGGCGCGCTCGCGTCTTGATGAAATTCCTCGAATTGGCGCAGAACGAATTTGACGCCTTGGCGCGCCTTCTGTCCGCCGAGCACGGCAAAATCTTCGCCGACGCCAAAGGCGACATCCAGCGTGGGCTCGAAGTGGTCGAATTCGCCTGCGGCATTCCACATTTGCTGAAAGGCGAATTCAGCGAAGGCGCCGGTCCGGGTATCGATCTTTTTTCCATGCGCCAGCCGCTTGGCGTCGTCGCCGGCATCACGCCGTTCAA
>DAIUEQ010000028.1:0-26453 GCA_036845025.1 Xanthobacteraceae bacterium | reverse complement strand
ACTGAACGCGAGAAAAACCAGTCCGATGGCGATCGTGGTCTTCCTTTTGCGGAGCGACCAGCGCAGCACGGGCGTGTAAACTGCACGCAAGCCGCGCACCAGGACGGTTTCTACCTCGCGGATGCGCTCGGGAAGCAGAAACGACGTGAGACACGGCGTAACAATGAATGTCGCCAGTAGCGCGCCCACCAACGCGTAGGCGTAAGTCTGCGCCATCGGGCTGAAAATTTGCCCTTCGACTCCTTGCATGGTGAATAGCGGAATAAAGGCCGCCACGATGATGGCGGTCGAGAAGAACACCGCTTTGTCGATTTGCAGGGCGCTGATGAGGATTAGCCGCAGCCGGTCGGTCCAGATCGAGGGCTGCGACGGATCCGTGTTGCCCGTTGGGTCGCGTCCCCAGCGCTGATCGGCGAGATTGCGAAAAAGCTGCTGCCTGGCCTCGGGACTGGTCTGGAAATTCCGGTAGACGTTTTCGACGAGAATAACGGCGGCGTCGACAATGATGCCGAAATCGACGGCCCCGACTGAGAGAAGATTCGCGTCCTGGCCGCGCAAGACCAGAATGATGATGCTGAAGAACAATGCAAACGGGATATTTGCGCCGACGATAATTGCGCTGCGCAGATCACCGAGAAAGATCCATTGAATGCAGAAGATCAGCACGCAGCCGAACACCAGGTTGTGTAGCACGGTGCTGGTGGTCACGCCGACCAGCTGGCTGCGGTCGTAGTAGGGCACAAGTTTAACGCCCGCCGGCAACGAGCCGTCGGCATTGATTTTCTGAACCTCCGCCTGAACGCGGGTGATCACGTCCTTGGTGTGCAGCGTCCGGTTCATGACCACGATCGCAGCGACAATGTCGTCTTGGTGGTCGCGGCCGGCTTTGCCAAGGCGGGGCACGTGACCCACGGCCACTTTAGCGACGTCTTTGACCAGGACGGGTATGCCGTTGGTCTGGTTGAGCGGAATATTCTCGATGTCCTCGACCTTGTAGCCCTGCGTCAGATCTTCGTCGCCGCCGCTGTTCATCAAGCCGACGCCGCGGATATTAACCGATTGCTGTCCCATGTTGATGGTGCGGCCGCCGACATTGATGTTGGCGTTGCCTAATGCGGCGATGACTTGCGGCAGCGTGACGTTGTAGGCGTCGAGCTTGTGCAAATCGACCTCGGCGTCGTATTCCTTGGTGGTCCCGCCCCAAGTGTTGATTTGCACGACGCCCGGCACGCTGAGCAGCCGGCGCTGCAAAATCCAATCCTGAACCGTGCGCAGATTGGTCAATCCGAAGTGCGGCGGCCCGGTCACTTGATAGCGGTAGATTTCGCCGACCAAGCTGGTGGCCTGAATGGTAGGCGTTATGTTGTTGGGCAGACTGACGTTCTGCTGCAGATTGATCGCGGTTTGGGTCAGCGCGAAGTAATAATCCACGCCGTAATAGAACGTCACCCGGACGAAGGTGAGGCCGTAGAATGAGGTCGAGCGAATGACGTCGACCCCGGGCGTTGCAGCTAGCCCGACCTCGATCGGAACGGTGAAGTAGCGCTCCATTTCCTCGGCCGAAAGGCCGGGCGCTTGTGCCGTGATCTCCAGGATAACGGGGGCCGGATTTGGATAGGCCTCGATATTGAGCCGCGAAAACGCGAACAATCCAGCGCCGAGGAAGACCAGCAGTCCCAAAAGGACCAGCGGGCGACGCGTCAGCCCAAATACGAGCAATCCCTTCAGCACGAATCGTTCCTCGCCGTTTACTGTGATTTATCACAGTATCTGTGGCGGCGAGTTGAAACGACCGGCCACGTTTCGGTGGGAAACTTTGTGCGTGCGAGATCGATTTCGGCGCCGCTGGGCGCCAGTTACAGCCCGAATAAGGTGTACATCGCGGCTGGCCGAGCTCAGGGGCGGCCGGCTTTGCTAGGAGGAGCGCGCGAGTGCCGACGTTATTCCCGCGTTCTGATCAGGGGCCTTAGCGCGTTTTCGACTGCTCGCGGACGAGATTGATGATGGCGGAGAAATCTAGTCCGCTATGACCCTCGTCGGCGAAATGCTGGTAGATTTCGGCGGCGTGGGCGCCGATGGCGTTTGTTACCTTCACCGAATCCGCTGCCGCCTTCGCAAGCTTGAGGTCCTTCAGCATCAAGGCCGCAGCGAAGCCCGGCTTGTAGGAATTGTTGGCCGGACTTGCCGGCACCGGCCCGGGCACCGGGCAATAGCTGGTCAGCGCCCAGCATTGAGCGGACGAGGCCGAGGCGACGTCGAACAAGGCCTGATGCGACAGCCCAAGTTTCTCGCCCATGACGAAGCCCTCGGAGACCGCGATCATCGAGGCGGCGAGGATCATGTTGTTGCAGATTTTCGCGACCTGGCCGTTTCCCGCCTCGCCGCAATGCACAATGCGCTTGCCCATGCGTTCGAGCACAGGCTTGCCGCGAGCGAATGCGTGCGCCGAGCCGCCAACCATGAAGGTCAGCGTCGCTGCTTTAGCGCCGCCGACGCCACCGGACACCGGCGCATCGAGCGTTGCCAAGCCGCTCGCCGCCGCGAGCTTGTGCGCCCGCCGGGCATCGTCAACATCGATGGTCGAGCAATCAATGAACAACGTGCCCTGCCGCGCGTGCGGCACCACGTCGTTCCAAACGGACAGCACATGCTCGCCAGCGGGAAGCATGGTGATGACGATGTCGGCGTTTTCCGTGCAATCCCGCGCATTGCCGACGATTTGAACGCCGTCGGCGGCCGACGTCTCTCGCGAGGCCGCCACCATGTCGAAACCGTGCACGCGCTCGCCGGACTTGACGAGATTGGCGGCCATCGGGCCGCCCATGTTTCCGAGACCGATGAATCCGATGTTCGGCATATGTGAAGGCCTCTTTTAATCGGGGAATTTCAATTCCAACGCGCCAACCGGCTGGAAATGCCGATCGACAATATCGGGCGTGACCTCCTCCAGCCTGTGCGGCCGCCATTTCGGATTGCGGTCCTTGTCGACAATCGTGGCGCGAATGCCTTCGATGAAATCATGTCCGGCGATCGCGGCAAGTGCGATGCGAAAATCCTGCTGAAAGCTTTGCTCCATCCGTTTGAATGATACCGCGGCGCGCACATTGCGCAACGTGACCTTCAGCGAGGTCGGAGACGCTTTGCTCATCGTCGCAGCGGCCGCGGTCGGCTCGGCCGCCCCGCTCGCTTGCAGCCGATACATAATGTCTTCAACGCTTTCGGCGGCATAGCATTGATCGATCCAGCCGCGAGCGGTTTCCAGGCGGCCCGGTGCGGGCTGCGTGGACATGCCGGCAAGCGCGCGCTTGACATCCACCGCGGTGCGGCACTCGGCGAGCGCGGTGGGAAGCTCAGGAAGCTTGGCGGCAGCGATATGGAGATCGGCAAAGCCGCAATAGACGGCGTCGGCGGCCTTCATGCGATCGCCGGTCAGCGCAAGATAGGTGCCCGTCAATCCGGGACATCGCGCCAAGAGAAACGAGGCGCCGACGTCCGGGAAAAACCCGATGCCGACCTCGGGCATCGCCACCGCCGAGCGCTCGGTCACGACGCGGAACGCCGCGTGCGCCGAAAGGCCGACCCCGCCGCCCATCACCACGCCGTCCATCAGCGCGACGACGGGCTTCGGATAACGCGCAATCAAAACATCAAGATAATATTCGGTGGACCAGAATTCGGCGGGGAGGGCGCTTTTCGTCTTCGAGGCGTCGTAAAGCGCCCTAATGTCGCCGCCGGCACAGAAGCCGCGGTCGCCGGCGCCATCCAGCAGCACGACGCAGACGGCGGGATCGCTCGTCCACGCGCGCAAATGCGCCGTCATCTCGACGGCCATGCCGAGCGTCAGCGCGTTGAGCGCTTTCGGCCGATTGAGCGTAATCCGGCGCACCGCGCCTTCTTGGCGCACGATGATTTCGCCGTCGTGCGCGGTGGTCACGCCTACGGCCCGACCAGGCTTCGCGCCACGATGACTCGCATTATCTCGTTGGTGCCTTCGAGGATTTGGTGCACACGCAGATCACGCACAATTTTCTCGATGCCGAATTCTGACAAATAGCCGTAGCCGCCGTGCAATTGCAGCGCCTGATTGGCGATTTCGAAACAGGTGTCGGTGACGAAACGCTTGGCCATCGCGCAAAGCTGGGTCGCGTCGGCATCCTTGCGGTCGAGCGCCGCTGCCGCGCGCCACAGCAGCGTGCGCGAGGCCTCGAGGCCCGTCGCCATGTCGGCGAGGCGGAATTGCAGTCCCTGGAATTCGTCGAGGCGCTTCCCGAACGCTTTGCGCTCCTTCATGTAGGCGAGCGATTTCTCGAGCGCGATCTGCGCGCCGCCGAGCGAGCAGGCGGCGATGTTGAGCCGGCCGCCGTCGAGTCCTGCCATGGCGATCTTGAAACCTTCAGCTTCCTCGCCGAGCCGGTTTCCCACCGGCACCCGCACGTCCTGAAAAACCACTGCCCGGGTCGGCTGCGCGTTCCAGCCCATTTTGCGCTCGTTGGCGCCGAGCGAAATTCCCGGCGTGTCGCCCGGAACAACGAAAGTGGAAATGCCCGATGGGCCCGCGCCGCCGGTGCGCGCCATCACCACATAGAGATCGCCGGCTCCGGCACCGGAGATAAATTGTTTTTGACCATTGAGGACATAAGAGTCGCCATCGCGTGCCGCACGCGTCACAAGCGCCGCAGCATCCGAGCCGGCGCCTGGCTCGGTGAGGCAATAGCTCGCCAGAAACTCCATGGCGCAGAGCTTCGGCAGCCATTGGCTTCGTTGCGCCGGCGCGCCGAAGGCGTCGATCATCCAGGCGGCCATGTTGTGGATCGACATATAGGCGGAGACCGTCGGACAGCCTGTCGCCAGCGCCTCGAAGATCAAAGTCGCGTCGAGCCGGGACAGCCCGGAACCGCCGACATCGGCAGCCACGTAAACTCCGCCCATTCCCAATGCGGCCGCCCGGCGCATTTCAGCGACGGGAAAATGCTTGGCCTCGTCCCAGGCGAGTGCATGCGGCGCGAAAACCTCGGCGGCAAAAGTCCGCGCCATGTCGCGGACCGCGATTTGATCTTCACCGAGAGAAAACCGCGGGGAAGCACCGGAAGATACGTCGAGCATGAAGCCATTACCCGGCCCGATCGCGCCTTTGTGTTGGCGAGCGCAAGGGGTTTTTGCGTCAAAATGACTAGGCTATTGCCGTGAAATAGCATTGTCGTTTTTGCCCGGCAATGCGAGAATTCACGCGCCAACTTCGGTGAGAGTTGGTGCGCCGGTGACCAAGGATTGGGGGATCTGCGGTTTCCGTCTCGCTCCCTGTTTGGGGCAAAGGCCCTGGGAGCTAGATTCGGCGCAGCAGCGTAGTAGTAAAGTAGTTTCGGCCCCCTGTTTACAAATAAGGCACGCGTCGTGACCGCGCGCGAACAAAAGGGGGAAGAGGAACGCCGTGCAGTCGATTGATGGCAGCCTAGATACGCTGCCGAAACTCCTCATTCACAATGCCTCGGTTATCGGCGCGCGTCCGGCCATGCGCCATAAGGATCTCGGCATCTGGAATACGTGGACCTGGGCGCGGATGCTCGAAGAGGTCCGCGCATTTTCCATCGGGCTTGCCGAGCTGGGGCTCAAGAGGGGCGACAAGTTCGCCATCGTCGGCGGCAATCGCCCGCGGCTTTATTGGGCGATGTGCGCCGGCCAAGCGCTCGGGGCTGTGCCGGTGCCGGTCTACGCAGACGCGGTCGCTGAAGAGATGGCCTTCGTTCTTGCGCACGCCGAAGTGATTTTGGCGGTCGTGGAGGATCAGGAACAGGTCGACAAGGTGATCGCGGTAGCCGACCGCCTGCCGCGATCGGGAAAGCTGATTTACGACGAGCCGCGCGGATTGAAGGACTACGACCACGACCGTCTGATTTCGTTCGCGGACGTCCAGGCCATAGGCCGCAAGAAGCTTGCTACCGACGACGAATGTCTCGCCCGCTGGGAAGCGGACGTGGCCGAGGGTAAAGCGGACGATCTCAGCGTTATTCTCTACACGTCGGGCACCACGGGGCGATCGAAGGGCGTAATGCTCACGCATCGCAACACAATCGTTTCCGCGCGCAACGCCAACACCTTCGACCGGCTTGATCAAAATGAAGAGGTAATCGCTTATCTGCCGTTGGCATGGGTCGGTGACTACATCTTTTCTTTCGTGCAAGCCTACGTCGCGGGTTACTGCGTCAATTGCCCGGAAGCACCGGACACCGTCGTTCAGGATCGGCGCGAGATCGGCACCACGTATGCGTTCGCGCCGCCGCGGGTCTATGAGAACGTGCTGACGCTGACCATGGTACGCATGGCCGACGCTGGCGCGATCAAGCGCAAAGCGTTCGATTTTTTCGTCGGCGTCGCGCGGCGGTGGGGTGAAAAGATCCTCGACGGCGAGAAGGTGCCGCTCGGCGGCCGTTTGCTCTACGCCATCGGCCGGCTTTTCGTTTACGGGCCGGTGATGAACCAGTTCGGGCTGTCCCGCATTCGCGTCGCCTATACGGCAGGCGAAGCGATTGGTCCGGAGATTTTCCGCTTCTGGCGCGCGATGGGCATGAACTTAAAACAGCTCTACGGCCAGACCGAGGCCTCGGTCTACGTCACCGCACAGCCCGACGGCGAGATTTACGCCGACACCGTTGGTACGCCTTCTCCGGATGTCGAGATCAAAATATCCGACCAAGGCGAAGTGCTGTTCCGCTCGCCCGGCGTTTTCAGCGGTTATTACAAAGATGCGGAGAAGACCGCCGAGGTGCTCACTTCCGATGGCTGGGTGCATACCGGCGACGCCGGTTTCTTTGATGCCAAGAGCGGCCAATTGAAAATCATCGATCGTGCCAAGGACGTCGGCCGGTTGAATGACGGCACAGTGTTCGCGCCGAAGTACATAGAGAACAAACTCAAATTCTATCCCAACATCCGCGAGGCGGTGGCGATCGGCGCCGACCGAGATTTCGTCAGCGTCATGATTAATATCGATCAGGTCGCGGTCGGGAGCTGGGCCGAGCGGAACAATGTGGTCTACGCCTCGTATCAAGAGCTCGCCGCCCATCCGCGTGTCTATGACATGATCGCAAATCACGTCGATGAGGTGAACCGCTCGCTATCGGAAGAGGAGATGGTGGCGGGTGCGCAGATCAAGCGCTTCCTCATCCTGCATAAAGAGCTTGATCCCGACGATGGCGAACTGACACGGACGCAGAAGCTGCGCCGCGGACACATCATCGATCGCTACAGCCCGCTGGTCGAGGCGTTTTACAACGGCTCGAGCACCGCGCAGATTTCGACGCAGGTGACCTTCGAAGACGGCCACAAAGGCGTTGTCGCCGCACGTGTCGCTGTGCGCGACATGAAAACCTATCCGGTCCGTGCCGCCAAAATTGTGCGTGCCGCATGAGGGCGCCGTCCTCGGGCAACACTGCGCTTGGCGAGGTGCTGCTCGCCGTCGAAAACGTTTCCCTCTCATTTGGCGGCGTGCGCGCGCTCACCGCGGTGTCGTTCGACATCCGCAAAGGCGAAATCCGCGCCATCATTGGCCCGAACGGCGCCGGTAAAACGTCTATGCTCAACGTCGTCAACGGCTTCTATCAGCCGCAATCAGGCCGGATCACGTTCAAGGGCGAGGCGCGCAAGGCCATGCGACCGTACGCGGCAGCGCGCGGCGGCATTGCCCGGACCTTTCAGAATCTTGCGCTGTTTCGCGGCATGACCACTCTGGACAATATTCTTGCCGGGAGGGCGCTGAAAATGCGCCGCGGGCTTTTTTGGCAACTGATCCGCCACGGGCCGGCGCTGGCGGAGGAGGTCGAGCACCGGCGCCGAGTTGAGGAAATCATCGATTTTCTGGAGATTGCGGCCATCCGCAAAATTCCGGTCGGGCGTCTGCCCTACGGCTTACAAAAGCGCGTCGAGCTTGGCCGGGCGCTTGCCATGGAGCCGGATTTGCTGCTGCTCGACGAACCGATGGCGGGCATGAATCTCGAAGAAAAGGAGGACATGTCGCGGTTCATCATCGACGTGAACCAGCAATATGGCACGACCATCGCGTTGATCGAACATGACATGGGCGTGGTGATGGACCTGTCCGACCGCGTGGTCGTGCTCGATTATGGCCGCAAAATCGCGGATGCCGCGCCAGACGACGTCAAGAAAGACGAGAACGTGATCCGCGCCTATTTGGGCCAGCCGCATGGGGTAAGCGTTTGAAGGCGCGGCAATCAATCCGGAACGACGAGTGAGTAGCTAATGCACCTTCTCTACCAAATCTTCGTCGATCCGTTCGTGCAGATGGGTGCAGCACCGGATCTGTTTGCCCAGACGCTATGGGATGGTCTCGTCGCCGGCGTGCTTTACGCGCTGATCGCGCTTGGCTTCGTGTTGATCTTCAAGGCGTCGGGTGTCTTCAATTTCGCGCAGGGCATCATGGTGGTGTTTGCGGCGTTGACGCTGGTCGGGCTCCATGAACACGGCGTTCCGGCATTTCTCGCACTCGGGCTCACCATCGTGGTCATGTTTGTGCTCGCCTTCAGCGTCGAGCGCCTGATGTTGCGGCCGCTGGTCAACCAGTCCGATGTCATATTGTTCATGGCGACCTTCGGGCTGACTTACATTCTGATCGGCTTAGGCCAGCTCATATTCGGCGGCAATCCCAAGGTAATGATTACGAACGAGCTCTACCTGCCTAGCGGCGAGCTGAAATTCAAGGGTCTCGGCGGTTTCGTGTCGTTTCAAAAGATCGATATCGCCGCGGTAATCATTGCTTCGCTCATGGTCGCCGTACTGGCGGTGTTTTTTCAGCGTACCCGCATCGGCCGCGCCTTGCGTGCCGTCGCCGACAGCCACCAGGCGGCTTTGTCGGTCGGAATTTCGCTGGAGCAAATCTGGGTGATCGTGTGGTTCGCGGCCGGCGTTGTCGCTCTCACCACCGGCATCATGTGGGGCGCGCGGTCGGAAGTCTCGTTTTCGCTACAGATCATCGCGCTCAAGGCGCTGCCGGTCCTGATCCTCGGTGGCCTGACCTCGATCCCCGGCGCCATTGTTGGCGGGCTTATCATCGGCGTCGGCGAGAAGTTGGGGGAGTTTTACTGGGGACCGCTGCTTGGCGGCGGCATCGAGACCTGGTTCGCTTACGTTATAGCACTGGGCTTTTTGGTGTTCCGGCCGCAAGGCTTGTTCGGCGAAAAGATCATCGAGCGGATTTGAGCGATGCTTTATCGCGAGGTCGGCCAATACAAGACCAGCTACGCCGCCGATATGGCGGTGTTCCCGATCCTTCAAGATCGGATCGGCATCGGCGTCATTCTCCTCGTAGCCTTCGTCGTTATTCCGCTCATCGGCAATGACTTTTTGCTCCAAGCGGTGATGATTCCGTTTTTGATCTTTTCCCTCGCCGCGATTGGGCTGAATTTGCTCACCGGCTATACCGGCCTCTTGTCACTGGGCACCGGCGCGTTCATGGGCGTCGGGGCTTATGCCTGCCTGAAGCTCACGACGTATTTCCCCCAGGTGAACATCGTTATCTGGATCATAGCGTCGGGATTTTTCTCGGCGGCGGTTGGCGTGCTGTTTGGTCTGCCGTCGCTTCGCATCAAGGGTTTTTATCTGGCGGTGGCGACGTTGGCGGCGCAGTTCTTTCTGGAGTGGTGCTTCATCCGCATTCCCTGGCTCTACAATTACGCAATCTCCGGCGCGATCGAGGTGCCAAAGCGTACGCTTGCCGGGATTCCTTTAACGGGTCCGACGGCGACGGCGACGACCCGTTATTTGGTCGTGCTGAGCATCGTGGTGTTGATGACCTGGGTTGCTTCGAACCTTGTGCACGGCCGCATCGGCCGCATGTGGATGGCGGTGCGCGACATGGACCTTGCCGCCGAGCTGATCGGTATCAGACTGCTGCGCGCCAAGCTTCTCGCGTTTGCGGTTTCGTCGTTCTATTGCGGCGTTGCCGGCGCGATGATCGTGTTCCTGTGGTACGGCGGCGCCGAAGCCAACGTTTTCGCGATCGACCAGAGTTTTCTGATCCTGTTCATGGTGATCATCGGCGGACTGGGCACGCTGATGGGATCGTTCTTCGGCGCCGCGCTGATCTACATTTTGCCGATCGTGCTGCGGATGGTACCGGAAGCCTTCGGCCTACCGCTGTATCCCGCGACCGTGGAGCACCTCCAGTTTTTGATACTCGGCGCCCTGATTATTGTCTTTCTGGTGGTCGAGCCGAGCGGCCTGGCGCGGCTTTGGCAAATCGGCAAGCAAAAACTGCGGGTATGGCCGTTTCCTTATTAGACCAGCAAGCTTGCGACAAATCGTCGTAAGTTCACTGCGGATTATCTTTAGGGCGATCGGCGGCAAAATCCCGCCCTCTGCCGGCTTGTTAATGGACCTTTCGATCGGGTGGTCTTAACCCCGGCGGGGCCCGGGTGTGGCCATTTTCCTCCTGATGGGGCAGACTCTTACTACCTCCGGCGCATCAGCCGGGCGGACCCAAATCTTCGTCGCGGGTTCGTGGGATTATTAATGCGCCGGCCGACGCAATTCGGCGCAAACAAGGGAGAAGACGCCATGCATTGGAAACACATTGCGCTCGGGCTGGCGGTAGCGATCGCGCCGATCGCCGTCACGGCGGCGCAGGCGGAAGACGGCATCTACATTCCGCTCTTCAGCTATCGCACCGGCCCGTTCGCCACTTCCGGGATACCGATCGCCAACGGCATGGCGGATTATCTGAACATGCTCAACGAGCGCGATGGCGGCATCGGCGGCGCCAAGATCATCGTTGACGAGTGCGAGACCGGTTACGACACCAAAAAGGGCGTCGAGTGCTACGAGACCGTGAAGGGCAAACACCCCGTCGTCCTTAATCCCTATTCGACCGGGATTACGCTGCAACTCATTCCCAAGGCGTCGGTCGACAAGATTCCAATTCTCTCGATGGCATACGGCCTCTCCGCGTCGGCCGACGGCAACGATTTTCCGTGGATCTTCAATCCGCCGGCAACTTATTGGGATGGTGCCTCTGCTTTTGTGAAGCACGTCGCCGACAGTGAGGGCGGCCTCGACAAGCTCAAAGGCAAGAAGATCGGACTCGTTCACCTCGACGCGCCGTTCGGCAAAGAGCCGATCCCGCTGTTGCAGGCGTTGGCCAACGACTACGGCTTCGAGCTGAAACTCTATCCGGTTCCTGTCGCTGAAATGCAGAACCAGGGTTCGCTGTGGCTCAACATCCGGCGCGACCGGCCCGACTGGATTTACATGCAGGGCTTCGGCGCGATGAACCCGACGGCGGTAAAGGAAGCGAGCAAAGTCGGCTACCCGATGGATCATTTTGTCGGCGTTTGGTGGGCCGGCAGCGACGACGACGCGCGACCGACCGGCGCCGACGCCAAAGGCTACAAATCGCTCGATCTCAACGCGGTCGGTCCGAACTTTCCGGCGTTGCAAGACATCATCAAATACGTAGTCGACAAGGGCAAAAGCCAAGTCGCCTCGAAGGACAAAATCGGCGAGAATTTTTATAACCGCGCCGTTCTCAACTCGGTCATCATGGCCGAAGCGATCCGCAACGCCCAGCATCTGACCGGCAAGAAGGTTATCGATGGTGAGGATTTCCGTCGCGGCATGGAAACGCTCAGCATTTCCGCGGCGCGATTCAAGGAAATCGGCTTGGAGAACTTCGCGACTCCAATCAAAGTCAGCTGCTCCGACCACAATGGCCACGGCGGCATTTCCGTCGTGCAGTGGGACGGCACGAAGTGGCAGACGGCAGTGCCCTCGATCGAGCCGATCAAGGACAAAGTGCTGCCGCTGATCGATTCCGCTGCGCAGGACTACGTGAAAGCCAATGCCGGCTGGCCGAAGCGGACCGAACCTTGCGATAAGTCGTCGTAAGCTCATTTCGCTCGCTCATTCCCGCCGGCAATGCGGGAATGAGCGAACTCTACGGGGGAAAGGTGAATGACCGGGATCGCGCCGCTCGAGTCGGAGACGGCTGCGCCGATATCCGAGACCATCCTTTCGCTCAATAACATCGAGGTCGTTTACGACCGCGTCATCCTCGTTCTCAAGGGGGTGTCGCTGTCCATACCGAGCGGCGGCATTGTCGCGCTGCTTGGCGCCAATGGCGCCGGCAAGACGACGACGCTCAAGGCTATATCCAATCTGCTCCATTCAGAACGCGGCGAGGTGACCAAAGGCGCGATCGTGTTCGACGGCGACGAAGTGCAGTCGCTGTCGCCCAACGATCTAGTGCGGCGCGGCTGCATTCAGGTGATGCAAGGCCGTTATTGCTTCGGTCACCTGACCGTCGAGGAGAATCTTCTCACCGGCGCGTTCACCCGGCGGGAAGGGACGGCGGCGATCCGAGCTGATCTGGATAAGGTGTACGCCTATTTCCCGCGTCTTCGCGAGAAACGCCAGGCACTCGCCGGCTATACGTCGGGCGGTGAGCAGCAGATGTGCGCCATCGGCCGCGCCTTGATGTCGCATCCGAAGATGATCCTGCTCGACGAGCCATCGATGGGGCTTGCCCCGCAGATCGTCGAAGAGATTTTCTCCATCATGAAGAATCTCAATCAAAGCGAACGCGTGTCATTTTTGCTGGCGGAGCAGAACACGCATCTGGCGCTTAAATATGCCGGCTACGGCTACATCCTCGAAAATGGACGCGTCGTGCTCGACGGTACGGCCACAGCACTCGCCCAGAACGAGGACGTCAAGGAATTCTATCTAGGCATCGCCGAAGGCCGGCGTAAATCGTTTCGCGACGGCAAGCACTATAAGCGGCGCAAGCGCTGGCTAGCGTAGCCGCCTGGCGGGCGTGCGTGACGCGCGCCGGAGGATCAGCGGAACCCAGCTTCGATGATCACGCCCTTGGGTGGCGCGATGTTTTCAGGCACAAAAAAGTCCTGCGCCAGTTTTTGCCTCGCATCGACCCGGTATCGCTCGAAATCCGTCACGCCGTTTTCCGCCAGGAAATTATCGTCGATCAGAAATTTGCCGGAAAATTCGCGTGCCGGTTTGTTAAACAGCATGTAGGCCGCATCCGCCATAATTTCCGGTTTGCGCGACTGCCGGATCACCGCATCACCGCCGAGCAAATTCTGCACCGCCGCGGTTGCGATCACGGTGCGCGGCCACAGCGCATTGACCGCGATGCCTTTGTTGCGAAGCTCACCGGCGAGCCCGAGCACCACCAGGCTCATGCCGAATTTGGCCATGGTGTAAGCGGTGTGCGGCGCAAACCATTTTTCCTTCATGTCGAGCGGCGGCGAAATCATCAGGATGTGCGGATTTTGCGCTTTTTCCAGATGGCCGATCGCCCATTTCGACACGACGAATGTGCCGCGCGTGTTGATCTGATGCATCAGGTCGAACCGCTTCATGTCGGTCGCAGGGGTCGGGGATAGCGAGATGGCACTCGCATTGTTGACGACGATGTCGACGCCGCCGAAATGCGCGGCGGTCTTGTCGAGCGCTTCTTTAACTATGCGCTCATCGCGCACGTCGACCACGAGCGGCAGTGCCTTGCCGCCGGCGCGTTCGATCTCTTCCGCTGCGGTATAGATTGTGCCGGCAAGCTTCGGGTGCGGCTCGGCCGTTTTTGCGGCGATCGCGACATTGGCGCCGTCACGCGCCGCACGCAGTCCGATCGCCAACCCGATGCCGCGCGAAGCGCCGGTGATGAACAGGGTCTTTCCTTTAAGCGACATCGCAAAACCTCACTTTTTACGCGCGAAGAACGCGGCGAAAGCCGTGCGCGCTTCCTCGGACTGCAAAAGTTCGCTGAAATGCGAGCCTTCGGCTCCCATGCGCTTTGCCACCTCGTCAATATTGCCGCGCATCAGTTCGCGGGTCACGGCAAGCGCCCGCGGCGGCAGCGCCGCGATCTCGCGCGCCGCGCCGATCGCAACGGCATCGACGTCGGCCGCGGGCACGACGGCGTTAACGAGACCGGCGTCCTTCGCCTCGGCGGCCGGGAGCGGCCGGCCCATAGCCAAGAGGGAGAATGCCCGCGCGTAACCCATGCGCAAAGGCGCCAGCATCGTCGAGGCGGCTTCGGGAATGAGGGCAAGTTTGAGAAAGGGGGTCGAAAGCGTCGCGTCGCTCGCCATAACCACGTGATCGCAATGGAAGAGCAGGGTGGTGCCGATGCCCACCGCGACGCCGCCGACCGCGGCGACGATCGGCTTGCGGCAGCGCACAAGCACATCGAGGAAGGAAAATGCAGCGCCGTCCCAGGGGATGCCGCCGGTCGCGGCTTTGGCAAAATCGCCGATGTCGTTGCCGGCGGTAAAAGCGCCGGGCGCGCCGGCAATCACAACGCAGCGCACGCTGTCGCTCTCATCCGCATCACGCAATGCTTCGGTCATTGCCTGATACATGGCGAGTGTCAGCGCGTTCTTTTTTTCCGGGCGGTTCAGCCGCACGGTGCGGACGGCCGCCTCATCGGTCACAAGGATGTGCTCAGTCATCTCGTTGTCTCGATCATAGGCGTCTAGCCCGCTCTGACGCGGTTTCGAATTAATCTACCGATAGCGCGAAATTCGCCGCCGGCGGCGGTCCGGGCTTGTGACTCGATAATGCGGTAGAGATCGACAACGCGCTCGCCGACCGCGGTGACCACGGCGCCGCCACCGCGCGCCCCGCCGCTCTCGGCGGTGACGGCGGGTTCGCGTAGCGTCCGATTGATCTCCTCCACCAACAGCCACGCGCGGCGATAGGACATGCCGAGCGAACGTGCCGCGGCCGAAATCGAACCAGTCGAACGAATCGCCTCCAAAAGCGCAATCTTTCCGGGGCCGATGCGGGCGCCCGAGGCTAGATCAATGCGGATCGTAAGGTTCGTGCCGGCCATGGGTTGATCTCGCGAGCCCTGCCGAAGTCACGCCGATAGTGCATCGGCCGTCAAGAGACTTTTGTCCGAATGGGCTCGGGATGAGGTAGCCTCGACAAAATGAATGCGGCGGCCGAAGCCGCCGCATCGCTTGCGCAAATGACCTACCCTATTGGAAAAGCTTTAGCGCGTTGGCGATCGTTTGCGACACCCCCCAAATGAGGGGGATGCCGACGAAACCCCAGGCGAGCACAAGGTGCCACGCTGGCGTGCCGCTTTGACTTGCGTGTGCCATTGCTATCGCTCCTTACGCGCTCGCCGGGCGGGTTAGAGATTCACCAAATTCCCGACCGGCCTCTGCGGCAATCGGCAGGGTACCTTCCGGCTTCATGTGGAACCGGCTGTTCACTGCCTTGATCAGGAAATTGGCAATGAAGCCGATCACGAACAGGCCTGCCATGATGTACATGGTAACGTTGTAAGCCTGCGCCTTCGGCACGCCGTGGGTGATATTGTATTCGCGGATGTAGTTCACCAGCACCGGTCCGAATATCCCGGCCATCGACCAGGCCGTTATCAAGAGGCCGTGGATGGCGCCGACATATCGCGTGCCGAACATGTCCCGCAGATAAGCTGGCACCGTGGCAAACCCGCCACCGTACATGCTGATGATCACCAGGAAGCAAAGCACGAAGCCGGCGACGCTGCCGACCGAGCCGGTGTAGGGCACGGTGCAGTACAAAGCGAAGCCAAGCACCATGAACACGAAGTAGGTGTTCTTGCGTCCGATATAGTCGGACGTCGATGCCCAAAAGAATCGGCCAAGCATGTTGAACAGGCTCATCAGGCCGACAAAGCCGGCGGCGGCGACCGCGGTGATATGGCCGGGAAACATTTCCTGACTCATCGCCGAGGCTTGACCGATCACGCCGATGCCGGCGGTGACGTTGATGCACAGTACGATCCAGATGCACCAGAACTGCGGCGTCTTCAGCGCATCGTAGACATAGACATCGCTGGTGGTGATCAGTTTCGACGCCTGCACCGGCGCCACGTAGCCTTCCGGCTTCCAGCCGGGAGCCGGCAGCCGCACAATAAACGCGCCGACCATCATGAATATGAAATAGAGGACACCCAGGACAATGAACGTCTCGGCCACGCCGACATTCGTCGCCGAAGAGAACCGGTTCATGAGCCAGACCGACAGTGGCGAGGCGATGAAGGCGCCGCCGCCGAAGCCCATGATCGCCATGCCGGTCGCCATTCCTGGACGGTCGGGAAACCATTTGATCAAGGTCGAGACCGGCGAGATGTAGCCCAGTCCAAGGCCGCAGCCGCCGACCAGCCCGTAGCCGAAGTAAACGACCCAGATGTTGTGGACGTAGACACCGATCGCAGAGATGAAGAATCCTACTGCCCAGCACAAAGCGGCGGTGAACATCGCCCGCCGCGGGCCGCCTTCCTCGACCCAGCGGCCAAAGATGGCGGCGGAGAAGCCGAGCACGAAAATGGCGACGGAAAAAATCCAGCCTAACTCGGGGATGCTCCAATCGCCCGGCGCCGATTTGCTGATGCCGAGAAGTTTGGTCATCGGCAGGTTGAATACGCTGAAAGCGTAAGCTTGGCCGATACACAAATGAATGCACAGGGCCGCGGGCGGCACCATCCACCGATTAAAACCAGGTTTAGCGATGGTACGGCTTCGATCAAGAAAGCCGGAAATGCCCCCAGATGCCCCGGCTTGCGCCGCGGTCACAGTCATCAGTTTCCTCCTCAGACTTTATTATTATCAACAACAAGCGTTTCTAGCCTTACGTATCTGGTGCGCTTGGTTCGCCTCTCGTGCTTCTGATTCCGTCACCTTCAGATGCTCGAGAGCAAACGGCCAGAGAGTCGCCAAGACGCGGCGACTTTGATGACTCAACCACACGTTCGGGGTTGATAGAAGCGCTCTCAGCAGCCACTGACAAAATATCGCATACGATCGTTACCGCCCGCGCTCAACGCGCACGCCGCGTAAGCCTCTGAAATTCTTGATAAGTTTTGTCGGAAGCGAGCCGGGGCGAAAGTCGTTGCAGAGTGCAGCGCAACAAGGGTTTGTGCGCCTCCTCGACGGGCCTGAAAGAGACGAGTTCCATGCGATGACGACGTGCCGTAAATTTATTGCGCAGGCGTTGCAGACGCCGCGGGCTTCATTTCCGGCAATCGATCGATCGCCTTACGGGCGACCGGATCCAAGCCGCTGCCCCCCGCCTTGACATGGGCGACGATCTGCGCGCGCATTCGCGGATCCCAGAATTTTTTGATGTGGTCGGCAGTGCCGGCAACGGCCTTGTCCGACCCCTGACTTTCAAAAAACGTGGCGATTTGGTTCGCCATGTAAATGAGCTTGTCAGCCGATGACGCGCTGTGTGATGACATGTTAGGCGACGACCTGTTAGGCGACGACTTGGCGCACGGTTTCTTTGGTGAGTTCCTTGATGCGCTGCGGATGGGTGAATACCTCGAACCCGTCATCGCGCGCAACGCCGACGAGCGTGATGCCGGCCGCTTCGGCGGTGCGCAGGGCAAGCGCGGTCGGCGCGGACACCGCAACAATGAGTGGTGAGCCAATAGCAGCGGTTTTTTGTACCATTTCCACCGACACGCGGCTGGTCAGCAAAATCATGCCGCCGTCGCTGCGAGTCTCGCTGCGGAGCAGCGCACCGGCAAGCTTGTCGAGCGCGTTGTGGCGGCCGACGTCTTCGCGCACAGCAATCAAACCGGCTTCAGGGCGCCAAAACGCTGCGGCATGCACGGCGCGTGTTTGCCGGTTCAATTCCTGGCGCGGCGGCAGCGCGGACAGCGCGCGCATAATCTCGGCTGGCGTAAACACCTTGTCACCGCCAACATGCGCAATCGGCCGAACCGCTTCGGTCAGGCTGTCGATGCCGCAAAGCCCGCATCCGGTCGGACCCGCAAGATAACGGCGACGCTTGCCGAGCGCGGCGGCGCGGGGATCCGTCAGCCACATCCGCAACTCGGTTCCGGAATCGTGCTCGACGATTTCCAGTTGCTTGATATCGGCCGCCGAAGAGATCACGCCTTCGGTAAAGGAAAAGCCGAGTGCAAAATCTTCCAGATCGCGCGGTGTCGACATCATCACCGCATAGGAGCCGCCGTCGTAGGTGAAAGCGACGGCAGTTTCCTCCGGGATGGTGCGGTTACCATCGGTGACGCCGCTCTGGCGCCATACGGTTGCAGCGACGGTGGCCGCCGGCTCGCGCATCCGACTACTCCGCCGCCTCGGCGGTCGCGGCGATGCGCCGGCTCTCCTGCGAGAACCTTTCGTACTCTTCCTGCCAGCGCGAGGGTCCGTTCGACGGCGTCACCTGCACCGCCGTGACCTTGTACTCCGGACAATTGGTTGCCCAGTCCGAATACTCTGTGGTGATCACGTTCGCCTGCGTGTCCGGGTGATGGAATGTCGTATAGACCACGCCCGGCGATACTCGATCGGTTATGTCGACGCGCAGCGTTGTTTCGCCAGCGCGGCTCGCGAGCTTGACCCAATCGCCATCGCGAATGCCGCGCTGTTCGGCGTCATGCGGGTGCACCTCGAGCAGGTCTTCTTGGTGCCAGAGCGAATTATCGGTGCGCCGCGTCTGCGCGCCGACGTTATATTGCGACAGGATGCGGCCGGTGGTGAGCAGGAGTGGGAAGCGCGGCCCGGTTTTTTCGTCGGTGGCGACGTATTCGGTTACAATGAACCTGCCCTTGCCTCGGACGAAGCCGTTGACGTGCATGATCGGCGAACCCTCAGGTGCCTTGTCGTTGCAGGGCCACTGCACCGAACCGCGCTGGTCGAGCATGTCGTAGGACACGTTGGCGAAACCGGGCGTCAGGCGGGCGATCTCGTCCATGATTTGCGACGGATGATCGTAGTGCATGTCGTAGCCGAGTGCTTTGGAGAGCAGCAGCGTGATCTCCCAATCCTCGTAGCCATTCTTCGGCGCCATGACTTTGCGTACGCGCTGGATGCGCCGCTCGGCATTAGTGAAGGTGCCGTTCTTTTCCAGGAACGTCGAACCAGGCAGGAAGACGTGGGCGAAGCGTGCCGTCTCGTTGAGAAACAGGTCCTGCACCACAACGCATTCCATCGCCTCCAGGCCGGCGGAGACGTGTTTGGTATCGGGATCGGATTGCAGGATGTCCTCGCCCTGGATGTAAATGCCCTTGAAGCTGCCGTCGACCGCGGCGTCGAGCATGTTGGGAATGCGCAGGCCTGGCTCCTTGTCGAGGGCGACGCCCCAGTCCTGCTCAAACATCTGCCGGGTCGCATCGATCGAAACGTGCCGGTATCCCGAAAGCTCGTGCGGGAACGAACCCATGTCGCAGGAGCCCTGCACGTTGTTCTGGCCGCGAAGCGGATTTACCCCGACGCCGGACCGGCCGATGTTGCCCGTCGCCATGGCAAGGTTGGCGATCGCCATGACGGTGGTGGTGCCCTGGCTGTGCTCGGTGACGCCGAGACCGTAGTAAATCGAGCCGTTGCCGCCGGTCGCGAACAGCCGAGCGGCGCCACGGATCGCTTGCGCGGGTACGCCGGAGATCTTGGCGACTTCTTCCGGACTGTTGCGCGGCTGCGAAACGAACTCGGCCCAGTGCAAGAATTCATCCCAGTCGCACCGCTCGCGGATGAATTTCTCGTCGTAGAGTTTCTCGGTGACGACGACATGCGCCAGCGCGGTAACGATGGCGACATTGGTCCCGGGTTTTAACGCAAGATGGAAATCGGCGTCGACGTGAGCGCTGTGCACCATCTCGGTGCGGCGCGGATCGATGACGATGAGCTTAGCGCCTTGACGCAGGCGCTTCTTCATCCGTGAAGCAAAGACCGGATGCGCCGCGGCCGGATTGGCGCCGATGACAATGATGACGTCGGTGTCCTCGACGGAATCGAAGTTTTGCGTGCCGGCTGAGGTGCCATAAGTCTGGCCGAGGCCATAGCCGGTCGGGGAGTGGCAGACGCGGGCGCAGGTGTCGACGTTGTTGTTACCGAACGCGGCGCGGATCAGTTTCTGCACCAGGAACGTCTCCTCATTGGTGCAGCGCGACGAGGTGATGCCGCCGACCGAGTCTTTGCCGTACTTGGTTTGAATGCGCTTGAATTCGGAAGCGGCGTGGTTGATCGCCTCTTCCCAACCGACTTCGCGCCATTCGTCGGTGACCTTGGCGCGGATCATCGGCTTGAGGATACGCTCTTTGTGGGTCGCATAACCCCAGGCGAATCGACCCTTGACGCAAGAGTGGCCGCGATTGGCCTCGCCGTCCTTGTAGGGCACCATGCGCACCAGCTCTTCGCCGCGCATTTCGGCTTTGAACGAACAGCCGACGCCGCAATAGGCGCAGGTCGTCACCACCGAATGCTCGGGCTTGCCGATCTCGACGACTTTCTTC
This sequence comes from Xanthobacteraceae bacterium, assembly GCA_036845025.1. GTDB lineage: Bacteria > Pseudomonadota > Alphaproteobacteria > Rhizobiales > Xanthobacteraceae > BOG-931. The sequence goes on along the minus strand of DAIUEQ010000028.1, from coordinate 6,178 downwards.
TCGTTCAGCGTCGCGGTCGGGCAGGCCTGCACGCAGGCGCCACAGGACACGCATTCCGACGACATAAACGACTCTTCCATGCCCGGCGACACGCGGCTGTCGAAACCGCGGCCGGCGATGGTGAGCGCAAACGTGCCTTGCTGCTCTTCGCAGGCGCGCACACAGCGCGAGCACACGATGCATTTTGACGGATCGTAGGTGAAATAAGGATTGGATTCGTCTTTCGGCAGCCATTTGTCGTTGGCGGCGCCGTCAGACGTGGTGGCGAAGACGTGGTTTTCGCCGCTATAGCCGTAGCGCACGTCGCGCAGGCCGACTGCCCCGGCCATATCCTGCAATTCGCAATCGCCGTTCGCCGAACAGGTCAGACAATCGAGCGGATGGTCCGAGATGTAAAGCTCCATCACGCCTTTGCGGATTGTCTTCAGCCGGTCGGTCTGCGTCTTGACGACGATGCCCGGAGCGACCGGCGTCGTGCAGGAGGCAGGCGTGCCGGCGCGGCCCTCGATTTCGACGAGGCAGAGGCGGCATGAACCGAAAGCGTCGACCATGTCGGTGGCGCAGAGTTTTGGAATCTGCGTCCCCATCTCCATGGCCGCGCGCATGATTGACGTGCCTTCGGGCACGGTGACCGATGCGCCGTCGATGGTCAGCGTGACCGTCTTTTGCGCCTTTGATTTCGGCGTGCCGTAGTCAATCTCGTGAACGAGCGACATAGCGGTCTCCTACTCCGCAGCCTGCAAATGCGGTGCGGGCTTAAAGTCATCTGGGAAGTGGGTCACCGCGCTCATCACCGGATATGGCGTGAAGCCGCCGAGCGCGCACAGCGATCCGAATTTCATGGTGTTGCAAAGGTCGGCCAGCACCGCGAGGTTCTTCTCCGGTTCGATGCCGCTAACGATTTTGTCCACGGTTTCGACGCCGCGTGTTGATCCGATACGGCACGGCGTACATTTGCCGCACGATTCGATCGCGCAGAATTCCATGGCAAAGCGCGCTTGTTTGGCCATGTCGACGGTGTCGTCGAACACCACGATCCCGGCATGACCGATCAGCCCGTCTTTTTTCGCGAACGCCTCGTAGTCGAACGGCGTGTCAAACAAGGCCGGCGGAAAATACGCGCCGAGTGGTCCGCCAACCTGCACGGCCTTCACCGGGCGGCCGGTAAAGCAGCCGCCGCCGATATCGTTCACGAGTTCGCCGAGCGTAATGCCAAACGGAGTCTCAAAAAGTCCGCCGAAATTGAGGTTGCCGGCGAGCTGGATCGGCATGGTGCCGCGCGAGCGGCCAACGCCGAAGTCCTTATAGAAAGCGGCGCCTTTATCCATGATGATCGGCACGGTCGCGAGCGAGAGCACGTTGTTGATCACGGTCGGCTTGCCAAACAAGCCCTTGTGCGCCGGCAGCGGCGGTTTCGCGCGCACAATGCCGCGCCTGCCTTCGAGGCTCTCCAGCAGCGACGTCTCTTCACCGCACACATACGCGCCGGCGCCGACGCGCACCTCGAGATTGAACTCGACATTCGAGCCGGCGACTCTCTTGCCCAGCATGCCGGCGCGACGGGCGATATCGATGGCGTCGGACATTACCGCGATGGCATGCGGATATTCGGAGCGGATATAGACAAAGCCTTTGGTCGCGCCGACGGCGATACCGGCGATGGTCATCCCCTCGATCAGCACGAAGGGATCGCCTTCCATGATCATGCGGTCGGCAAAAGTGCCGCTGTCGCCTTCATCGGCATTGCAGACGATGTATTTCTTGTCGGCTTTCGCTTCCGCGACCGTCTTCCACTTGATGCCGGTCGGGAAGCCCGCGCCGCCGCGGCCTCGCAGCCCCGATTGCGTGATCTCTTCGATAATGCCCACCGGATTGGCCAGGGCCTTGGCCAGCCCCTTGTAGCCATCATGCGCTTTGTAGTCGTCGAGCGACCGCGGATCGACGATGCCACAGCGGGCAAAAGTCAGGCGGGTTTGCTTCTTGAGGAACGGATGCTCTTCCGGTACGCCGACGCGCAATTTGTGATCGCCGCCGTTGGCGATCATGGCGTCGAGCACGCTTTCCACATCTTTCAGGTCGACCGGACCGTAAGCAATGCGGCCTGTGCCGGTCACGACTTCCAGCAGCGGCTCGAGCCAATGCATGCCGCGCGAGCCGTTGCGCACGATTTCGACCGGTATCTTGCGCTTGGCGGCGGACGAAGCGATTGCGCTTGCGATTTCGTCGGCGCCGCAAGCGACCGCCGCGGCGTCCCCAGGGACGTAGATGCGGAGCGCGCTCATCGATCGACCTCCGCCAGGAGGCCGTCGAGCTTTTTGGCGTCAAGGCGAGCGACCACCTTGCCGTCGATCATCGCGGACGGAGAGACGGAGCAAAGCCCGAGGCAATAAACCGCTTCCACGGTGATGCGTCCGTCCGCCGTGGTGTTGCCGAGCGAGATGCCAAGTTTGGATTCCGCGCGGGCGGCAAGCGCGTCGCCGCCAGCGGCTTGGCAAGCCTCAGCGCGACAAAGTTTGAGCACATGGCGGCCGGCCGGCGCGTGACGGAAGTCATGATAAAAGGTGACGACGCCGTGGACTTCGGCGCGCGAGATGTTGAGCGCTTCGGCGAGGATCGGTTCGGCAGCCTGGTCGATGTAGCCGAAGGTCTCCTGTAACGCATGCAGAATAGGCAACAGCGGGCCCTCAACGGCCTTATGCTCCCTGATAATTTGCGCGGTTCGCTCCGCGCTCCATGGTTCGTAACTTGGCACGTCCGTACCAGCTCCGTGCAACCGCCCCTCCGGGCGATCCGCACTCAAGATATTGGAACCATTACAAAATATGCGCTTATCGTGCCGGATCAATAAAGCTGATCCGTGGTTCGATCAGGATTCCTGATCAACTGAGTTCATCGACGTCTCCTGGGGCGGGGTGCCCCGGCGGCTTCGTTCCCTCGCTTTCCAGCTAGCGCTTTGTTTTGGCTTGTGTTTTTCACCGCCGCCGGTGATTGCCCCATGACCTTGGCCAGCGCGCGGGCCTCGGTGACGAGCGCCGTGATCAGCGGCGTCATCGGCTCGCGGTGGGGGACAATGAGCCCGACCGCGTGGGTCGCCGCCGGCTCGACGATCGGAATCGAGCGGACATTGTCGGTGAGGCCGAGCGTTTCGGCGAGCTTCGCCGGCATGATGCTCGCCCACTTGCCGGTACGCACATGCGCGAACAACACGATCATCGAATTGGATTCCAGCGTGGGAGAGGGCTCTTGTCCCGCCGACCGCAACAGCGCGTCGATGATGCGGCGGTTCTGCATGTCGGGCGTCAGGAGGCAGAGCGGGACTTGCCCGACCTCCGCCCATGTCACGCTGTCGCGATCGCCGAGGGCGCCGGCTGGCGATGTCAGCAGCCGATACTCCTCATAGTAGAGCGGCACTGTATTGACCCGGCCGACCGGCTCATTGTCGAGATAGGTCAGACCGGCATCGACCTCGAGATCATCGAGCAACCTGAGCACGTCAATGGAGGTTTTCGACACGACGCTGAAGCGGACGTTGGGGTGCTTGGCGCGATATGGCGTGGTCAGCATTGCCGTCATGGCGAGGGCGGTGGGAATTGCGGCGATCTTGATGTGCCCCACCAAGCCGCGTTTGAGCGCGTCGATATCCTGGCGCATGGCTCGCGCATCGCCAACAATCCGCCGCGCCCATTCCAGCACCCTTTCGCCCTCGGGCGTGAAGCCGTGGAAACGCGAGCCGCGCTGCACAAGCAATACGCCAAACATATCCTCCAAATATTTTATTCCGCCCGACAATGTCGGCTGGCTGACGCGGCAAATCTCGGCCGCCCGGCCGAAGTGACCTTCACGCGCCAGCGCAAGGATGAATTCGAGCCGATCGATCATCGCTAGTCCTCGGTTCCAGGCAAACTTTCGCTCCGGATTATGCCTCGCGCCGCGACATTGCATTTTGCCGATTGAAGGGGACAGATGTATTCCGCCGATTAACATTACATATGCATTTTGCAGTGATTACAAAAGCCTGCCACATGAAATAGGATTTTGCCGCGGCAGTTCTGCGCCGGGTGTGATCTGGCTAGTGTGAATTCTGAGATGCGCTGGGCTAAAGCGCATCGCGTTCCGGTTTGGACAAGTGGAATGGACGATTTTGCAGCAATAAGACAACGAGCCCACAGCCTGACTTATCCGGATTCGCAGCCCCGCGACGCCGCCAGTCTGATCTTGGTCGATCGTTCGGGAGGCGAGCCGAAGGTGCTACTCGGAAAGCGTCATGGAGACCATGCCTTCATGCCGGGGCACTTCGTCTTTCCGGGAGGCCGAATAGAGGAGAGCGACCGGAACGTGCCTGCCGCCGCGGAGCTGCATCCCGCTGTCGCGACGCGTTTGACTAAAGAGGTGCCGAAAGTCGACGATCAGACAGCACGCGCGTTCGCACTCGCGGCCATTCGCGAAACCTTCGAAGAAACCGGCATTGTGATCGGGCGAAAGCACGATGGCGTTATGCCGGCCGCGACCGAGCAATGGGCGAGCTTTTTCGCGACCGGATTCTTGCCGGACCTTTCCGGCTTGCGGTTTATGGCGCGCGCACTTGCGCCACCTCGAACCAAACGCCGCTTCGATGCCCGTTTTCTTGCTGTCGACGCGAGCGCAATTGCCGCGCGCAGCGAAGGTGTCGTTCACGCCAGCGCCGAGCTTGTTGAGATCGTGTGGGTCGGCCTCGACGAGGCGATGCGGCTGCCGTTGCCCGATATCACTGAAATCGTACTCACGGATATTGCCGCCAGCATTACCGCCGGTTTTCCGCAAGATGGGCCGGCGCCATTTTACCGAATGCGCGACGGTAGATACGTTCGCGATCTCATGTAGAGTTTGAAATCACGGTTGGAGAAAGAACGTTATGAAAGTCGCTTTGATTGGAGCGAGCGGAAATGTTGGCAGTCGCGTGCTCGCCGAGCTGTTGTCGCGCGGCCATGCCGTGACAGCCATAGCGCGGCATCCGGAGAAGATATCGGCCCGGTCGGGTGTCACGCCCAAGGCCGGTGACGTGCACGACAAGGCGGCCCTTGCGCCGTTGCTCGCGGGCCACGATGCCGTCATTAGCGCGGTGCGTTTCTCCGCCTCCGATCCGAAGCTTTTGATCGCGGCAATAAAGGAGGCCCGCGTGCCGCGTTATCTCATCGTTGGCGGCGCCGGAAGCCTGGAAGTGGCGCCGGGAAAGAAGTTGATCGACACGCCGAGTTTTCCTGAAGCCTACAAGCCGGAAGCCGGTGCGGGCGGCGCGTTTCTCGAGCTTTTGCGGGGCGAAAGGGACCTCGACTGGACGTTTCTTTCGCCGTCGGCCCTGATCGGTGCGGGCGAGCGAACCGGCAAATTCCGCCTTAGCGGCGACCAGCTTCTCACCGCCGACGACGGCAAGAGCAGCATTTCCTACGAAGATTATGCAGTCGCTCTGGTCGACGAGCTTGAAAAGCCAGCGCACTCGCGGCGGCGCTTCACCGTCGGTTACTGAGCTTTGCCCACCCATTGAACAGCGGTTTCTGCAGATCTCCCAACAGCGGGAATCCGCTTACTGGGCTTGCGGCTTTATCCGCTGTGTCCCTGTTCGCGCGGAAGCGCGGCCGCTTGGGCCACACAAGCTCTCGGCGGCGGCCGCGATTTCCTTTATAATGGTTCCAGACCCGATGGGGTGAACTAAGCCGTCCCACACAGCGAAGGGATGACGGCAATGCCGGTGACCTACGAGCGTTGGCTCGTTTTGCTGTCCATTGTGATGGCAATTCAAGGCGCCTATGTGGGCTTGAGCCTCGCCGTACAGATCGGCGATGCGCACGGCGTGCGGCGGCGGCTCCTTCTCGCCGGCGCGACCGCCTCGCTCGCTGTAGCCATCTGGACCATGCATTTCGTCGGCATGCTGGCGGTACGGTTGCCGTTCCCGGTCGACTATCTCGCGCTGCCGACGCTGTTGTCGTTTCTGGTCTGCGCGATTGTCGTGGGCACGGCCGTGTATGCGACCAGTGCAGGCCCGTTGACGCTGCTGCGGCTGACGCTGTCCGCTTGTCTCATGGGTGGCGGCATTTTCGCCATGCATTACATCGGCATGAACGCGCTCGATGCGAGCGCGCTGATGGTTCACGATCCCCGTTACGTCGCCGCCAGCATGGCGATCGCCATTGCCGCGTCTGGA
>DAIUEQ010000027.1:0-26660 GCA_036845025.1 Xanthobacteraceae bacterium | reverse complement strand
CGCCGGCCAATCCAATTCCCCAACATGCGCGTGCGTCGCACGCAGTCGCAGCCCAGCACGTGGCAGCGCGACCGCTGGCGCCACGCGATCAGCTCAATGTCGACGTCGCGCAGTTCGTTCGCGGCATGCTCGGCGGCGGACCGATCCCTTACGCCAACCTTGTCCGCGACGTGCGGGGCATGCGCGGGACGGGAACCTATACAGGCTCGGATTATTCCTCGCCGACCTACGATACGTCCGTGCCTGATTCAGGCGCGGCCGCCGCGCAGGCTGCTTCCGACGCGGAAAACCAGGCGATTCAATCGATGAATGATACCAACGCCCAGACCGCGTCGATGGCCGCCGCGGAGCAGGAGAACGACGCGGCGAATGCGGCCACGCTGCAGACGGAAATCAATGCCGGAATGTAGCCGGTGATCTGGCAACCTCACCGCATGGCATTGATGGACGTGAACGGGGCGGCTTCGGCCGCCCCGTTTGTTTTTCCGGCCGCCGGGCGGCGAAACGAGTGGTTTAGACCGCGTCGACTCAGAAATGGAAATGCCGGATTGGCAACCCGAGATGGGCGCGACCGATCGGCGCCCAAAAATTCTCATAGAGCGCCGAAGGATGCACGCGATACATTTGCGCATCGCGGAAGTACCGTTCCATGCGGCTGCCCTTTCGCGTCACTGAGGTGCCGGCCGTCTTGAAGAGAAGTTCGACCGCATCGCAAGCCATACGGCCAGCCTGTTGCATCATCGCCCAGAGCCGCAAGTTTTCCTCGACCGTGATCAGCGTGCCGTCGGCGGCCCATCGCTCGCACATTTCCATATAAACTTCCGCGCCGCGGATCATCAGGTTTTCGGCGGCGTCGGTCAGCACCGTGGCCTGTCCAAGCGAGCGCTGATAGTCCTCGTGCTCGGCGCGCGGAACGACCGGCGGAAACGTGGTCTTTTTACTGCGGATGATGTCCTCGTACTCGTCGAGCGAAGCTTTGGCCGCGCCCACGACCGTCGTGACCAACGAGATGTGATAGGGGCCGGACACGCGCCCGAGATACATCGGATTGCCGTGAAGCCGAGTGCCCGGCGTTCCATCGCGCATATCTTCCGGCCGCGTAAACATCGCTTGCAACGGCGCGACGTGGTGGGCGGGCACGAAGACATCCTTGATCTCGACGCTATTTGAACCGCTCGCCCGCATGCCCAGCGTCTGATCGCCGCCCCAGTCGTCGAGGATATTGAGTTTGTCTCGCGGCACTGCGGCGCAGAAAGCTTGCGGAGGGGCGCCCGCCACCGGCAGAAGCGCGCCGCAGACGAGATGCGTCGAGTAGGGAATGCCCGAGCAATAATCCCATTTGCCGGTGAGCCGATAACCGCCTTCGACGGGGGTCAGGGTCCCCATCGGCGGCACGCGATGCGGAGCGGCAAAATGTCCGTCGGGCCCGAACAATTCTCGCTGCGCCCGTTCGGACCAGTGCGACGCGATCAGAAATGGATGCGAGGCGCAAAGCGTCAAGCACCATCCCGCCGACGGATGGCCGTGAGCGATTTCGAGCATCGCCCGGTAAAAGGTCGGAATGTCGAATTCATAACCGCCGAACATGCGTGGCTGTACCGTGCGGTAGAGACCGGCTTTGACGAATGCTTCGTGCAGCTCGGGCGAATACGTGCCGCGTTCGTCATTCTCGGCCTGTTGCGCGCGCAACAGCGGCTTGAGCGCGGCGGCCCGTGCGATCAATTCCTGCGGCGTCAGATCCGGCTCCGGAACGGGCACGACAGACAGCGCAGTTCGCCGCTGTGCTAGACTTGAAGCCGCCATCGCCTTTTCGTCCTCGTCCGCATTGCCGGGCCGGCACCATAACGGCATTGCCGCCGCCGGAACAGCCGATGGGACCTGCTAAACGTTTGCGTAAATCGCACGTTCGAAGGCGCCATAGACGCCGAGTGCGCGCGGGTCGGCGAACGGCACGATTTGGGTCATGAAAACGGCGGCCACGCGCTTCTGCGGGTCGATCCAGTAATAGGTGTTGAACAAGCCGCCCCAAGTCAGGCTCCCGGCGCTGCGCCCGCCAGGAATCGGCTGCATGTTGATCATGTGGCCGAAGCCCCACTTCAGGCTGATGCCGGGAAAGAAATCGACATCGTTAGAGAATTGCGGCGATGTGGTGTGCATCCGGCCGGCCTCGAGTTTGCCGATTTGATTGCGGCCCATCAAGGCGACCGTCTCCGGCCGAAGGATGCGCGCTCCGCCACCAACGCCGCCGTTCAACAGCATGAGGATAAAAGCCAAATAGTCCGGCGCGGTTGAATAGATGCCGCCGCCGCCGGAAAACCGGTGCTGCGGCATCTGTCGTTCGCGCGGCTCCGCCATCAGCGAACCGTCTGGCATGCGCCGATGCCCACTGGCCTCGCGCGCTTGTTGCGCGGCGGTTATGACGAACGCCGTGTCGTGGATGCCGAGCGGATCAAAAATGTGCTGGCGGAAATAAACATCGAGCGGCTCGCCGCTGACGAATTCTACGAGCCGGCCGACCCAATCGATGCCGCCGCCATACTGCCAGCGCTCGCCCGGATCGAACATCAAGGGCGTGGGTGGAAAATTCTTCCGCTCTTTCGCGGGGATGCGCGCCAGCGCCTCGCCATATTTCACGCCCTTTCCGTCCCACAACCGGTAAGTGAAGCCGGATGTGTGGGTTAAAAGGTCGCGCAACAGGATCGGCCGCTTCGGCGGCCGCAATTGTGGGCGTCCTTTCTCGTCGAATCCGTCGAGCACTTGCGGCGCGCCGAGTGCCGGCTCGATCGGCGGCACCGGCGCATCAAGGAAAAGCTTGCCGCGTTCGACGAGCTGTAACGCCGCGACTGTGGTGATTGGCTTGATCATGGAGGCGACGCGAAAGACGGTGTCGCGTGTCATGGGCTCGCCGTCCGGTAGCCGCCGGCTGCCGAACGCGCCCTCGTAGATTATGCCGGAATCGTCTGCCGCCATGGCGACGACGCCGGGCAGGTTTCCGGCCTCAACGGCTGCGCGCAAGAGTGCGTCGATTTTGCTTGTCGCGCCGGCGCGCAGCGCGCTTTGTTCGCGGGCGGACGCGGAGCCGACTGGGTTGAAGGTCAATGCGCCGAGGGCAGCGACATGCGCCGCGCTCTTTAAGATTCCGCGACGGCTGGCATGGCCGGTCATGGGCGCCTGCAGCTCGAAGTGGCGGCGTGTCAGGTATTGCGCGCCGCGATCACGGCATTAGCGGCCGCAACGCCAGTTTGCAACGCTCCGTGAGCCGTCGAGAAATCGTGCGGCGAACACGCCTCTCCGGCAAAGAACAGACGATTATCGACAGGTTCGGCGAGCACCGCGCGGCCATCGGCGCATCCCGGCAACGCAAACGAATAAGCGCCGCGCGCATAGGGGTCGACGCCCCAGCGATGCAGACCTATCGGCTTCAGCCGCCGGGCAAAGTCATTGCCGAAGAGTTGCGCCAATTCAGAAGCCGCAAAGTGAAACAGCGCGTCGTCGCCTTGGCGCTCGAGTTCCCTCGGCAAGCGTCCGCCGAAATAAACTTCGATGTGCGGCCGTCCGAACGGCCGCAAATGATAAGCGGCCGTAGCGGTGCGATCGGTATGTCCAAACACCCGCGTGTCGGGGTCGAATTCCTCGGCATGATCGAGCGCAAGAAACAACTTATCGTTCAGTCCGAGTGGCAGGCCGGCCGCGGCTTGCGTCTTGCGCGGCAATGCTGGCGTGAAGACGAGGTGTTCGCCGGACAAAATCGTCGTGGGGACGGCAACGATGGCGCGATCCGCGGTCATGACGCCTTTGGCGGTTTCAATGCGCAACCGCTTGCCGCTGTGGTCTATGCGATGGACCGGGCACTCCAGCGCCGCCGGTACGCCCGCCGCGTGCTGGCGTATGACCGATCCGAGCCCGGTGACAACGCGCCAATTGACGCCGGTGTCTTCGTAGGCGTCGAAATCCTTGACCGAGAGACATTCAAGCTCGCCGCCGCTGATATAGGTAGCGAGCGCCGAGATCAGGCCGTTCCAGCGGTCGCCCGGTTTGAGCAGACTCGACGCCGCAACGTCGGGCGCTTCTTCCGCGGCTTTGCTGACGCGGGCAAAAAACGACTCGCGCGCTTTGTCGAAGGCATCTTGTTCCGCGCGCGAAAATCCGATGGTGAGCGGACGGCGCTGCCAAGGCGGCACTGATTTGTCGATGGTCGCGCCTTGCTTCTCGGCAATGCCGACCCACGCGTTGCGGTCGGCGGAATGCAGCCATCCGCAGCCGAGATCGAGCGCGAAACCGAGCTTATCGGTCACCGTCAACGCACGCCCACCAAGCCGCGGCCGCGCCTCGACGAGGAGGCACGGAACTTGGGCCGTCCAAAGCCGATGGGCGGCGGCAATGCCGGCGGCGCCACCGCCGATGACGATAACTTCGACGTCATTGCCGGGCATCGGAACGGGCTAGTCTCCGCGATATTGTGGTCGCTTCGGCGGTGTCTATATCCGTACAGGGGCGAAAAAACCATTGAGGGACGTGGCGGAGATTTCGATGGCCCGACAATCGACGGCCCGTGTAAGCAATTGCGGTAAGTATTTCGTTTTACTCGCCGCTTTGACCGTTGCCGGCCCGCTACTCGCTGCCGCGGGCGCAGAGGAGGGGCAGACAAATCCTACTTCGGCGCAGAATTTTCTCGCCGAACACGAGATGGGGCACCGGTTTCGGATCGATCCCAATGATCTGCCAACACCGAAGACCGGGCCGATCGTCACCAATAGATCGCTGGTTGTTCCTTATAACGGACAAGTGCCGCAGGTGCCGGCAGGCTTTGCGGCGACGCCGTTTGCCACCGGCCTTGCCAATCCGCGGCGCTTGTTGGTCTTGCCGAACGGCGATGTGCTCGTCGCCGAGCAAAGCGCCGGCTACCTCACGCTATTGCGCGATGATGGCACCGGCCACGCCGCGTGGATTGATCGCCATGTTGAGGATCTCAACCGGCCTTACGGTCTTGCTTGGCGCGACAATAATGTTCTGGTGGCCGATCAGGATGGTATTTGGAGCGTGCCGCACAATCTAGGCGCCCTGCGCGCGGGCCGCAGCGAAACGCAGCGCGTCGACCAGGTGCCGCCGAACGAGCGAAAGCCGATCGACGGCGCGTACGGCGCGAAGATGATCACCAAAAAGGGCGTGTTCGGTATCGTCCAAGGCCATCAGAATCGCCCGCTTATGATCGATCCAAAAACCGGCGCGTTGTTTGTCGGCGTAGGCTCTTCCGGCAACGTCGGCGTCGAGCCGGCGCCGAAGGCGACCATCCAGCGCTTTGCCGCCGATGGCTCCGAGCAGACAACGTTTGCTTCGGGCATGCGCAACCCGACGGCGCTCGCGTTTCATCCGCAAACCGGCGAACTCTATGCGCTGGTGCAAGAGCGCGATGGCCTCGGCGATCGCCTGCCGTCCGACTATCTCACCCATGTCAAAGAGGGAGGGTTTTACGGTTGGCCTTACGCTTATATCGGCAAGCATCCGCAGGCCGGATTTGCCAGCCTTGCGCCCGACAAAGTCAACGCCGCAATTACCCCTGACCTTTTGTTCGAAGCGCATTCATCGGTGCTCGACCTCGTATTCTATGAGGGCGATCAGTTCCCACCCGAGTACAAAGGCCACGCCTTCGTGGCACTCAAGGGTTCGTGGAACAGATCCGAGCCGACCGGCTACAAGGTGGTGGATGTGCCGTTCAAGGACGGTAAGCCGGAAGGATCTTATACGAACTTCGCCACCGGCTTTTGGATCTCGGGCGAACGGCGCGCCGAAGTCTGGGGACGGCCAGCGGCGTTGGCGGTGGCCAAGGACGGATCGCTGCTGGTCGCCGACGACACCGGCGGCACCATTTGGCGCATCAGTTATACCGGAACACACGCCGATCCGGGCAAACGCGACAACTAGGGCGGTGCCGCGGCGCGCGTCGAAGTTTGCGCGTCATAACACCAGGTAGTTGCGTTGGACCTCCGGATTGGCGGCGAGTTCCGCCATCGTCCCGGTCCAGCGAATTTGCCCTTTTTCCAGCATATAGGCGCGGTCCGATACCGCCTCGGCGAAGCCGACATTCTGTTCCGACAAAAGGATCGAAAGCCCGGATCTTTTGAGCTGCACGATGGTGTCGGCGATACGTTCGACAATCACCGGCGCGATGCCTTCGGACGGTTCGTCGAGCAGGATGACCAGCGGATTGCCCATCAGCGTGCGCGCTATGGTGAGCATCTGTTGTTCGCCGCCGCTCATGTGGCCGCCGCGCCGGTGGCGCAATTCGGCGAGGTTGGGGAAAAGTTCGAACACGGCCTCGACGGTCCAGGTCGCCGGCGCACCGGCGATTGTTGTGCGCGGTGGCCGCACGCCGACGTCGAGATTTTCCAGGACGGTGAGGTCAGAGAAAATGCGGCGGTCTTCAGGGGTGAAGCCCATACCGAGGCGGGCAATTTCAAACGGCTTGAGCGCCGAGACGTCACGGCCATTGAGGTGAACGGTTCCGCTTCGCCGCGGCAATAATCCCATGACCGCTTTCATGGTGGTCGATTTGCCGGCGCCGTTTCTGCCCATCAGCGCGACGACCTCACCGCGGCCGACGGTAAAGCTCATGTCGAACAGAATGTGCGCGGTGCCGTACCAGGCGTTGAGGCGATCGACCGCGAGTGCCGGTGCCTCGCTCATGGGTGCGTTCGCTCCCGCGCCGAAATTCGGCCGCTGCCGAAATACACCTGCCGAACGGTCGGATCGCTGCGGATGGTCTTGGCGTCGCCGGCGGCAATCAGGCGCCCGCGCGCCATCACCAGGATGCGGTCGGCAAAGGCGAACACCACGTCCATCGAATGCTCGGTGAAGAGCACCGAAACGCCACGCTCGACGACGATAGATTTGACCAGAGCGATCAGTTCATTGCGTTCGCGCGGCGCCATCCCAGCAGTCGGCTCGTCCATCAGCAACAAGCGCGGATCGCTGGCAAGCGCGATGGCGAACTCGACGCGCTTGACGTCGCCGTAGGCAAGTTCACGGCATGCGCGATCCGCGGCCGCCGCCATGCCGACCTGCTCCAAAAGCTCGACCGCGCGCGCGCGATGATACGAGCTCGCCCTGCGCCACAGCCCGTAGGTCTCGCCGGCATGGGCGATCAGCGCCATCTGAACGTTTTCCGCGACGGTCATTGAGCCGAAAGTGGCCGCAACCTGAAACGTGCGAGCGACCCCACTGCGGCAGATTTCGCGCGGCGGCAATCCGGCGATATCGCGGCCGGCGAAGCGGATAGCGCCGGCATCGGGTTTGAGTTGCCCGTTGATGGTGTTGAAGCAGGTGGATTTGCCGGCGCCGTTCGGGCCGATCAGCGCCAGGAATTCGCTGGCGGCAACCGAAAAGCTCACGTCGTCGACCGCGCGCACGGCGCCGAAGCTCTTGAACAGCGACGATACCACGAGTTCGTTCATGATGACCGCCTGCGTGCGGCGAAGCGCAGAAACGAACCCGCGAGGCCGGCGGGAAACGCGAGCACCAGCACCAGAATGATGACACCAAGCAGTGCGTGCCAATACTCGGTTTGCTGCATGACAAAATCCTGCAGCACCGTAAAAACGGTGGCGCCGACAATCGGGCCGGACAAGACCTGGATGCCGCCGAGCAGCACCATGACGAGCCCATCAATCGAGCGACCGATGCTGATCGTCTCCGGCGAGATCGAGCCTTTAGCGAAGGCGAAAATGCCGCCAGCCAGCCCGCAGACGAGGCCCGAGAGCGCAAATGCAAGCCAGTGCACGCGCTTCACGTTGATGCCGATGGCTTCGGCGCGCAACGGCGAGTCGCGGCCCGCACGCATGGCGTAGCCGAACGGCGCGAACAGGACGCGGCGCAGCAGCAAAATGCCGGCGACGACCAGCGTGAGCGCAAGCAGGAAAAATGTCGGAAGCCGATCGAACGGAGCACTCGGCCAGATGCCGAGCACGCCGTTCGATCCGCCCGTAAGATCCTGCCATTGGAACGCGATCGACCATACGATCTGGGCGAAAGCCAAAGTCAGCATGGCGAGATAGACACCGGAGAGTCGCACCGAGAACCAGCCGAATAACAGCGCGCCGAGCAGCGCCGCGAAAGGCGCGGCGACGAGCGCCACACCCATCGACACGGAAAGCCATTTCACCAACAGCGCCGCGCCATAGGCGCCTAATCCGAAATAGGCGGCATGGCCAAAGGAATGCATGCCGCCCGGGCCCATGATGAAATGCAAGCTGGTCGCGAATAAAGCGGCGATGACCACGTCGATTCCGAGCACGAGCGCATAGGGTGGGGCACGTCCGCTCAGCGGTACCAAGATAAGCATCGCGACGATCGCGGCCGCGACGATCGCGGACGGCACCGAGGCCGGCCGGATTGGCGCCTCAACGGCTCCGGGAGTGCGGGTGGGTTGCTGCGGCCGGCCCAGCAAACCTTGCGGCCGGACGATCAGCACCACCGCCATGACCAAGAACTCGGCCACCAAGGTCAGCTTGGAAAAATTCACGGAAAAGCCGGCGAAACTGACAAGGCCGAGGCCGATGCACAGCGCCTTCACCTCAGCGACGAGCACAGCGGCAACATAAGAGCCGACGATTGAGCCCATGCCGCCGATGACGACCACCACGAAGGCGTCGGTGATCACCGCAAGATCGACGCCAAGGTCGGCCGGTTCACGGGCGACCTGCAACGCGCCGCCCAGCCCGGCCAGCAGCGAGCCGAGCGCGAAAACGGCGGTAAACAGCACCGACTGGTTGACGCCGAGCGCGCCGAGCATCTCGCGGTCCTCGGTCGCCGCGCGCACCAGCCGGCCGAACCGGGTGCGCGCAAACACGACGTACAGAATGCACAGCACGACCGGCGCCACCACGATGAGAAAGACATCGTAAGTCGGCATGTGGCGGTGGAGGACTTCGACGGCGCCGCTGAGACCGGGAGCGCGCGGGCCGAGCAGGTCCTCGGGTCCCCACAGCCAGAGCGCAGCGTCGTTGATGATCAGAAGGATGGCGAAGGTCGCCAGCAGCTGGAACAACTCAGGCGACGAATAAATGCGGCGCAACAGCAGAAACTCGATCGCCGCGCCCAGCACCGCGACACTGATTGCGCTCAACACAATGCCGCCCCAAAACCCGAGCGCACCGCTCATCGCCGTCACCAGCGTGACGGCGATGTAGGTCCCGAGCATATAGAACGAGCCGTGCGCGATGTTGATAATGCGCGTGACGCCGAAGATCAGCGAAAGCCCGGCGGCGACGAAGAACAGGCCGGACGCCGAGGAAAGGCCGTCAAGGGCCTGGAACGCAAGGCCTTCCCAGCTCATGCGGAAACGTTAGCAAAGGTGCGGGAAAGCGTCACCGCATTTCGGCGACGCTCGCCGTCTCAGTCCGCCGAGGCCGGCCGCAACTTTTTCACCTCGGCATCGGACGGGAGCACGCTCGCGCCGTCGACATATTTGAAATCCACCATGGTGCCGTGGCCATCCTTGACGGCGAGCTTGCCGACAAAGGCGCCCATGGTGGCCTGGTGGTCGCTCGCGCGATAGGTGATCGGACCAAAGGGAGTATCTACCGCGAGCCCGCTGAAGGCTTCGACGAGCTTCTCGGTGTCGGTCGAGCCCGCCTTGGCTATGCCGGCGGCGAGCGACTTGATGGTGACGTAGCCGACAATCGAGCCGACCCGCGGGTAGTCGTGATAGCGCCCCTGGTAGGCGCCGACGAAGGTCTTGTTCGTTGAGGTGTCGACCGCGTCCCAAGGATAACCGGTGACGATCCAGCCGGCCGGTGCCTCGTCCTTCAGCGGATCGAGATATTCGGGCTCGCCGCCCAACAAATCCACCACGACCCGATCCTTGAACGTGCCGCGGGTTCCGCCTTCGCGCACGAATTTCGTCAAGTCACCGCCAAACAAGGCACTGAAGATGGCGTCGGGCTTGGCGTCGTCGATGGCCTGGGCGACAGCGCCGGCGTCGATTTTGCCGAGCGGCGTCGCCTGCTCGGTCACGAACTCGACGTCTGGCTGCTTCGCCTTCATCATCTCCTTGAACGCCGCGGCTGCCGACTGTCCGTATTCGAAATTCGGATAGACCAGCGCCCACCGCTTCTTCTTGGCGGCGACCGCATCGGGCAGCAGCATAGCTACCTGCATGTAGGTCGAAGGCCGCAGCCGGAACGTATAGCGGTTACCGTTCGCCCAAGTGATCTTGTCGGTCAGCGGTTCGGCGGCCAGGAAGAAGACCTTTTTCTTGCCGGCGAACTCGGTAACGGCGAGGCCGATGTTAGAAAGGAAGGTGCCGCAAAGGATATTTATGCCGTCCGCCGTCGCCAATTCTTCGGCGACACGCACCGCGTCTCCCGGATTGCCGCCGTCGTCGCGCGAAACGATTTCGAGCTTCTTGCCCAATACGCCGCCCGACTTGTTGATCTCGTCGGCGGCCATGTCCAAGCCCTTCTTGTAAGGCTCAAGAAAGGCCGGCTGGCTCTTGTAACTGTTGAGTTCGCCGATCCTTATTGTCTCTTGGGCGGATACCGGCGGCGCGGCCGCGAATGACAACGCACCGGCGAGGATGGCAATGGCGTGAGAGCGCATGGTCCTGCTCCGAGTTTTCCTGTTCAAACTTAGCGTGCCGTCCGGCCCTTGTCCCTATCACTCCCGCCGCATTTTGTGCAGCAGCCATCGCTCCGCAGGTGTGCTTGCCGCCGCCTAACGCCGCGAGAAGATCGCCTTGGCGACGTCGCCGATCGCTTCGACGGAGTCCCCGCAACCGGTGAAACACACAATGCGGCATGGACAAGCTTCCAAGCCTTCATAACGCCATGGAAAGGCGCCGATAATGAAGCGTTGATTGAGCACCTTTTCCACGTCGCCGCCGATATTCTCGGCGTGGATTAATCCCTCGGAAAACGCGTAGCTGTGGAACGGGAAGATATTGTCGACGACGTGGCGGCCGGATTTCTTGTGCGTGTAGTGAAACTCACCGAAGAATTCCTCACACGTTTTGCCGACTTTTTGCTCGAAGCGTTTGGCGATGTCCGGGCGCATGTGACGAATGGACGTGTTCATCGAATGATCCGCCGAGCCGCAGTCGATACCGAACCACTTGATCTTTTTCTTCAGCATCCACTCCAGGAGCTCAATATTGCCGCCGGGATGCATGCAAAAATAGCGGACCAAATCCTGTTGCGGCTGTCCTTCCCAGTAGCGGTTCCAGCCGGTGCGAATGATCAATATGTCGCCGTCCTTCACCTCGACCGGCGCGGACTCGATCATTTGCGGAGTGATGACCGCCCAGTCGTCCATGTGCGCGGAAATATCGACGACCGCACCGGCCCCGACCAGAAAATCGAGCGGGTAGGAGGCCATGTCGCCCATGCCATCGGTGCCGTGCATGGCGCCGTCGATGTGGGTGCCGACGTGAAGCGCGGTGTCAATCCGCTGCGCCACGATCATTTTGGTCTGCAAGTTTTGCGCATAGTACATTTGGTTGCCGGCGTAGCCGACCCAACCGGGCGTATGCACATTCATTAAGTGGCTAAGGTCGACAATTTTCATGAAGCGGCACCTCGAATTGACGAAAGGGAGATGGGTCAGAAATCTTAAGCACGCGCAAGCTTCATGCGCGCGACCGGCGCGTTGCCGGCATCGATCTGCTTTTGCCATTCGGCCACGAGATCGCCGCTCTCGGCAACGAGCCCGATGTGCAGCGAAATCATTTTCAAAGCCGCGTCCTCCATCTCTGCGTTGGTACCGCGGACTAGGTCTTTCGCCACTGTCACTCGATAGCCGAGATTGGAAGCATCGAACGCGCTATTGAGAATGCAGCAGTCAGTCATGCACCCGTTAAGCACGAGCCGTTTGACGCCCATATTGCGCAACAGAAAATCGAGGTCGGTTGGATAAAACGCCGAAAGCCGCTTCTTTGTTTGCACCACCTTGTCCTCGTCGGCGACCTCGGTGACGAATTGGGTCCAGCGGCTGCCTTCGATGGCGTGCTGATCGGAATTGGGGATTGGGCCGACATAGAGAGGAAACACATACCGCCAGGCTGATTTTATGCCATTGACGTCATCGCTGCCGTCGCTGCGCACCACGCTTTTGATGTGAATGACCGGAATGCCGAGCGCGCGGGCAGCGGCGTGGAAGCGGTTTACTCCTTCGACCACTTCGCGCGCCCGCGGCGCGGGGCAGGGGCAATCCGGCGTATCGGCGAGATGGCCCTGGTGCAGATCGATCGATACGATCGCGGTGTCTGACACCGTCAGGAACTCGTGGAAATCCGCCGGTAGGGATCGTCTTTCGCCGTATACAAAAACGTCCATCGCGCGCTCCTCGATATCTTGGCGGTTGTAACCGGGCCGCAAGCACAGAGCTCGTCCTATAACGGAGCTTGCGTAACTTCAATTATTAGAACACTTTTCGAAGCAAAGCGCCTCGCCCGCGTATCCACAGCGCTCGCGGAGCTGGGCAGTGACGATCACCAGCGCTGCGACGGGGAGAGCGGAAATGTTGGGACGAGCGTTCGTTGTCGCCGGCGCCATGTTGGCGCTCGCGGGGCCTCCGGCCGGTGCTTTTACGCTTGAGGGCCCGCCGAAAATCGCCTGGATCTATCTCAACGCCAAAAATGACGGCGGCTGGCAGCAGGCGATCGATGAAGCGCGCGTGAAAATGGAAAAGGAGCTCAACACCACCATTCCGTTTGTCGAGAGCATCCCCGATGATGCCGCCAAGATCAAACCGGCCGCGGAGCGTTATATCCAACGCGGCTACAACATTATCCTCGGCAGCTCGTTCGGCTATTCCGACGCCTTCAAGGAACTCGCCGAGCAAAATCCGAAGATCGCCTTCATCGACGTGTCGGGCACGCAGCACGGCCCCAATCTCGGGTCGGTCTACGGTCGCAGCTATGAGAGTCAGTATCTGTGCGGGATGGTCGCCGGTGCGATGTCCAAATCCGGACATCTCGGCTTCGTCACTGCGCATCCGATTGGCCTCGTGAACTGGACCGTCAACGCTTTCGCGCTCGGCGCGCAGGCGGTAAATCCGAAGGCCGACGTGCACGCCGTCTTTACCGGCGCCTGGGACGATCCCGTCAAGGAACGCGCCGCCGACACCGCCGTCATCGACCAAGGCGCCGACGTGCTCGGCCAGCAAATCGACACACCGACGACGCAGATTGTCGCGCAGGAGCGCGGTGTCTATGGCACCGGACACAATCGCGATTTGAGCGAGTTTGCGCCGAAGGCGACGCTATGCTCCTCGAAGTGGGTCTGGGACCGCTACTTCGTTCCCGAGCTCAAGAAAATCGAAGCCGGCAACTGGACGCCCGACCCGTACGGCTCGTTCCCGGGGATCGCCGCCGGCGGCACAGATATCGCTTGTTGCAACAGCGTCGTTCCGAAGGACGTGGTCGACAAGGTGATGGCGGTTCGCGAGGAGATCATCAAAGGCACCAAGCAAGTTTTCGGCGGCCCGCTCTCCGACCGCGACGGCAAGGAACGCGTTGCCGCCGGCAAAGTGCTGGATGACGGCGGCCTGTGGAAGATGGATTGGTACGTGAAAGGTGTCATTACTCAGTAACGGCAATACCGGGCGGCGCATCGGCGCCGCCCGGAGCTTGCGGATGTGCTGCTGATCATGGCGACGGGGCTTAAGCTCGGCAGCATCACGAAATCCTTCGGCGATTTCCTGGCGCTCGACGCCGCGCATTTGAGTGTCGAATACGGCGAGGTCCACGCCCTTCTGGGCGAAAACGGCGCCGGGAAATCGTCGCTGATGAACGTTGCTGCGGGGCTTTATTCGCCCGATGCCGGCTCGATCGCGGTCGCCGGTGTGCCGTGCCGGTTTGCCGGACCGCGCGACTCCATGCAGCACGGCATCGGGATGATTCACCAGAATTACAAGCTGGTGAAACGCTTCACCGTCGCCGAGAACGTCCTGTTGGCTAATCCGCGCGGCAATTTCCGCAGCGGCAAAGCGACCATCGAACGCGAGATCAAAGAGAAAGCCAACGCGCTTGGCTTCTCGCTCGACCCCGCCCGCCGCGTCGATCGCCTGTCGATCGCCGAACAGCAGCGCGTCGAAATCATCAAGGCGCTGGTCGCCGGCGCCCGCATTCTCATTCTTGACGAACCGACGGCGGTCCTTACCGAAGGCGAGGCGCAACGCCTGCTCGCCATGGTGCGCGACATCGCCGAAGGCGGCGCGGCCGTTATTCTGGTGACGCACAAGCTTCGCGATGTGAAGGCGTTCGCCCACCGCGTGACTATCATGCGCGGCGGCAAGACGCTGGCGACGGTCGATCCGCGGCAAACAACGGCCGAACAGCTCACCACGCTGATGGTCGGCTCCCATGTTGTAACACCCAGCAGATCTGCCAAGTCGGCCGGCGCCGTCAGGCTCAACGTCACGGGGCTGGCAAGCTCCACCGTCGAAGGCCACACCCCGCTGCTTGATGCGACCTTTTCGGTCCGCTCGGGCGAGATTTACGGCATTGCCGGCGTCGGCGGTAACGGGCAGACCGAGTTGGCCGAAGCGTTGGTCGGCGGGCGGCAGCCGAGCGCGGGCGCCATTTCGATTGAAGAGCCGGGGTCGCCAACGGCGGCGGACATAACGAGGGCGACGCCGCGGCAACGCCGCGATTACGGTGTTGCTTCTGTGCCTGCCGACCGCCAATGGTTCGGTCTCGCGACCAGGCTTTCCATTGTCGATAATTTCGCGATCGGCTTCATCCACGAAGGGCGGTTCGGATCGATAGCTCTCATTGATCGCACCGGCATGCGGCGGGCGACGCAAGCCGCGGTCAACGAATTCGAAGTGCAGGGCGTGCGCAGCTTGTCGCAGCGAGCCGGAACATTGTCCGGAGGCAACGCCCAGAAGCTTATCCTTTCGCGCGAACTCAGCCGCGCGCCTTCGATCATTGTCGCCCACAGCCCGACCCGCGGGCTCGATGTGCGGGCCTGCGCCGCCGTGCACGCGCGCCTTGTGGCAGCCCGCGACGCCGGCGCAGCGGTCGTGCTCATCAGCGAGGACCTCGACGAGGTGCTCGGCATTGCCGACCGCATCGGTGTGATGACGCGCGGCCGTATCGTTGCCGAATTCGACGCTCCCGCCGATCGCAACGCCGTTGGGCGCGCCATGGTGGATCATGTCTGATCAGCATGCCGCCTTGCCGCCGCTTTCGCTATCGCGCGCGGGCTCTCCAGTCGGCAGCTGGTGGCCGTTTGGCCGTATGATTTTGGAAGTGCGGCTTGATATGCCGGCCTGGAAGCAGGCAGTGGCGGTTGCTTGCTCGATCCTGATCGGAATGTTCATTTCCGCGGTTATTTTGGTCGCGTGCGGCGTGCCGCCCAGCCAGCTCGTCAATGAATTCGCCAGCAATGTCTTCGACGCACAAAGCCTGCATGCGGTACTCGTTCAGGCGGCGCCGCTCATCCTCGTTGGCATCGCTGCCTCGATCGGCTTTCGCGCCCGCTTTTGGAATCTCGGCCTCGAGGGCCAGATGGTGTGGGGCGGCATCGCGGCGACTGCGGTCTCGATCTACCACGTCGGCCCGGAAGCGTTGCGATTACCGCTCATGGCGCTGTTTGCCATGCTGGCCGGCATGGCCTGGGTCGCGATACCGGCGTTGCTGCGGCTAAAGTTTGCCGTCAACGAAATCATTTCGACACTGCTTCTTAATTACGTCGCCACCTATTGCCTCTACGACCTTCTTTACGGGTCTTGGAAAGACTCAAAGGACGGGTTTCCGCACTCGTCGCTTTACGCGAACGCCGAGCGTTTGCCGGATATCGGCCACGGCATCAACGCGGCGCTGCCGCTCGCCCTTGTCCTAGTAGTAATGGTTTGGTGGTTCGCCGAATTCAGCCGCTTCGGGTTTTATCTGAAATTCATCTATGCCAATCCGGCAATGGGACGCCTCGTCGGCGTGCCGATCATCCCGGTGGTTTGGACAGCGGTGCTAATGTCCGGCGCGCTCGCTGGGCTGGGCGGCTTCGTCGTTCCCTCGGGCATTGCCGGCCGGCTCACCCAAGGCTTCTTTGAGGGTTATGGCTTTTCCGGAGTCCTAATCGCCTTCCTCGCGCGCAACAACGCGATCGCCGCCGCCATTGTCGCAGCCCTCATTGCCATGCTGTTCGTCACCGGCCAGAGCTTTCAGATCTTCTATCAGATACCGTTTTCGATGGTCCAAATGATCCAGGCGATCATCGTGA
Organism: Xanthobacteraceae bacterium; assembly: GCA_036845025.1. Classification (GTDB taxonomy): domain Bacteria; phylum Pseudomonadota; class Alphaproteobacteria; order Rhizobiales; family Xanthobacteraceae; genus BOG-931. The sequence continues at coordinate 10,443 of DAIUEQ010000027.1, read as the reverse complement.
TGTGCGTGGCGGCTTCTGAATTCTTCATCCGTCATCGTATCCGTCTGCAACGCTGAGGGCGCGGCCGTGCAGGACATCGTCATAAGCTGGCTGGCCAATCTGCCGTCGCTCGCGGTCCCTTATGCGCTGGCATCGCTGGGGCTGATTATAAGCGAGCGCTCGGGCGTGCTTTCGCTCGGCGCCGAAGGATTGATGCTCGTCGGCGCGCTCGCCGGGGTCGCCGCTTATCTGTCGTTTGGCGGTCATCCGCTGCTCGCGCTGGTCGCTGCGATGATCGCCGGTGCTTTCGTTTCAATTCTCTTTGCCGTATTGGTCGTGCTGTTGCGGGTCAATCAGGTGATCGCCGGCCTGTCGCTGGTGTTTTTTTGCCAAGGCCTCACCAATCTCATCGGGACGGTCGCCAACTGGTCCAATCGTACCGTATCGGGCTTGCACGTTTTGCCGCTCTATCCGCTATCGGAATTGCCGGTCGTGGGCCGAGTATTGTTTACCCAAGACCTCATCGTCTATTTGACTATCCCAATTTTCATCGCGGTTACTTATTTTCTCAACCGCACCAATGCGGGCTTGCGCTTGCGCGCCATCGGCGAGAATCCCGAGGCGGCCGACGCCGCCGGTCTTAACATTTACCTGTATCGCTTTGCTGCAGTGATCGGCGGTTCGGCTTTGGTCGGTTTGGCCGGCGGATACCTTTCGGTGGGCAGCGCAAAAATCTGGATCGCCGGGATGACCAGTGGGCGCGGCTGGATCGCGGTGGCTCTCGTGATCTTTGCGCGTTGGCATCCGTGGCGCGCACTTGTCGGCGCGCTCCTTTTTGGCGGCATCGAAGCGCTTATTCCGCAAGTGGCGGCGGCGGGTATCCGCGTGCCGCAATATTTCATGTTGATGACGCCTTATCTCGCGACGCTAGCGGTGATGGTCTGGCAGGAGGTACGCGGGCGGATCGGTTCCGACGAACCGGCGGCGTTGGGCCAACCCTACGTAAGAGAAGAGCGAACCTGAGTAACGCGCCAGAAATGCCGCCGCCGCAGCACGCATTCATGCGCCCCGGCAACATCGGCGGGCTTGCCCTCAAGAACCGCATCATTCGCGCGGCAACTTCCGAAACCATGGCAACAGCGAGCGGTGAGGCGACCGACGAAGTCGTGCGGCTCTATTCGGATCTCGCGCGCGGTGGCGCCGGCCTCATTATTACCGGACACATTTACGTGGAGCCGCGCGGGCAATACGAACCCCGGCAGCTCGGTGTCGATCGTGACGAGCGCATCGCACCGCTTGTGCGCGTGACCGATGCCGTGCACCGGCATGGCAGCCGCATCTTTGCGGAATTAAGCCATGCTGGCAGCCAGTCGCTCATTCCCGAAATCGTGCCGCTTGCACCTTCCATTGTGCCAAACGCGATCTTTGCGCGGCCACCGGTCGAAATGACCGAGAGCGATATCGGGGATGTCATTGCAAGCTTCGCCGCCGCTGCTGCACGCGCGCAACGCGCCGGCTTCGACGGCGTGCATCTTCACTCCGGCAACGGGTATCTGCTGTCGCAATTCAATTCACCGTTCGCTAATCGCCGTGACGATCGCTGGGGCGGTGACGCGGAACGGCGCGCCCGCTTCATTCTCGAAGTCTATCGCGCGGTGCGGCGGGCGACCGGCGCCGATTTTCCAATCACAGCCCGGCTTGGGCTCGCAGACGCGGTCGCGGACGGCCTGACAATGAGCGACGGTCTTTCCATCGCGAGGCAACTTGCGGTCGAAGGTGTTGCCGCGCTCGAAGTCACCTACGGCGTGATGACGTCCTATCGCGAGAACATCCGGCCTTATGCCGGAGTAAGCCGCCTGCGGGCGATTGCCGACGGCATGCTCCATCGCAGTTTCTCGCGACCAGTACCCGAAGCCTATTACCGGCCGTTCGCTCGGGCAGCCAAGGCTGCGGTCGATATTCCGTTGATCCTGGTCGGGGGCATCCGTTCCACGGAACTCATGGACGACGTCATTTCCTCGGGCGACGCCGATTTCCTGGCGTTGGCGCGCCCGTTCGTCCGCGAGCCAGATCTGGTCAACAAAATCGCCCAAGGCCGCCGCGGCCCGGTCGATTGTGTGTCCTGCAATCTCTGCTTCCTACACGAAGGAATTGATCCGCTGCGATGTTGGCGGACGCCGTACGCCATGCTCCAGCACGTTAACGGACACTATCTGAAGGGCTTCTTCGGCGGCCGGGCCGCGCGTTGACTTCGGGGGACCATCGTTCCAAGCATGCTGGGGAAATGCGCTTGAACTCGACAGGACATATGGTCCGGTGAAGCCCGCGACGTTCGCTTATCACGCTCCACGGACCGTCGAAGAGGTCGTGGATCAACTCGCCGAGTTCGCGCCACTCGACGGCCGGATTCTTGCCGGTGGGCAGAGCCTCGTTCCGATGATGGCGTTTCGCATGGCCCGCCCGGCGCATCTGATCGATATCAATGGCGTCGAAGGTCTCGAACGCCTCGCGATCGCCGACGATGCGCTGCAGATTTCCGCGTGCGTGCGTCACGCCGCGTTTCATCGCTCGGTGGCGCCGGGTCCGACGGCCACGTTGCTTTCGGCGGTCGCTTCGAATATCGCGCATTACCCGATACGAATTCGCGGCACCTTCTGTGGCAGTCTCGCCAACGCCGATCCGGCGTCGGAATGGTGTTTGACCGCGGTGACGTTGAACGCCGATCTCGTCGCGGTGAGTAAGCGTGGCCGCCGGACCATTGCCGCGGCCGATTTCTTCACCGGCATGATGGGCACCACGCTTGCCGAGGACGAATTGTTGCTCGAAGCGCGCATACCCTTGCTCGCGGCCGATGCGCGGTTCGGTTTCTATGAGTTTAGCCGGCGGGCTGGCGATTATGCGCTCGCGATGGCGCTGACGGCGTATCGGATCGACGGCGGAGTCATCGCCGAGCCTCGCGTCGGAATTGGCGGCGCCGAAGGACACCCGCGGCGGATTGCGCAAGCCGAAGCCGTGCTCGCGGGCAGCAAGCCCGGCGATGAAGTCTTTCGCGCCGCGGCCGAGGCCGCCGCAGAAGCGATCGAGCCAATCGAAGACGCGCAGGCCGATGCAGCGTTCCGGCTGGATCTGGTTCGCGCGGTCACTCAACGCGCGCTTGAACGGACGCTCGCATGAGCGCGCCGACCAAAGGTTCGGGAATGACCTGGGTCGGCCGTTCGATCCGGCGTCTGGAAGACCCGGCGCTGCTCCGGGGCCGCGGCCGTTTCACCGCCGATTTCAAAGCAGCGCATCGCGTGCGTTTCGTGCGCAGCGCGGTGGCCGCCGGGCGCATTGCAAAGATCACCGTGCCGGACGGCGCGAGCGTCATCACCGCGAGTGACCTCAACGGCGTGAAACCGATCGCGCCGGCCTTGCATAAATTCGGGTACGTGCAGGTCGAACAGCCCATTTTGGCGAACGGCGTGGTGCGGTTCGTCGGCGAACCGATAGCGGCAGTCGTTGCTGCGAGCGAAGCGGAAGCCGAGGATATTGCCGAGCTCGTCGCCGTAGACATCGCCGAAATCCCCGTGGTCGCGGACGCGCGCGCGGCGCTTGCGCCTGATGCGCGCCCAATCCACGAAATAGCTCCGCGCAACATCGCCGTTGAGGCAAAATTCGAGACGCCCGGGTTCGCCGCCGTGCAAGAAGCTGCTGAGCGGCAGGTCGCCGTTGAAGTCCGTTCGCGGCGCCAGAATGCAACCCCGCTCGAAGGCCGTGCCGGACTTGCGGCCTATGACGCCGCGTCTGGCCGGATCACGCTCACCTGCGCGACGCAGATGCCGCATTTGATGCGCACCGCCATCTCCGATCTGCTTGGAATGGCGGAAAGCGACCTGCGCGTCATTGCTCCGGATGTCGGTGGCGGGTTCGGGCAGAAAATGTCGCTCGTGGCGGAATATGTCGTCTTGGTCTGGCTCGCGCGCAAACTGCAAAGCTCGGTCTCCTGGACGGAAGATCGCCGCGAAAATCTGATCGCCGCGTTCCACGGCCGCGATCAGTATCTCCGCCTGCAGGGCAGTTTTGACGGGCATGGAAAGCTCGTCGCGCTTCTTGCCGAGGTAACCGCCAATGTCGGCGCCTATTCGTGCTATCCGACCACCTGCGCGGTCGAACCGCTGATGGCGATGGCGGAATTGCCCGGTCCTTACGATGTGCGCGCCTATTCCTGCCTCGCGCGGGGCGTGCTCACCAACACGTGCCCGATGGCGCCGTATCGCGGTGTGTCGCGTCCGGCAATCACCTTGGCGCTGGAGCGGCTGATGGATGCGGCGGCAGTACAATTCGCCATCGAACCCGCCGAACTTCGCCGCCGCAACCTGATCGAAAAATTTCCTTACACTTCGGCGACCGGTCTGAAGTTCGACGAAGGAACCTACCGGCAGACGCTGGAGATGGCGGTCGGCGCCGCCGATCTGCCGGCATTCCGCCGGCGCCAGGAGGAGGCGCTAGGGCAGGGCCGTTACCTGGGGTTGGGCCTTGCGACCTTCTCGGAACGGACCGGCTACGGCACCCCGGCGTTCGCGGCGCGCGGTATGGGGGTGACGCCCGGATGGGAAACCGTCGAATTATCGATGGACCCTTCGGGTTTCGTCGAACTTCGCATCGGCGCCAGTCCGCACGGTCAGGGGCTGCGCACCACACTTGCCCAGATTGTCGCCGACGAGATCGGCGTCGCACCGGAACGGATCAAGGTGATTCACGGCGACACCGACCGCACGCCCTATGGCTGGGGGACGTTCGCCAGCCGCTCACTGGTCATCGCCGGTGGCGCAAGCCTTCTCGCGGCTCGCAAGGTGCGCGCGAAACTGTTGCGCATTGCCGGCCGGCTTCTTGAAGCCGCACCCGAAGACATTGTGATCGAAGACGGTGTTGTCCGGATCGTCGGAACCGATCGCATTCTTGCCATCGAAAGTCTGGCCCGTGCCGCGTACCACCAGTCTCACCTCTTCAAAGGCGATATCGATCCGGGTATTTCCGAAACGGCGACCTACGACCCCGCCGGCACTTTTTCGAATGCCTGTCATTGCGCGATTGTCGAAGTCGATCCGGAAACCGGGCAGGTGCGCATCGAGCGATTCATTGTCGCCGAGGATGCCGGCCGGCTCGTCAATCCGATGATTGTTGACGGTCAGATCACCGGCGGTGTCGCCCAGGGCATCGGCAATGCGCTGCTTGAGGAAATCATTTACGACGAGATCGGCAATATCCTCACCGCCAATCTCGCCGATTTTTTGCCGCCTACTTGCCGCGAGATACCCCCGATCGAAATTCTGCATCTCGAGACATTAAGTCCGGAAACGGTTACCGGCTCGAAGGGCCTCGGCGAAGGCGGCTCGATCGGTGCGCCGGCCGCTATTCTAAACGCCGTCAACAACGCGCTCGCGCCGTTCGGTGTCGCGCTCAACGAAATTCCGGCAACGCCGCAACGAATTCGCGCGGCGCTGCGCGATGCTGGGGAGTGCCGGCAATGACCGAGCGGACCAGCATCACCCTCACTGTTAACGAGCGCGCCTACGCCATCAGCGTCGAACCGCGGCGCACGCTGGTCGATGCCATCCGCGAGGATTGCGGCCAGACCGGCACACACATCGGCTGCGAACACGGAGTCTGTGGCGCCTGCACCGTGCTTGTTGACGGCGCACCGGTCCGCTCCTGTCTGATGTTTGCCGTGCAGGCGCAGGGTAAAGCCATTCGCACGGTCGAAAGCCTGGCCGACGGCGACGAACTTAATCCGCTGCAGCGCGCTTTCATGGAGCATCACGGACTGCAATGCGGCTTTTGCACACCGGGATTTTTAATGCTGGTGACGGGAGTGCTGGAACGCCATCCCGAAATTGGCGACGAAGAACTTATCGACGTGCTCTCGTCCAACTTGTGCCGCTGCACCGGCTACCAGAATATCGTGAAGGCCGTTCGCGCGGCGGCGGCCGAATTGCGGCAGCGCTGAACTGATGGCTCGTCCGCAAACCAAGACGCAACACATCGGCCGCTCGCTGCCGCGCCTTGAGGACCGGACACTGTTGACCGGTCGGGGCCGATTTGCCGCTGACATTTCGTTCCCTGGGCAATTGCATATGCGCGTCGTTCGATCGAGCTTCGCGCACGGCAGATTGCGGTCGATCGATGCCCGCGCAGCGCTCGCGACAAGCGGCGTGTACGCGGTGTGGGCGGCAGCGGATGTCGCCGACATTCCGCCCATTGATTTTCGCTTGAGCCGCGTCGCGGGCCTCGAGCCGTACCGGCAACGGCTGTTTTCCACCGATCGGGTGCGTTACGTCGGGGAACCCGTCGCGGCGGTCTTTGCCGAAGACCCTTATTTAGCGGAGGACGCCGCCGAGCTTGTGGCGGTCGAGATTGAGGAACTGCCGGCAATTCTCGGTGCGTGCGACAACCCTGGAGAGTTCGAGCCTGGGCTTTCCACCGAGCCGGCGATCCTGCGTAAAGGTTACGGTGACGCCGACGCGGCGTTTGCGTCCGCTCACACGATTGTCGCCGCTACGCTTTCGATCGGCCGGCATTCCGGCGTGCCGCTGGAAACGCGCGGCGCGATTGCCCGCTACGACGCAGCGCGCGACGTGCTCGAACTGCACGGCGCCGCCAAGGTGCCGCATTGGAACAGGGACCAGATCGCCCGGATGCTGGGACGCAGGCCCGCTTCCGTTCAGCTGTACGAGGGTCATGTCGGCGGTGGCTTCGGCATCCGCGGGGAACTTTATCCGGAAGACCTATTGGTGTGCGCGGCGGCGTTGCGCTTCGAGCGCCCGGTTAAATGGATCGAAGATCGCCGCGAGCATCTCATTGCCGCCAATCACTCACGCCAGCAACAGCATCACGTACGCGCAGCGGTGGATCGTGAGGGCGTCATCCTCGCCCTCGAAGACGAAATTTTCTACGATCAAGGCGGCTATGTACGCACGCACGCGGCGACCGTGCCCGATCTCGCCGTCGCGATGCTGCCGGGGCCATACCGCGTTCCAGCCTATCGCGCCTCGGCGCGTATCAGGTTGACCAACAAGACGCCGTGCGGGACCTACCGCGCGCCCGGCCGCTTCGAAAGCACTTTTGTGCGCGAGCGGCTGATGGATGCCGTTGCGGAAAAGCTCGATTTGGATCGGATCGAGGTGCGGCGGCGCAATTTGATCAGCAAAGAGCAGATGCCGTATGCGCGGGCGCTCGACACGCTGGGGACGGAAATCATCCTCGATTCAGGCGATTACGCAGGGCTGCTCGGCAAGGCGCTGGCCGCCGTCGAATGGCCTGCGCTTCGCCGCGAAATCGTGAACCGCCGCAAAAAGGGCGAACTGGTCGGCGCCGGCGTCGCTTTGTTCGTGGAAAAAAGCGGTTTGGGGCCATTCGACGAGGTCAAAATCGAAGTCGGCGGCGACGGCGCGGTCGAACTGATCAGTGGCTCCGCTTCGGTCGGGCAGGGCATGGAGACGGCGTTGGCGCAAATCTGCGCCGATACGCTCGGCGTGGATTATCGCGACGTGCATGTCGTGCACGGACAAACCGACCGGATCGAACGCGGGATGGGCGCATTCGCCTCACGCGTGACGGTGATGACCGGAGAGGCGACGCGATTGGCGGCTACTGCGGTGCGCGCGAAGGCGCTGGCGGCTGCGGCGGAGCTTCTTCAGACGCCGGTAGGCGCGCTCGATGTCGTCGATGGCGAAGTCGTGCGTACCGATGCTGCGGCGGGCCCATCCATCAGCCTCGGCGCTCTGGCGCAAACGCTCGGGCCGACGGCAAATGGGCGCTCACCAGGCGAGAGCGGGCTTAAAGCCGGAGGCTGTTTCGAAAGCCGCCACATGAATTATCCTTACGGCGTGCACGTCGCGGTGACCCGGATCGATCGCGCGACCGGCGGCGTGACCATCGAGCGCTACCTTGTCGCCTATGATGTCGGCAAGGCGGTCAATCCGATGCTGATTGAAGGGCAAATCGCCGGCGGCTGCGCGCAAGGTATTGGCGGCACGCTGCTCGAAGAGTTTTTGTACGACGAGCGCGGCGAGCCGCTGTCGGTGACGCTTGCCGATTATCTCATGCCGACGGCGCGCGAAATACCGCAAATCGACGTACTCATATGCGAGGATGCGCCCAGTCCACTCAATCCAATGGGTTTAAAAGGCGCAGGCGAGGGCGGAGCAAACGCGGTAGGCGCGGCACTGGCGGCGGCGATTGACGATGCGTTGGGCTTGCCGAATGCAGTGACCGAGCTTCCAATTACGCCGCAGCGGCTCAAGCGCTTAATCGAGGAATCCACCTTAAGGCGGACGAGCAGGGAGGCTTAGAGCATGGATCTGATGCTTCAGGGCAAGACGGCGTTGGTCACTGGCGGCAGCGAGGGTATCGGCAAGGGCATTGCCATCGCGCTGGCGAAGGAAGGCGTCGATGTCGCCATCTGCGCGCGGCGTAAGGATGTGCTGGAGGCCACCGCGAAGGACGTCGCGCGGGCGACCAACCGCAAGATCGTCCCCATCGCCGCCGATCTTCGCAAGGACGCCGACGCCAAAGCTTTCGTCGAAAAAGCCCATGCGGAACTCGGCCGGGTGGATATCCTGGTCAACAACGCGGGCTCGGCGGCCGGCGGCGTCATCGAGCATTTGACCGAGGACGACTGGGAAAAGGGATTGCAGCTCAAGTTTATGGGTTACGTGCGCTGCCTGCGCTACGTACTGCCGATCATGGTCAAGCAAGGCGGCGGGCGCGTCGTCAATCTGATCGGCAATGACGGCGTCAAACCGTCCTATTGGGAAATTTGCCCGGGCGCGGCCAATGCCGCCGGGCAGAACCTAACGGTTTCGCTTGCCGGCCAGTACGGCAAGAGCGGCATCAGCTTTGTGGCTGTCAATCCGGGCCCGGTTCGCACCGAGCGCTGGGCGGGGCTCGTGAAAGCGATGTCGCGCGATATGAAAATTTCTTACGAGGAGGCCGATACGCTGGCGCCGGCCTCGATCCCGCTCGGCCGCATTGCCGAAGTCGACGAGGTGGCTAATTTGGTGGTGATGCTGGCCTCGCCGCTGATGCAAATGGTGAACGGCACAATGATCGAGATCGACGGCGGCCAGGACAAGCCGTTGATGGACCGCTTCCGCGATAAAAACCGCTAGCGCCGCGCCTTATCATTGCGAGCGGTAGCGAAGCAATCCAGGTGTGGTGCGCTAGCACGGTCCGGATTGCTTCGTCGCTTACGCTCCTCGCAATAACGATCCCGAGTTAAGCGATGTCGCTTGACTGGATCTTCTTCACGCCGGCGTCGGTCATGTCCTTCCACGCCGCGGCCACCGAACCGTTGATGTCGATGCCGCGGCAAGCGTCGTCGACCACATAGACGTTGAGTCCGGCGTGGCGACCATCGATCGCCGTCCAGGCCACGCAGAAATCCGTCGCTAGCCCGGTCACAAAGATCGTGTCGATGCGGCGCTCTTTCAAATAGCTCGCGAGGCCGGTTTTCGTTTCCTTGTCGGCTTCGAGGAACGCCGAGTAGCTGTCGACGTCGTTGTGGAAGCCTTTGCGGATGACCAGCGCGGCCTGCGGAATATTGATGTCCTTGGCGATAGAGGCGCCTTCGGTGCCCTGCACGCAGTGATCCGGCCATAGTACCTGGTTGCCGTAAGCGAGCTTGATCATCTCGAACGGCTTTTTGCCGTCATGAGTGGAGGCGAAGGAAACGTGGTGCGCAGTGTGCCAATCCTGGGTCATCACCACATTCTCGAAGTTTTTGGCGATGCGGTTGATCACCGGGATGACCTGGTCGCCGTCTTTGACGGCGAGGCTGCCGCCGGGCAAGAAACAATTCTGCACGTCGACCACGATCAGCGCGCTCGACGGTCCCGGTTTGATCTGATCGGCGGCGAGCGCTGCGCCGAGTCTGCCGAAGGTCGTTTGTGCCAGCGCCAGGCCGGCGAGACCGAGCATCAATTCACGCCTCTGCAACATCACTCCCTCCATTGCCGCGAGAAAAGACTATTCAAGCGCAAGGTAGCCGGCCTTGGCAACTGACGTTGGAAGCTGGTTCCTTCGGAGCGTCCGGCGAGGCGCCGCGCGCCCGGTTAGCCGCGGCCGCGAATATAAGGAAGAGGCGCGGGAGGAAGCGGCAGTGGCGGCTCCGGCACGATCCGCTGCCAGGCCGTGCCGTCATCAAATATGATGAACCCATCGGCAGAATAGACAGCGCCTTCGTTCCAAAACTTCGCCCAGAGGTGGCCCGGCTCATCGATCCAGCCCCGCGACGGCTGGCCGGCCTCGTTGACGAGACGGAGTTCTCGCGCGCTCTGGGCGATATACGCCGGTCCCGAACCTCGGCAATTTTGCACGCATTGATACTGGCCGGCCAGAAGAAGAACTTCCTCAGCGGAGGCCGAAGTCACGCCGATCGCCGTCAGAGCCGCGATAATCGGCAACGCTTTCATGTCACGCTCTCCA
>DAIUEQ010000026.1:0-27048 GCA_036845025.1 Xanthobacteraceae bacterium | reverse complement strand
TTTAGCAATCGATCGCATTAGCGTGTCGTCTGCAATTTATCCGCGTCCAAATGCCCGGCACTGATGATTTGTGTGGCCAGCGCACGGCCAATGCACTCATGTACCTGGTGGGCCATAGCATAGCCGTTAGTAGGGGCATAGAGGTCAAATATGCCCTCGTCGCTCCAATAGTGCATGATGGCTAATCGATCAAACAACAAAATGTCGCGCTGTTCGGCCACCCAGCGCATCACGTCGGCGTAGGTGGAGACGTTCAGCATGGTCTCGGTGCGCGGGCTATATTGCATGTTCATCAAGATCACGTCGGCATTGCCAGCGGCGATGGCCTCAAGACCTTGATCCAGACTATTGCGGAAATCGTCCGGCTCGACGCCGCGCATGGCATCGACCGTGCCGGCCTGCCAGATTACCAAAACTGGCTGATCTTCTTTCACGATACCGGCGAGGCTCGCGGCCATATCGGCGGTGGTTTGCCGCGACTGAATGTGCGCGGTGACCTTGATCTCATTGCCGGGGAGCCGCTCGCGCAACGCCTTTTCCAGTTGCGCAGGATAGGCGAAGCGGGCGCCTTCGGGACCGGTCAGCGCCGAGGATGCCGAACCGACGACGGTGATATCCAGCCGATGACGTTCCTTGATTGCACCGGCGACCCGAGTCAGAGCGACATCCGCAGGCAACAGCGACTCCGGCACCACGCAGCTCGGCGTTGTTTCCGCCGCCGCCGCACCGTGCACAAGTGCAATGCTGGCCACTATCGCAGCAATCAGTGTCATACCTCGCCCCCCGCGAGGTCGGCGTCCGGAGGCTTGCCCCGGGACGCCGGGCTTCGACCTTCGATCGATTTGTACCACGTAATCAGGTTTGCCGTAGCGACCATGATAAAGATGCCTAACACACTGATGGCGGTTTGCGTCAGCGGACCGCCGGAGGATTCGGCGATGATGAACTGCCCGGCAAAGGCGAGGAACACTCCCAAACAGAATATCTCGAGCGAATGCTGGCCGCAGCGGATTGCCGGCTGCAACAGCGGCGAATTAAGACCGGACCAATGCGCAGGAATAAAGCGCACGGTGACTACTGCCAGCGCCAGGAAATGGGCGAAGCGCAGGACATCGAGGTTGGTTTTGTCGATCGGATACATCCATTCGGCGAGCCAGCTCGGAACGAGATGATCGAGCGATTCGATGTGCCATGTCAGCGTTATGAAGAATGCAAACAACAAATAAGCAATCGCGAGCGCCAATATGATCGGCGAGCGCAGCACGCCGCCGAGCTTTTGCGCGCCGCCGAGCGCGCACCAGGCGCCGAACACGAACAACAATTGCCAGGCGAACGGGTTGAAAAACCAGACGCCGGCCGGGTAAGCCGGCAGGTTGAAATCGAATTTCCACGCCGCCGCATAGAGCACCGCCGAGGCGGCCAGCGCCACGTTCGGCCGCCGCAACAGCAAGAACAGCGCCGGCGGGAACAACAGCAGCAGCACGATATAGAGCGGCAGCACGTCCATATTGACCGGCTTGAATTTCAAAAGCAGCGCCTGGAAGATGGTGATGTCGGGCTGCTTGAGGAAATCGAGGATTTTCATTTCCTCCGCGTAGAGCGGATTCTCGAACGTTGCCGCCACGTAAGCGATCTCCGCCATGAAGATCGTGAACAGAAAGATGTGGGCGACATAGATTTGCCAGGCGCGGCGCAGGATGCGCGCGCTCGCCAGCACAAAACCGCGCTGGCGCATGGCGCGGCCGTAGACGAAAGCCGCGGTGTAGCCCGAGATGAAAATGAAAATTTCGGTGGCGTCGCTGAAACCGTAATTGCGGATGGTGATCCAGCTGACGATGTTTTCCGGAATATGATCGAGGAAGATCAGCCACAGCGCCACGCCGCGGAACAGATCGAGGCGCAGATCGCGCTCGCCGGCGGCCGCTTGGGGTGGGGAAACGCTGGCCATAGGATTTGCAACCGTGACGGCGCCGCGGCCGCGCGCCGCCAATAGGCTTGAGAAAGCGTCGAGATTACGTCAAGATTCGACACATGTATCGCGCCCAGACCCGCAACATCGAAGTCGTGGTGACGCCGCGATTCGTTCCCGATCGCTCTTCCACGGAAAACAATTATTTCTTCTGGGCCTACACCATCGCGATCACCAATCACGGCGACGACACGGTGCAGCTCAAAACCCGGCACTGGCGCATCACCGACGCCACCGGCCGCCTCCAGGAAGTACGCGGAGCGGGTGTTGTCGGCGAGGAGCCCGTGCTCAAGGCGGGAGAATCGTTCGAGTATACCAGCGGGGTGCCGCTGCAGACGTCATCGGGATTTATGACCGGCAGCTACGGCATGGTGACACCGGCGGGCGAGCATTTCGACATCGAAATCCCGGCATTCTCGCTCGACAGCGGCAGCAGCAAGCGGACCATCAACTAACATCGAGTCGCGCTTAGGACGGCGCCGGCTCAGTTGTCGGGATGTCCTGCGGCGCGAATACGTAGGTTGAGCTGCAGAACTCGCAGGTGACGGTGATTTTGCCGTCCTCGACCATGTCGTCGCGGTCTTGTTGCGGAAAGCTGCGCAGCATTGATTCTACGCTTTCGCGCGAGCACGAGCATTGCGCGCGCACCGGCGCGGCGCGGAACACGCGCACGCCGCGTTCGTGGAACAGGCGATACGCGAGACGCTCGCTCGACACCGCCGGATCGATCAACTCGAGATCGTCGACCGTATCGATCAGAGACCGGCCTTCCACCCAGGCGTCATCTTCCGGCAGGAGATGAGGCTCGGTGCCGGGTGGTGCGTCACCGGGATCGAGATCCGCCTGGCGAGCGCGCTCCGGCGATTTGGGAAGAAACTGCGCCAAAATTCCGCCGGCGCGCCAGTGGCGGCGCGCGCCGTTGGCGCCGCCGCGATACTCTTCCGCCACGGCAAGCCGCACCCGGGTCGGTATCTGTTCCGAGCGTAAAAAGTATTCGTGCGCGACGTGCTCGAGATCGTTGCCCTCAAGCGGCACCAGGCCCTGATAGCGGCTCATATCGGGCCCCTGATCGATGGTCATCGCGAGATGTCCCTTGCCGAGCAATTGCCCCGGCTTGGCGCTGCCATCCGCTTCGGCCGCGCGAACCCGCTCGGCGTCAAACCGCGCGCACGCCCGCACTTTGTCGGGCGAAGCGAAGTCCACCACCAGCATCCGCACCGGACCGTCGCTCTGGGTTTGCAGGATGAAACGGCCGTCGAACTTGAGCGCCGAGCCCAGCATCACCGTCAGCACAATGGCTTCGCCCAGAAGCTTGGCGACCGGGAGCGGATAATCATGGCTGGTCAAGACGGCGTCGACCGCAGGCCCCAGCCGCACAATGCGGCCGCGCAGATCGAGCGCGGCGACTTCGAACGGCAAGATGCTGTCGTCGGAACTGGTCGGCGCCGGTTCCCGCACCGGAATGTTCACATCAGGATTTTGCATTTCCGGGGATATAGGCGGCCGCCGGCCAATTGGGAGGCCCGGCCGAGCCGGCGCGCGCCTAGAGAGCGCGACGCCTCTCCCACTCTCATTTATTCACGGAGCATGATCTTTTCCGAAAACCGGTTTCCACTTTTCGGGATCATGCTCTATCGCGCGTCCGCCAAACACCAGGCGAGAATCCCCTTCTGGGCGTGCAGCCGGTTTTCCGCCTCATCAAAGACAACCGATTGCGGACCGTCCATGACTTCGTCGGTCACCTCTTCGCCGCGATGCGCGGGCAGACAATGCATGAAGATGGCATCGGGCCGTGCTTTGGCCATGAGCCGAGCGTTCACCTGGTAGCGACGCAATAGATTGTGCCGCCGCGTCCCATCGCGGTCGCCCATGGACGTCCAGGTGTCGGTGACGACGCAATCGGCACCCTCGACAGCCTCCTCGGGGTCGGTAAAGAGGTGGATTGGCGCGCGCGACGACTTGATCCAGTCGGTGAGCCATTTGCCCGGCTTTAGTTCCGGCGGCGTCGCGACGCGCAGCTCGAACTTGAAACGATCGGCCGCATGCATCCACGAGGTCAGCACGTTATTGGCGTCGCCGCTCCACGCCACGATGTGGCCTTCGATGGCGCCGCGATGCTCCTCGAATGTGAGCACGTCCGCCATCACCTGGCAGGGATGAGACACCTTGGTCAGCCCGTTGATAACCGGCACGGTGGCAGCCGCCGCAAACTCGGCCAGTTGCTTATTGTTGAGCATGCGGATCATGATGACGTCGACATAGCGCGAGAGAACACGTGCCGTATCGGCGAGCGTCTCGCCGCGCCCGAGCTGCATCTCTTCCGCGGTGAGCATCAGCGCGTCGCCACCGAGCTGGCGCATAGCGAGCTCGAATGAAACCCGCGTTCGCGTCGAAGGCCGCTCGAAAATCATCGCCAGCGCGCGGCCGTCGAGCAGGCGCCGGACGGTTTTCTTGCGCTTTTTCTTCATCAGCCGCGCATTGTCGATGATGTCCCGCAATTGCCGCCGCGGAATGACATTCAGGTCGAGAAAGTGCCGGACCGCGCTCATCGGACCGCCTCGGTCTTCGACGGGGCTTTCTGCGACAGGCGCAGCCGCTCGCAGGCCCGCTCCAGCCGGGCCACGCCTTCCATAATCTCCGGCTCGCTCACAATCAGCGGCGGCAATAGCCGCACGACGTTGTCGCCGGCCGCGACCGCGATCATTTTCTCCGCGCGCAGCGCATCGACGAGATCGCCCGCCGGCACGACCGCCCGCAGGCCGACCAGCAAACCTTCGCCGCGGATCTCGGCAATGACGGCCGGATAGCGGTCTTTGATTTC
Organism: Xanthobacteraceae bacterium; assembly: GCA_036845025.1. Classification (GTDB taxonomy): domain Bacteria; phylum Pseudomonadota; class Alphaproteobacteria; order Rhizobiales; family Xanthobacteraceae; genus BOG-931. The sequence goes on along the minus strand of DAIUEQ010000026.1, from coordinate 22,258 downwards.
GGCGAGACGCTGTTTGAACAGGAGTGCCGTACGCTGTACCCGCTCCAGGAAGCCGGGCGCAAGCATGACATCGAGCACGGCGTTGGCAGCGCTCATGGCCAGCGGATTACCGCCGAAGGTCGAACCGTGAGTGCCCGCCGTCATGCCCCGCGCCGCCTCGGCCGTCGCCAGGCACGCGCCCACCGGAAATCCACCGCCAAGCGCCTTGGCAAGCGCCATGATGTCCGGCTCAACGCCAACGCGCTGGTAGGCGAACAATTCGCCGGTGCGTCCCATACCGGTCTGCACCTCGTCGAACAGGAGAAGAAGGCCATTCCGGTCGCACAATTCGCGCAGCGCGCGCAGAAACGACGGCTCGACAACGCGCACGCCGCCTTCGCCCATGATCGGCTCGATCAGGATCGCCGCGGTCTCGCCGGTGATCGCGCGCTTGGTCGCCTCGAGGTCGGCGAAGGGTACCTGGTCGAAGCCGTCGACCACCGGACCGAAGCCGTCGAGATACTTTTTCTGGCCGCCCGCCGCCAGCGTCGCCAGCGTACGACCGTGGAAAGCGCCCTCGAAAGTAATGATGCGATAGCGCTCGGGAGCGCCGCCGGCGGCGTGATATTTGCGCGCCGTCTTGATGGTGCATTCCATGGCCTCGGCGCCGGAATTGCAGAAGAACACCACGTCAGCGAAGCTTGCTTCGCACAGCCGGGCGGCGACGCGTTCGGCCTCGGGAATCTGGTAAAGATTGGAAACGTGCCAAAGCTTCTGCGCTTGCTCGGTGACCGCGGCAATGAGCTGCGGATGCGCATGCCCCAGCGCGTTCACGGCGACGCCGGAGGTAAAATCCAGGTAACGGTCGCCGTTTGTCGCAATCAGCCAAGCGCCCTCACCCCGCTCAAAGGCAAGGTTGACGCGCGCGTAGGTCGGCAACAGATGCGATGTCACGTTAGAGCCCGCTCGGCGCGGAGCATCAAGCTGCGCAGCCGAAAATGAATGTGCCGCCTCTCCGGGCGGCACCTTCAAACACATTTTATTTGTTCGCTCCGCACCGGTCAACAGCATAGCAAAGCGCCGGACCGAGGGCATTTGTCCCCACATCGTCCACACCAATGGCGGAATATGTGGACGCGCGACTCAGGGACTCTTGCGCGCGACTCCCGGCATATTGTAGCTTTCGGCCCGTCAAGTACGACATCTCGTGCGGCGGACAGTCTTCTAGAGCGTTGGTTCTGCGTGACGGCTTGGGCGGCAAGTACCGCCCGGCGCACGGTTGGATTCGGCGAGAAGGCTAAGGCCCGCACGCTTCAGAAGGACATCGGCATGTCGTGGACCGACGAGCGGGTCGAACTCTTGAAAAAGCTATGGTCTGACGGTCTTTCGGCAAGTCAGATCGCGGCCGAACTTGGCGGGATCACGCGCAACGCGGTCATTGGAAAGGTGCATCGGCTTGGGCTTTCCGGCCGCGCCAAGAGCGCGTCCAGCGCCGCGCCGCGGCCACGCAAGGCGCGCTCACCCATGATGCGCATCGGCCGAGCCTCGATCCGCGGCAATACCGCGCTCGCCCACGCCTACGAAATGGAGGCGGAGGCCGCACCGGAATTGATCGATAACGTCATTCCGATCGGCCAGCGCCGGACCATCCTGGAACTGACCGAGCAAACCTGCCGCTGGCCGGTCGGCGATCCCGGCAGTACCGAGTTTTTCTTTTGCGGCGGCAATACCCTCGGCGGCCTGCCCTATTGTGCCTATCACTCGCGGGTGGCGTACCAGCCGGCCAGCGAGCGGCGCCGGGATCGGCGTCCGCCGCGCTGAAATCTGCGAAATCGTGACGCCAAAGCGCCGGAGCCATGGGCGCCTTCAGGCCCCGGCCATGGCGGAACCTGCGGCCGGCTCGACCAGGCCGTGGAAGACCCGGCGGTCTTCAATCCCCAATCGACAATAATTTATCCTGTCAGTCATCGTGCCTGCGCTATAATAGGTAATCGCTGACACCGAGCAGGTGTCTCGGTGAGAGATGGACACTAATCTATTGGGAGTTAGATCGATGGCTAAAGGTACCGTGAAGTGGTTCAATTCGCAGAAGGGCTACGGGTTCATTCAGCCGCAAGCTGGCGGCAAAGATGTTTTCGTCCATATCTCGGCGGTCGAGAGAGCCGGCCTCAGCGGGCTCAATGAAGGGCAAGTTGTTGAATACGAAGAGGTCGCGAACAAGGGTAAGACGTCAGCCGAAAACCTCAAGGTTCAGCGCTGATTTTGGCGCACCCGCCAGCCTAGCACCGTAGCCTCGATGGGTTTGTCGGTATCGAGGCTTTGCCAACCGCCATTGTGCCAACGGCACAGGAACGGAATGACATAGGTACCGACATGGTCCTCACAAAGCAGCTCAAGCGGCTGGTCGGTCGGCGGAGTTCCGTCGTGACTAAACGCGTCGATGCGCTCTTGCCGTGCTGCCATGTGTTTGCCTTGACTTAACTGCGATCGCTTCACTCTCTACCAGATGACGGCTCGTTAACCGCCAGCCTCCATTCTGCTAGCGCATTGATTCGGGAGTGAAGCGTGAGCGCCGAAATACTGAGGCTGAGCGACTATCGCATAAACGATGGCGTCGATAGCGAGATTGATTTGGCTACCGCAGTAGATGTCGCTATCCGGGATTTACGTGAAATACTGACGTGCTGGGGTTCTGACACGGCACGGCAGCGGGTCCAGGAGTGCGAGTCAACCTTACAGCGCGCTTATTCCGGATTTGTCGGTGTCCAGACAGTGTCTCAATAGTAGTACTCGAAATGCAAAAGGTCTCATCTTCCAGCCCGCTTGATTACAGCCTCGCTATCAAGAATAGGGGGCATCCACCCAAATCGTGGCGGTGGGAAATTTACGAGGCTGGAAAAAGCAAGCCGGTGCGGCAATCCGAGTTTTTTGAAACGATGTCGGAGGCGACCCGCGCAGGCAAGACGGCGTTGGCAGAACTCCGGGCCAGTCCGGCAGCTTGATCGCCGTCGTTACCTACCGGGATCGGTCGTGATGGCGTAGCTCGCCATCAAACGCTGGATATATTTCGCATATAATTCGGCAAATTGCGCATCCCGGATGAGCAGCACGTTCTCCGCGTTGCCCATGGCATGATTGGAAAGATTAAAGCTTCCGGTCACGACAACCTGGTCCGCCACGACGAGCTTGTTGTGCATGAAGTTGTGCGGTTGCGACTGATTCTGCCGGTCAAAGGGGATTGAATTCTTCCGCGCCAAATGCCGCGCAACTTTCTGCCAGGTATTGACCTTGTCGGCTCCGACATTCGCGGCCTTCCACTGCCGTTCGACCTGGTCCATTTGCGGACCGTCATAGAGGCCCCCCAACGGCAAACCTCGGTCGATAGCTTCCGACAGCGCGGCAAGGATCGGTCCCGAGGAGAGCACGACGGATGCTACGTAAAGTCGATTCCTTGCCGCCGCGATTGCTCCCACGATTTCCTTCAATACCGCGGCGCTTTCGCCGGGCGTGAATGCAATCGTTACCGCCACGTCACCCAATCGAACCGTGCCGATGTCGTGAGAGCCGGTCGAGTCGACGATCTTTCCGCGGGACCAAAGATCGGCAAAGTCGCGCGCGTAATACGAAGCAAGTTGCTGCGAACGTAGACACAGCAGGTTGTTGTCCTGAAGCCCCCACGAGTCGTTTGTGTAGTTCGATGAGCCGGTGAAAACAGCGGCGTCAGCGGACGCGGCGTCACGCACGATGTACTTATTGTGCATCAGAACCCGATAGCCGGTGACGCCTTTGACCTGCGCGATATCCGCGAGCGAACGAACGAAGCTGTCAGTTCCAAGCGGCTTTTGGTCGGACTCCAGATGCGATGGGGCCGCGCTGGGAATTGCGTCCGGTCCCGGATCGGCGGAATGGTCATAGGCAATGCGTACCTGAACACCTTTGCGGGCTTGCGCTCGCAATCCATCCCCGACAATCGCCGCCGCCTCGTCACGCAGGCGAAAGTCGTAGATGGCGATGTCGATCGTCGATTTTGCTTCGCCGATGAAATTGGCGATCCGGCTTGCAACGTCTGCGATCTGCGCAGTTCGCTCAGGCGTTGGCGTAAATGGATCGCGCCCCTGCTGCTGGAGAAGCGTTACTTCAATGGCTCCTTCGGCGAACGACGCGGTTTCCGCCGTCATTGGCGATATCCTTTCAAGGAAGAGTTCTGTCGAATGGGGTCAGGCTATTTTCGAAGGGTAGCCCGGCGGCCGCGGCCCGCTGTTCAAGCCGCGCTTAACAAGCTCGTGCCACGCAGCCTCGGCATCGTCGGCGTAGGAGAAAAGATCGAGGTCGGCCGGTGCAATCATCCCTTCGTCCACCAGCGCCGTGAAATTGATGACGCCAGTCCAATACGGCTTCCCGACGAGAACGACGGGAATAGCGGGCATCTTGGCGGTTTGCATCAGCGTCAGTAACTCGAAGAGTTCGTCAAAGGTGCCAAAACCTCCGGGAAAGACGACCAGTGCATTGGCACGCATGGCGAAGTGAAGCTTGCGCACGGCGAAATAGTGAAATTGAAAGGTCAAATCCGGGGTCGAATAAGCGTTCGGTTCTTGCTCGTGCGGCAGCCCGATATTGAAGCCGATCGACGGTGCGCCGGCTTCCGAAGCGCCACGGTTTGCCGCCTCCATAATGCCGGGACCGCCGCCGGTTGCGATCACATTGTCGCGGACGCCATCCTGCGGCTGCAGCGCGCCGCCTCGCTCGGAGGCGATCCGCCCGAAGCGCCGCGCCTCTTCATACCACCTCGCCGATCGGTCGCCGGGGCGCGGCACCGCTCCCGGCGGCAGCGGCGCTGTCGACTCCGCTTCATCGCCACTTCCTCCCGGCAACATACGCGCGCTTCCGAACACCACGATGGTCGAGCGCACGATCCAAGCGCGCAATCGTTCTTCGGCCTTTTCATATTCTAGCTGTAGCCGCACGCCCCGCATCGAGTCCTCGAGCAGGAAGTCCGGATCGAGGGCTGCCAACCGATAGGCGGGCGAATTCTTTTGAGCTGCATTTTCGTCCATTCACGGACTCCCTCATCGCGTATCTCTTCGCGTCGGAAATACGCGAGCCGCGTTAGAAATTCCGGCCGTCCGACGGCGATAGGCGGCCGATCCTTCCCGATGGATCATGCTTGCAATTTGTCGACGATATCACGCCTGCGGGGTTGGCCCGTGGCGGATTTCACCGCGCCCCGACGGCTAAACAGGGCGGCTTTTTTACGATGCCTAAAGCAGAAACCGGCCCCGTCACGACCTACTGTCGTGGGAGCTCGGGCGGTCGCTTTCGCGAGGACAGCGGTGTCCGGCAAGTCCTCCGCCGGCGCGTGCGAGTTCGCGCCCTGGCTCAGCTTGCTTTGCCGAACCGATCGTCGAGCGAGTAGCCCGCGCCGCGCACGGTGCGGATCGGGTCGGCGCCCTGGCCGCGGTTAAGCGCCTTGCGCAGGCGGCCGACATGGACGTCCACGGTGCGCTCGTCGATATAGACGTCGCTGCCCCACACCCCGTCGAGCAATTGCTCCCGGCTAAAGACGCGGCCCGGCCGCTCCATGAGAAATTCGAGCAAACGGAATTCCGTCGGTCCAAGATCAACCGGCCGGCTAGAACGCGACACGCGCTTTTTCTCGCGATCGAGTTCCAAGTCGCCGATGGCAAGCACGGTTGCGACCCGCTCGGGGCTGGCGCGGCGAAGCAGCGCGCGAATGCGTGCCATGAGTTCGGGCACCGAGAACGGCTTGACGATATAATCGTCAGCGCCGGTCGCAAGACCACGCACACGTTCGCTTTCCTCGCCGCGCGCGGTGAGCATGATGATGGGCAGCGCCTGAGTCTGCGGCCGCGTCCTCAAGCGGCGGCAGAGCTCGATGCCGGAAAGCCCGGGCAGCATCCAATCGAGCACGATGAGGTCGGGTACGGTTTCCCGCAATCGCGTATCGGCCTCGTCGCCGCGCCCGACGGCGTCGACCTCGTAGCCCTCGGCTTCGAGGTTGTACCGCAACAAGGTGGTCAGCGGCTCTTCATCTTCCACTATCAGGATGTTGGCTCCCATCCGGGTCCCCCATTCATCTTTGCAGCGTTGCTGCGCCAAAGTCCGTGCTGTCGCCCTTCGGGCGGCGCTCGGTGATCGGATGGCCTTCGATCATGTAATAAACCGTCTCCGCAATATTGGTGGCGTGATCGCCAATGCGTTCGATGTCCTTGGCGCAAAACATCAGATGCATGCAAAACGTTATGTTGCGCGGATCTTCCATCATGTAGGTCAGGAGCTCGCGGTAGAGCGACGTGCAGAGCGCGTCGACCTCCTCGTCGCCATTCCAAACCGCGAGCGCAGCGGGCAAATCGCGGCCGGCATAAGCGTCGAGCACCTGCTTGAGCAGACCGAGAACCAGTGAACCCATATGTTCGACGCCGCGGATCAGCTTCTGCGGATGCAAGTCGAGATCGAGCGCGACGACCCGTTTGCCGATGTGCTTGGCGTGGTCGCCGATGCGCTCGAGATCGTTGCACACGCGCATTGCACCGACGATCTCGCGCAGATCGACCGCCATTGGTTGGCGGCGCGCGATGGTCAGCACGGCTTTTTCCTCGATCTCGTGCTGCATCGCGTCGATGGTGGTATCGGCCGTGATGACGCGCTCTGCCAGTTCGATATCGCGCTCCATGAGCGCACGGATGGCATCGGCGATCTGCCGCTCCGCCAAACCGCCCATTTCCGCCACCTTGCCGGTGATCTCGTGCAGGTCGGCGTCGAAGGCCTTGGCGGTGTGATCCACCCTGATGTTAGCGTCAGTCATATCGGTCACCCAAAGCGTCCGGTGATGTAGTCCTGAGTTCGCTGATCGTGCGGAGCGGTGAACATTTTGCTCGTCGAGTCAAATTCAATCAGCTCGCCCAAGTACATGAACGCGGTGAACTCGGACACCCGCGCCGCTTGTTGCATGTTGTGGGTGACGATTACTATGGTGTAATCGTCGGTCAGCTCGTCGATCAATTCCTCGATCTTGGCGGTGGAAATCGGATCGAGCGCCGAACAGGGCTCGTCGAACAGTATCACTTCCGGGCGCACAGAAACGGTGCGGGCGATACACAGCCGTTGTTGCTGTCCGCCGGAAAGGCTCTGGCCGTTGGCGGAAAGTTTATCCTTGACCTCGTCCCACAATGCCGCGCGGCGCAAGGCCGTTTCCACCCGCCCATCGAGCTCGGATTTCGGCAGTCTTTCATAGAGCCGGATGCCGAAGGCGATGTTTTCGTAGATCGACATGGGAAACGGGGTCGGCTTTTGAAACACCATGCCGATGCGCGCCCGCAGCAAATTCAGATCCTGCTTGGGCGACAGGATGTTCATGCCATCCATCATTACGTCGCCGGTCGCCCGCTGGTTCGGATAGAGGTCGTACATGCGGTTGAGAACGCGCAACAACGTCGACTTGCCGCAACCGGACGGCCCGATGAAGGCCGTGACCTTACGCTCGAATAGCGGCAGCGAGATCGAGTTGAGCGCCCTGCTCTCGCCGTAAAAGAAATTGAGGTCCCGGATCGTCACCTTCTCGGCGAGACCGGCGCGATCGCTTGGTGCGGCAGTGACGGAAGGAACGGTGAGCGACACTACACTCATGACTGTTTACCCGATGCGACCAGGCTGCGCGCGGTAATGCTGAGCGCCAGCACGGCCAATGTGATGATCAACGCGCCGGTCCAGGCGAGCGACTGCCAATCCTTGTAGGGACTGAGAGCGAACTGGAAGATGACGACCGGCAGGCTCGCAATCGGCCCGTTGAGGTTGGTGCTCCAGAACTGATTGTTCAGCGAGGTAAAGAGCAACGGCGCGGTCTCGCCGCTGATCCGCGCGACCGCCAGCAGCACACCGGTCACCATACCGGCGCGCGCGGCGCGGTAACAGATGTGGGTGATCGACATCGACCGCGGTAGTCCGATGGAGGTCGCGGCTTCGCGCAGCGAGTTTGGCACCAGCGTCAGCATATCTTCGGTGGTGCGCACCACCACTGGAATGACAATAACTGCGAGCGCTACGCCGCCGGCGAGCCCGGAAAAATGGCCCATCGGCGCTACCATCACCTCGTAGATGAACAGCCCGACCACGATCGAGGGCGCGCTCAGCAGAATGTCGTTGATGAAACGGACCACGGTGCTCAGGCGATGATAGCGGCCGTACTCTGCCATGTAGGTCCCGGCGAGAACACCGATCGGCGTTCCGATGGCAAGCGCCAACGTCGTCAGAATGATGCTGCCGAAGATCGGATTAAGCAGGCCGCCACTCGCCCCGGGCGGCGGGGTCATTTGCGTGAACACGCTAGGCGACAATCCACTTAAGCCCTGCCAGAGCAGCGCGCCGAGTATCAGAACCAGCCAGCCGAGCCCGAATACCGTCGCTCCGACCGAAAGCGCCATGGCCACCGCGTTGTTGCGGCGGCGAGCTCTGTAGCGGCTATCCAGAAAACTCATCCGAGCCGCCGTTCGATGCGCAGCAGCATGTAGCGCGCCAGCGCCAGCACGATGAAGGTGATAACGAAGAGGATGAGGCCGAGCGCGATCAAAGACGACGTGTAGAGGTCGCCGACCGCCTCGGTAAATTCGTTGGCGATGGTCGCGGAAATGGTGGTGCCGGGCGCCAGCAGCGACGCCTGGACCTTGTGGGCGTTGCCAATCACGAAAGTGACGGCCATGGTTTCGCCGAGCGCCCGGCCGAGCCCAAGCATGACGCCGCCGATCACGCCGACCCGCGCATAGGGCAGCACGACATAGCGCACCACCTCCCAGGTCGTGCAGCCGACGCCGTAGGCGGCCTCCTTGAGCACCGCCGGCACGGCCTCGAATACGTCGCGCGATATCGAGGTCACGAACGGCAACACCATGATGCCGAGAATGAGCCCTGCGGTCAGGATGCCAATGCCATAGGGTGGGCCGGCGAATAGCGGCGCAATGCCAGGGACATTTCCCAGCGTGTTGATTAAAAGCGGCTGCAGCGTCTCCTGTAGGAACGGAGCGAAAAGAAACAATCCCCAAATGCCGTAAATGATGCTGGGAATGCCGGCGAGAAGCTCGATCGCGATGCCGATGGGTCGCCGCAGCCATTGCGGACAAAGCTCGGTGAGAAAAAATGCGATCATCAGTCCGACCGGGACCGCGATCAGCATGCCGATGAGCGACGTGACCAAGGTCCCGTAGATGGCGGCAAGCGCCCCGAATTTTTCGGTGACCGGATTCCACTTGTCGGTCGTGAAGAAGCCGAAGCCGAAGGTTTGCAGCGCCGGCAACGATCCCACGGCCAACGCGACAATCACGCCGCTCAACAGCAGCAACACAACGATCGCGGCCGCCCGCGTCAACTGGCGGAAAGCGGCGTCGCCGACGCGCAGCCGATCGAGCACTCTTGCGCGCGCGGTGCCTGCAACCGACACAACCAACCCTTTTGGTAGCGCGACGTCGACCACGGAGCGTCTCCGGACGAATCCAAAGGGCGCCCCTTGGCCGGACGTCGGAGCGCCCATTTCAAGCGGCCCGCCTACTATCGCACAAGGGCGTGCCGCAAACCTCGCGGTGGATAAGGCCGGTCGCCTCCAAAGAGGAACCGGCCTTGCCTCCGAGTTACTGCGTACTACTCACAACGTGGAGCGGCTTGCCGCTCGAATCTTTTATGTCGCTCCATGCCTTCTCGATCTCGGCGACGATTTTCTTCGGCATCGGCACGTAATCAAGTTCTTCGGCCATCTGGTCGCCGTGAGCGTAGGCCCAGGCAAAGAATTTAAGCGCCTCGGCCGCGGCCGCGGGATCTTGCGGCTGCTTCGGGATCAGGATGAATGTCGCCGCGGTCATCGGCCAGGATTCCGCGCCGGGTTGATTGGCGAGAATGACGCCATAACCGGGTACCGAATTCCAATCGGCGTTGGCCGCCGCGGCTTGGAAAGCCGCGCTCGTCGGGCCAACAGTTTTGCCGTCCTTGTTGATCAACTTGGTATAGACGAGCTTGTTCTGCAGCGCATAGGCGTACTCGACGTAGCCGATCGACCCTTTGGTCTGGCTCACGTTGTTGGAGACACCCTCGTTGCCTTTGGCGCCGATACCGTTCGGCCATTCCACCGAAGTCGCCGCGCCGACCTGAGATTTCCAGTCAGGACTGACTTGGCCGAGATAGGTGGTGAAGTTGAATGTCGTGCCCGAGCCGTCCGAGCGATGGACCACGGCGATGGCTTGTGCGGGCAGGTTAACGCCGGGATTGAGTTTCTTGATCGCGGCATCGTCCCAGGTCTTCACCGTGCCGAGAAAGATGGAGGCGATGGTCGGACCGTCGAGGACGAGTTCGCCGGGCTTGAGTCCTTCGATATTCACTACCGGGACGATTCCACCCATCACCATCGGGAACTGCATCAGACCGAACTTATCGAGTTCGGGTCCCTTAAGCGGAGCATCGGTGGCGCCGAAAGTAACGGTCTTGGCCTCGATCTGTTTGATTCCGCCCCCGGAACCGATGGATTGATAATTGAGCCCCACGCCGGTGTCCTTTTTGTACACGTCGGCCCACTTGGCATAGATCGGGTACGGAAACGTCGCCCCGGCGCCCGAAATTTCGACGGCGGCGGCTGGAAGTATGGTTGCGGCCAGAACACCGGCAGCAACGAGCATCCTCATATGTTTCACGGAACTCTCCTGTCAGCGGATTTTTGGACAACGCGGGCTTGGCCCGCGTTCGCATTCGTCCGTAACGACATCGCGCTTCGCCTGACGTGTTCGGACAACAGACTGCGATCGAGAACCGTTAGAGTCGCACTGGACCGCAGCCGCCGGATGCTTATGAGGGGCACGTCAAGGTTCTATGAGCCCCACATGACAATTGGATGACAATTTAACGCTTTGATGAATCAAGAGATTTCCGCAGCCGCCGGGACGGTGACGGTGGGCAAATGAACGGTGAATGTGGCGCCTGTGCCGAGCACGCTTTCAATCGACAGCCGGCCCCGGTGGCGGTTGAGGATGTGCTTGACGAGCGCCAGCCCAAGCCCAGTGCCACCCTGGGCGCGGCTTTCGGTGACATCGACGCGATAGAAGCGCTCCGTTAATCGCGGCACGTGCTCGGGAGCGATGCCCGGCCCATGGTCGCGCACTGCAATCTGCGCCTCTGCGGCGCCCTCGGAGGACTGACCCCGTCTCAAGGAAATTTCGACGCGCTTGCCGGGCGCTCCGTATTTGAGCGCATTTTCCACGAGGTTCTCAAAAACGCGGACAAGTTCGTCATGATCGCCGAGAACCAGGAGCGACGACTCAGCATCGATGCGCACCGCGACGCCGCGATCGCGCGCTAACGTTTCCAGTCCGTCGACGACCTGATGAACGATCGGCACAAGATCGGCGGGCGTGTCCGGCCGGCGATGGGCGTTTTGCTCGATGCGCGATAACGACAACAGGTCATCGATGAGCCGCGCCATTCGCCGCGCCTGCTCCTGCATAATAGCAAGGAAGCGCTCGCGGGCCTTGGCATCGTCGCGGGCTGTGCCTTGCAACGTCTCAATGAAAGCGGAAAGCGCCGCCAGCGGCGTACGCAATTCGTGACTCGCATTGGCGACAAAATCGGCGCGCATTTCCTCGGCATGACGCAGCGGCGTAAGATCGTGAAAAGTCATCAGCATGAGGTCGGGCCGTGCCGGATCAGCCTGCCGCTTGACCGGCACGACAATAGCCTCGAACCAGCGATCGATGGGTATCCGTTCGGAATATTCGACGCGCTGTTCTTCGCCGCTCGCATAAGCGCGGCCGATCGCGTCGATAACTTCAGGCATCCGCAGCACTAGAGAGACGGGCTCACCCTGCCGGAGCGCCGGCGCCAGCGCGCGGGCGCGCTCGTTCAAGGTAAGAACCCGTCCGTTGCGATCGAGCGCGATGACCGGATCGGGCATGCCGGCGATAACCGCCTCCAGCGGGTCAGTGGCATGTTCGGCGACGATTGCGAGCGGCAGCCGGCGCGCTTCTTCGGACGCGCCCCCGCGCAGAGCAAGAAACACAGAGAGCGTGATTACGGCAAAGCCCGCAACGGCGTAACCGACCGCGAGCACATCGCCGATAGCCAGCGCGGCGAATACGATCGCCGCTGTTAAAGTAATCAACGCACGCGGCGCCATCGGTCCCCTCACGGCACAACGTTGCCTCCACTCGAGGCCGTCGTCTAGAATCAGGTCAGGTCCGATTTTTCCCGCGCCAGTTCCCCGGTGCTGCGAAGTGGCGCGGTCGCCGGGCGCGCCAATCGCCCTACGCCGCGGCCGAGCAGAGCTTCGCGCGTTCCGAGGATCGCCAGCGAAATGACGAACGGGGTCACGTAATAAAGCAGCCGGAACAACAATAGGCCGGCCAGCAAGCTCTCCTTGTCGAATTGCCACAGCGCGACCATCATGGTCGCGTCGAACACACCGAGGCCGCCAGGCGCATGGCTGGCAAAACCCAAGAGCGTCGCCGCGACGAAAATCACCGAGACCGGGACAAAACCCAGATACGGCTCGCTCGGCACCAGCATGTACATCGCAAGTGCGCAGCACGACAAATCGAGGATGCCGATGCCAATTTGCACCAATGTGAGCGGTCCGCCCGGCAAGGTGAGCAGCCATCCGTCGCGGCCGATGATGCGCGGTTTCACCCATACCCAGGCAATGTAGGCCGCGAGCACCGCCAGGATGATCAGCGCCAGCACGCGGTTGGCCCAGAGCGGTAACTGATCGATTTCGGTGGCCTGCTGCGGCGCATCGAGAATGCCAAGACCGAGCACGGTCGCATTGCCGAGCCAGAACGTAAGTCCGGCGACGAAGCAGATCTTGGTAACTTCAAGGACGCTCAAGCCCCAGGCCGAATAAATGCGGTAGCGTACCGCACCGCCGGAAAAGACGCTGGCGCCGACATTGTGTCCGACCGAATAGCTCGTGAAGCTCGCGAGCGCGGCAACGCGATAGGGCACTTCGCGGCGGCCGATCGTGCGCAAGGCGAAAAGGTCGTAAAACGTGAGCGTCAGGTAGCCGGCCGCGACAAAGATACCCGAGGTCGCGATGGTCCGACCATCGATGGCTTTAAACGCCAAAAGAAGACCATGCGGATCGATGTCGCGCAGAACCCGGTAGAGCGCCACCGCCGCCACGACGACCATTGCGACGCTGAGTAGCGTGCCAAACCGACTGACGGCGGCCTTGACGTCGAAAAGGCGCGCGGAAGCGCTCCATCGCTTCAGCATCCCGCGCTCCACGTCGACCGTGCCTGCATCAAATCGCCGTCTCGTCTTTGCCTGCCCCGGCGTCTAAGCCCGCCCCACTACCAGATGTCTATCCCCGGCGCGAGCGCTTGCATCGACTAGTCCCGACGCGCCTTTTAGCCACGCCGAACGCGGCACCGGCCGAGTCGCACTGAGGTCAACATATCATCCATTCTGCGATCCGCTATTTGCAATTGGGAGCATGCCCAATGCCGTGGGAAACCGGCAGAACTTGATCCGCCCGATCTTCCTGGACTAAGAAACTTTCATCACCTGTGGAGAGGAATATGCCCGAGAAAAATCTCGAAGAAATGCTCAAGACCCGCAACCCGGTCGAGATGCTGCGCAATTCCCAGATCGGCGCGTACATATATCCAGTAGTGCCTCCGGAATTCACCAATTGGCGCGATGAGCAGGCCGCCTGGCGCAAGACTGCGGTGCTGTTCGATCAATCGCATCACATGGCCGAAATGATGGTCACTGGGCCGGACGCGTTCAAATTCATGAACTATCTGACCATCAACAGTTTCGCCAATTTCCCGGTCAACCGCGCCAAGCAGTTCGTGCCGTGCTCGCACGACGGCTACGTGATCGGCGACGGCATTATCTTCCACCTTGGCGAAAACCAGCTCAACTTCGTTGGCCGCGCGCCCAACGTCGATTGGATTCAGTTCCACGGCGAGAGCGGCAAATTCAATATCAAGATGGAGCGCGACGATCGTTCGCCGTCGCGGCCCGGCGGCAAGCCGGTAACGCGCCGCCATTACCGCTATCAGGTGCAAGGTCCGAACGCCTGGAAGATTCTTGAAAAGCTCAACGGCGGCACGATTCCCGAGGTGAAGTTCTTCACCATGGACACCATCAATATTGCCGGGCGCAAGGTGCGATGTCTGCGCCACGGCATGGCCGGTGCGCCGGGCCTCGAAGTGTGGGGACCTTACGCCGAGGGCGACGAGATCCGCGCGGCCATTCTTGAAGCCGGCAAGGAGTTCGGAATTGTGCCCGTCGGCTCGCGCGCCTACGCCACCAACACACTTGAGTCGGGCTGGATACCCTCGCCGCTGCCCGCGATCTATACCGGCGAGAAGCAGAAGCCATTCCGCGAATGGTCGAAGCCGGACTCCTACGTAGCGACCGGCTCAATCGCCGGCAGCTTCGTATCCAGCAAAATCGAAGATTACTATTCGACGCCCTATGAAATGGGCTACGGCGGCTTCGTCAAATTCGACCACGATTTCATCGGCCGTGAGGCGCTGGAAAAAATGAAGGACAAGCCGCACCGGCACAAAGTCACTTTCGAATGGAATACCGACGACGTCGCGAAAATCTTCCGCTCGTTCTTCGATCCGGAAGTCGAGAACTACAAATACATCGATTTGCCGCTGTCGAATTACGGCTCGGCTTCGTTCGATGCGATCAAGAAGGGCGGCAAGACCGTCGGCCTCTCGATGTTCAGTGGCACGACCTGGAACACCCGCCGGATGCTATCGCTCGGCGTGGTCGATCCCGACATCAAGCAGGGCGACGTATTGACGCTGGTTTGGGGCGAGGAAAACGGCGGCACCAAGAAGACGACCGTCGAACGCCACAAGCAGACCGAAGTCCGCGTCAAAGTCGCGCCGGTACCGTATGCCAGTGAAGTGCGAGAAAGCTACGGCGGCGGCTGGCGCCTTAAGCAAACCGCGTAGGGCGCCGGTTTAACGCACGCCGTCAGGGCCTCTTTGACGCGAGCCCTATTAACGCGCAGCACCACCGCGGCCGTCGCAAAAACGGCCGCGGAAGCTTGCTTGCAGGAGAACGACAATGACTGCCAAGAATACTGCAAAGAATTTGGCGCAGGTGCTGCAAACCGTCAAAAGTCCGGTCGAGCTGCTGCGCAATCAGCAAACCGGGCCGAACGCTTATCCCGGCGTGCCGGCCGAATACACCAACTGGCGAGACGAACAGCAGGCCTGGCAAGAGACCTGCGTCATGTTCAATCAGTCCTATCATATGGCCGATCTCGCCGTAGAAGGGCCGGATGCTTTCAAGCTCCTCTCCAGGCTGTCCATGAACAGCTTCAAGAATTTCGAGCCGAACAAAGCCAAGCAATTCGTCCCCTGCAGTCCGGACGGTTACGTGATCGGCGACGTCATTCTGTTCTATCTCGCCGAAAATAAGTTCAATCTCGTCGGCCGGGCGCCGGCGCTGAACTGGATCACCTATCACGCAGAGACCGGCAAATACGACGTCAAGGTCGAGCTCGACCAGCGCTCGGCGTTGCGTTCTGACGGACGGCGGAAGTCTTTCCGTTTCCAGGTTCAAGGCCCGCTGGCAATGAAGGTCATCGAGAAGGTTTTGGGAAAGACGCCGCCGGAGCTGAAGTTCTTCAACATGACGCCGCTGACCATCGCCGGCAAAACCGTGCGCGCGCTTCGACACGGCATGGCGGGACAGCCCGGATGGGAACTGTTCGGCCCGTGGGACGACGGCGAGGCGGTGCGTGAAGCGGTCGTGAAAGCCGGCGAAGAATTCGGGCTGCGCCTGGTCGGCGGCCGGGCCTATTCGTCGAATGCTCTGGAATCCGGATGGATTCCCTCGCCGCTTCCCGCCGTCTATTCAGGCGACTCGATGAAGGCCTATCGCGAATGGCTGCCGGCCGCCGGCTATGAAGCCGCAGCCTCGATCGGCGGCAGCTTTTATTCCGACAATGTCGAAGACTATTATTTCACGCCGTGGGACATGGGCTATGGCGGTTTTGCGAAATTCGATCACGACTTCATCGGCCGCGAAGCGCTCGAGAAGATGTCGAACGGACCTCACCGCAAAAAAGTGACACTGGCGCTCGACGACGAGGACGTGACCCGCACGATCGGCAGCACTTTCCAGAAACACAATCGGGCGAAGTTCATCGATTGGCCGTCGGCGGTTTATTCGATGCATCCCTTCGACCGCGTGACCGCAGACGGAAAAACCATCGGCGTCTCCACGTGGATCGGGTACACCGCCAACGAAGGCAAGATGCTGACGCTCGCGGTGCTCGATGCCGAGTACGCCGAACCCGGCACCGAAGTGGTTTTCGTCTGGGGCGAGGAGAACGGCGGTTCGGCCAAACCAACGGTCGAGCGGCACACGCAAACTCACATGCGCGCCATTGTCAGCCCGGCGCCGTATGTCGAAGTGGTGCGCAAGGCTTACGCGCCCGGCGGCTGGCGCAAAGCCCAAGCTTAGGTCCCTATCTTCTTTAGCAGGGCAGACCCAGGCCGGTCCGATTCGGTTTGCTCAGTGTTGTATAAGACCGCATGCCTTTCCCGTTTTGGCGAATTGTATTGGCCATCTTCCTAGCGGCAGCGGTTGTTTACGTGTGCAGTGCGCTCGGCTGGAAGGGTCCGCAATACTGGTACAAGCACCACGGTCAAAGCTCCGATTCACGGCCGCTTTCGAACCCTATCAGGTAACGGAACGCGCGAGGATGACGGCGACGCCAAACTGCCGATGACAAAACCGGTGCGCTGGCCTACAACGTTTTGTTAAGGCTATGCGCCTGTCGGACGTAAGTTGCGGAGTTAAAGGGGCAGCACATGTCGTCAGCGGAACAACCCATACCGGACGCGAACCGGCTCTACATTGGCGAAGGCGTAACCATCAAAGGCGAAATCTCCGTGCCGGATACGCTGGTTGTTTTCGGTTCGGTCGAGGGCGACGTCTCGGTCGGTAATCTGATCGTCGGCGAAACCGGGGCCATCAAGGGCCGCATCGCGGTCAGCGAGAACGCCGAAATCTCCGGCAGGGTTTTCGAGAAGCTCGACGTCAAATGCCTTTTGATCCTGCGATCAAGCGGGCGGGTCGACGCCAATGTCAGTTACGGGCTGTTGCAGATCGAGCAGGGCGCGAGCATTGCCGGCGGCCTGTCGTCCACCGACTATCGGCCGGAACAGAGGTCGCCAAAGGCCGATCTCTACAACAGACAAGATCCGCGACCGGGGAAGCAGGAAGCTTCCCGCAAGCAGGCGACTTTGACGGCACTGGAACCCCTGCCGACGCCGGTTGCCCCGCCGGCGGAGTAATCAAGCGGCGTGACGGTTACGCGGCGGCGGGAGCCGTGTCGTCTTCCACCATCGCCGCGATTGGAAGCGCGGCATCGGTCGGCTCGATCTCGACCGAATTATCCATTGCCGTCTGCGGCGAAGTCGCCCAGCGCAGGGCCTTGTAGTTGAAGCCGGTGGCGATGGTCGGCTTGACCACGTTGAAATACGGCGAGATATCGAAATCGCGCGGACAATAGAGCGAAGAGTGGCGAATCTCGGCCATTTGCTCGCGTATCTGCCTGCTGCCGCTGCGCATGACTTTCGGCAGAATAGGATATTTCACGGCACGAAAAGCGTCGGCGATAAGCGCCGAGCAGATCAGCCGCGACGGATCGCCCGAGCCGAGTGCGATCAGGCGCCGGCGCCAGCGCTGCGGCACCGGCAGCGGAAATAGATAGCGCATTAAATCGATGATGTTCTTCAGATCATAGGCGAAGCCGATGCGCGCTATCGCGTAGGCGCACACCAAATCGGCATCGGCCGCGCTCAGTTCCACTGCGCGGCAAACGCGGGTGTGAAATTTGGCGTATTTCGACAGCGGCGCGGTTTCGACGCCCTCGCCCACATTGGCGTCGATCAGCACGTGCGGTTCGCCGTCGGGCTCGGTCCGGCCCGCGATCGGCCCGACATAGAGCGCCGCGTGAGACCACGTCGATTGCGTCAAATACTTGATCACACCGGCGATGTGGGTGTTGCCTTCGACCAGCAGTATGTCGGCGGGTTGAAGCACCCGGCGCAAGGCGTCGGGATTGCTGGGCGCGAACGGCTCATAGCCGTGCACCGGCTGCTGCAGATAGCGGGCGATCAGCCGCCCTATGCCATCGAGGAACTTGCTCACCCGCGTCTCCAGCCAATGGCCCGGTTTCGCCGCGGCTTGTTACGGTGATCGCGGCCTGAAAGCGTAAGCGTTTACCGTTGCGATTTGGTTCACGCTCTCAACGCGCACCAGCGGCGTTTGCCCGACGCACACCATTCGGTTACCTTGTTCGACACTCTAAAAACATTGGAAACCATGTCGCGCCTTCATCGCCGCGCGTTTCTCTCCGCCGCCGCCGCGATTTGCGCGGCACCGGCGCTTGCGGCGACGACGACGCCGTCGACGTTGGTCGATGTCGTGATTGTCGGCGCCGGCGCGGCGGGCATCGCCGCCGCGCGCCGGCTCGCGGCTGCCGGCCGCCGCTATGTCGTGCTGGAGGCGGCCGATCACATCGGCGGGCGCTGCGTGACCGACACGCGAATTTTCGGAGTTCCCTACGATCTCGGCGCGCACTGGATTCACGCGCCGAACCTCAATCCCCTGACCAAGCTCGGCACCCGGCGCGGGATCGAAGTCTACCCGGCGCCGGCGAGTCAGAAAGTCCGCATCGGCCGTCGCTACGCGCGCGAAGGTGAAATGGAAGACTTTCTAACCGCCCAAGCGCGCGCCGACCGCGCTATCGCCGAAGCGGCACGCAAGGCCGACGTCGCCTGCGAACAGACGTTGCCGAATGACCTCGGTGACTGGCGCCCCACGGTGGAATTCGTGCTCGGTCCCTACACCTGCGGCAAGGATCTCGATCAAATCTCGGTCCTTGATTTCGCCCGTTTGCAGGACCGGGAAGCGGATGCGTTTTGCCGGCAAGGACTCGGCGCCTTGTTGGCCGCGCTGGCCGACGGCTTATCGGTCAAACTTTCGACGCCCGCGCTCGCCATCGACTCGCGCCGCAACGTCGCCGTGGAGACGCCCAATGGGACGATCACCGCGCGTGCGGTCATTGTCACGGTATCGACCAACGTGATCGCGTCCGGCGCCGTGAAATTTACTCCCGACTTGACCGCGGGCCAGATGGAGACGTTCGGCAAACTCTCACTTGGCAGCTTCGACCATGTCGCGCTGACGCTTGCGGATAACGCGCTCGGCTTTGAAAGCGACGACCTCGTGTTCGAGAAATCGATGGACAAGCGGACGGCCGCAATTCTCGCCAATGTCGGCGGCACGCCGCTCTGTCTGCTGCAAGTCGCCGGCAGCTTCGGTCGCGAGCTCTCCGCGCAGGGCGAAGCGGCGATGGTCGACTTCGCCGCGGATTGGCTCGCCGGCCTCTATGGCGCCGACGTCAAAAAGGCGGTGCGGCGCTCGCATGCCACGCGCTGGAACCACGACCCGCTGACGCTCGGCGCGTTCTCGGCAGCCGCGCCGGGTTGGCAGAAAGCGCGTCGCACGCTCATGCAGCCGGTAAACGACTCGGTGTGGTTCGCCGGCGAAGCGCTGCACGAAACGCTGTGGGGCACCGTGGGTGGGGCCTGGGAATCCGGCGAGCGGGCGGCGGATGCGGTATTACACCGGCTCGGTGGAGTGAAGGAAGCGCCGGTGGCGGAAGCTCCGCCGGCGGCGCGGCCGAAGCCGCGGGCACCTCGCGCGCGGCGGCAGGAACTCGGCGCCGCACCTGGAATATTTGCACGCTGACCCGGCGCCAGGGCGTTTAGGCGCGCAGCACCGCTCCGGTGCGCTTGCCGGCTTCGCCGACGATTTTCGCCGCCAGCGCATCGATCTCGGCATCGGTCATGGTTTTGTCGCGCGGCTGAATAGTGACCGAAACGGCGATGGACTTTTTGCCCGTTTCGATGCCGGCGCCTTCGTAAACGTCGAACACGGTAACGGCTGCGATCAGCTTACGATCCGCCGACTGCGCTGCGCGCACCACGTCGGCGGCTTTCACCTCGCGCGCCACGACGAAGGCGAAGTCGCGCTCGACGGGCTGTAGCGGCGACAGGTCCAGCGCCGCTTTAGCGCGTGTGGCTTTCGTTTTCGGATCGGGCAAGCGCTCCAAAATGATTTCAAACGCAGCGAGCGGGCCTTCGGCGTCGAGTTCCGCAAGCACGCGCGGGTGCAACTCGCCGAAATACCCGAGCACGTTCTGCGGTCCGATTTGAATGGCGCCCGAGCGCCCGGGATGAAACCAGGCGGGACCGCCCGGCGCGATCTGCAGCGCCGCCATCGGCGCACCGGCTGCCGAAAGCGCGGCCAAGGCATCGGCTTTGGCGTCGAACGCGTCGACGACATAGCGATCCTTGCCGTTCTTGGGATTGCTCCAGTGCCGGCCGATGCCGGAGGGCTTCGCCAGCGCCCGTCGCAGACCCGCGGCCGCCGTGAACTGATCGGCCGGCGTATCGCCTCTAAAAATCTGCCCGACTTCGAACAAACCGACATCGGGAAAACCGCGGTCGGCATTTTTCTGCGCCGCGGCGATCAGACCGGGGATGAGACTTGGACGCATGTCGGATAGCTCAGCGGCGATCGGATTGGCGAGCGCCAGTTCCGGCCGGCCGCCGCCGAACAGTTCGGCGTGTTTCTTGCCGATGAACGACCACGTCACCGCCTCGGTAAGATTGCGCGCGGCGAGCGCGCGCTTGGCCTTGCGGGTGCGCAGTTGAATGGG
This sequence comes from Xanthobacteraceae bacterium, assembly GCA_036845025.1. Classification (GTDB taxonomy): domain Bacteria; phylum Pseudomonadota; class Alphaproteobacteria; order Rhizobiales; family Xanthobacteraceae; genus BOG-931. Next base: position 1,524 of record DAIUEQ010000026.1, on the reverse strand, counting down.
CGTGAGCACCGGCTTGCGCGGCGCGGCGCCGCGATCGAACGGCGTCGGCGGAATGCGCTCGATACCGGCAATGCGCACGACCTCTTCGACGAGATCGGCCTTCTCCTGGATATCGGGCCGCCAAGACGGGACGGCTACTCGAAGCCGAGTACCGCGCGTCGCGACGGAAAATCCCAGCCGTTCCAGAACGCGCCGGGTTTCTGTCGGCGGCACAGCGAGACCGGCAAGCCGCTTAACTTCTGCAATCGGGAAATCGATGGAGTGTTTGCGGCTCGGCACCTTGCCGGCAATAGTGATTGCCGACGGTGTTCCGCCACACAGATCGAGCACCAGCCGCGTTGCCAGCTCGAGTCCCGGCCGCGCGAAAGCCGGATCGACACCGCGTTCGAAGCGGTAGCGCGCATCGGAATTGATGCCGAGCCGGCGCCCGGTTTGCGCGATGTTGCTCGGAGCCCATAGCGCCGATTCGATCAGTACGTCCGTCGTCGCCGCCGAACAGCCGGTCTTCTCGCCGCCCATGATACCGGCGAGCGATTCCACCCCGTCATCATCGGCAATGACACAAACGCCTTCGTCGAGCCGGTAGGTCTTACCGTCGAGCGCGACGAGTGTCTCGCCGTCATGCGCACGCCGGACTGCGAGGTTGCCGCGCACTTTCGCCGCGTCGAACACGTGGAGCGGCCGGCCGTAATCGTAAGTCATGAAGTTCGTGATATCGACCAGCGCATTGATCGGCCGCAAACCGATCGCGGTCAGCCGTTTTTGCAGCCACGACGGCGAAGGACCGTTGTTGACGCCGCGCACAAACCGGAGCGCGAAGGCTGGACAGAGTTCCGGCGCTTCGATGGTGACAGCGACCGGACAGGCAAACGCTCCCTTGACCGCCTTGATCGCCGGTTCTTTCAGTTTACCCATGCCGGCCGCAGCAAGATCGCGGGCAATACCGTGCACGCTCGTGCAATCGGCGCGGTTCGGCGTGAGATTGATTTCGATCATCGGATCGTCGAGACCGGCCCATTGCCCGTAGTTTTTTCCGACCGGCGCATCATCCGGCAATTCGATAATGCCTTCGTGATTATCGGACAGCTGCAACTCGAATTCCGACACCAGCATGCCGCGGCTTTCCACGCCGCGGATGGTGCCGACCTGCAGGGTCATGTCTTTGCCGGGAATGTAGGCGCCCGGCGGCACGAACACGCCTTTCATGCCGGCGCGCGCATTGGGCGCGCCGCAAACCACCTGGACCGGGCTGCCAGAGCCGGTTTCGACCATGCAGACGCGCAGCCGGTCGGCGTTGGGATGTTGTTTCGCCTCGACCACGCTGGCGATGACGAAGGGCGCGAGCGTTTTGCCCCTATCCTCGACGCGCTCGACCTCAAGCCCGATCATCGTGAGCTTGTCCAAAATCTCACCAAGCGGCCGATCGGTGTCGAGGTGCTCCTTGAGCCAGCCAAATGTGAACTTCATCATGGCGTCACGCGCTCAGGCCGCCCGCCAGCGTCGGAAAGTCGAGCGGGCGGAAGC
>DAIUEQ010000025.1:0-27304 GCA_036845025.1 Xanthobacteraceae bacterium | reverse complement strand
CGACGGAGTGAGAAAATCCGGCTTGGCGGGATCAAAGAAGCCGTCAGTGGAAAAAAAGGCCCGATAATTTTCTATGGTGAAAGCCGGCGTCATGCCGTGCCCAGTCGATTTCCAAAAACTGAAAATAAAGATGCTGACCAGCGGCAGGAACAAAAACACCGCGAGCCATAACGTCGCCGGCGCAATGAGAATAGGCACCGGGAAGCCGGGTTCGCGGCGATATTTGCGTTTGACGTCGGCCTCGGTCGCGACCGGTGGCGCGCTTCCGATCAACCCGCGCTGCGGCGCGACATCGGTGAGCTTGGTGTAGCTTTCGACTGTGGTCACGGATCAATCATACGCGAAAACGCCGCCGGCTTGGAAGGCCGGCGGCGTTGCCCAACAAATGAGCTGACTAGCCTGAAATCAAGCGTTGAGGAATTCCGTCCATCGCTTGGTCAGGTAGTCGTTTTCGTCCATCACAGAATTCCAGACGGCGATCTGGAAGCGTTTCCAGTAGGAGCCGCCGGTACGGATGTCGCCCTTCTTGATGATGATGGTGCCGAACGGATCGGGCAGATCCTTCGCCGCGGCTTTGCCGTCGTACCAATAGTCCCACTCGACCGGTTCGAGGAACTTCTTCGCGTTGTCGGGGATCGAGTGATAGTAGCCCTGACGCGCGACGAACGCCGCCGGCCAGCCTGCGAGCCACCAGTTGATGTACTCGTACGCCTGGTCAAGTTGCTTGCCCTGGACCTTCGAGGAGATCGAGAAGCCGCCGTGCCAGCCGCGCATGCCTTCCTTGAGAAAAGCGTAAACGCAAGGTACGCCCTCGGCCTGGATTGCGGCGACTGCCGGCGACCACATGCTCTCCAGCACCACTTCGCCGTTCACCATCAGGTTGACCGACTGGCCGAAGTTTTCCCAGAAGGCGCGGAAGTGCCCGGCCTTCTTGAGCGGAATGAGATACTCGATCATGAAGTCGATTTCGGCCTTGGTCATGTTGCCTTTGTTGGCAAACTTCTTCAGGCCCATGGCTTCGATCGCCATCGCACAATCCATCACGCCGATGGATGGCACGTTGAGCAAGCCGACCTTGCCCTTCCAGTCTTTGTTGAGGAGCTCGCTCCAGCTTTCGATCGGGCGGCCGGTTGACTTTGGGTTATAGCCCAAGGAATCGGCATTGTGCCAACCCGGAACCATGGTGATGTAACGTGACGGCTCCTGCTGTCTTTTGCCGTTTTCGTCGCAGTAGATCATCGTGTACGGCGCAGCGCCTTGTCCGACCTGCGACTCCGGAGTCAAATGTCCGGTCTTGGTCAGATTGGTGACCTTGTCCCAATCCTTGATCTTTTTGGTGTCGATGGGCTGGAAGACCTTTGCCGGCCACAGGATCGCGAGGTCGTGGTAGTAGCCTTCGGCGATCTCGTATTGATCGGGCTGATTGAGCATCTTGCCGATCATTTCGCCATAGCCCATCGCCTGGCCGGTGACCGAGAAGCCCAAGTCTTTCGTCGCCTTGTCCTGGATTTCGTTGATCTCGCTGACGCCGAGACCAATGCTTCGCAAGCCTTCGGCTGCTGATGCTTGTCGCGAGAAGCCCCCCACCATACCGGTGGCTACACCGGCCGCAGTCGCCTTCATGAATGATCTGCGCGACCACTTACTCTTCTGCACGCGCATGCAAGTCTCCTCTGTTTGAACCACCCGACTTTGTTTGGAACGCTCGAATTTTTGGCTGTGTTGTTGAAGCCCGGAGCGGCCGCCCGCCAAAAAGCCCTTGTGCACCGCTTCAATTTACGAATGATACATTAGCGCAAGGGCCTGTCAAACAGCCGAAGGACCGTAAAAGTGACCGTTTTGATCAAGAATGGACGCGTCGTGACTGCCGTCGACGACTACCAGGCCGACATTTTCATCAACGGCTCGACGGTGGCGCTGATTGGCAAAGATCTCGTCATCGATGCAGACAAACAAATTGACGCTTCGGGCAAGCTGGTGATCCCGGGCGGCGTCGACCCGCATACGCATCTTGAATTGCCGTTTGGCGGCACGACAACCTCAGATACGTTTGAGACCGGCACCCGCGCCGCTGCCCACGGCGGCACCACCTGCATCATCGATTTTGCGGTGCAAACGCGTGGCACTTCGACGTTGAAGGCGCTGGACGACTGGCATGCCAAAGCGCAAAGCAAGACCGCGATCGATTATTCATTCCACATGATCGTGACCGACCTGCCGCAAGAACGGACCGGCGAGATGCGGAGCCTCGCCGACGCCGGCGTCACCAGCTACAAGTTGTTCATGGCCTATCCGGGAGCGCTGCTCTCGGACGACGGCACGATTTTTCGCGCCATGCGCAAGGCCGGCGAGGACGGGACGCTGGTCTGCATGCATGCGGAGAACGGCATCGTTATCGATGAGTTGGTGAAAATCGCGCTGTCGCAGGGCCACATCGAACCGAAATATCACGCGCTGACCCGGCCGACGCGGCTGGAAGCCGAGGGCGTGCACCGCGCGTTGTCGATCGCCGAAGTCGCGCGTGCGCCAGTCTATATCGTGCATCTGAGCTGCTACGACGCCCTACAGGAACTGCGCCTGGCGCAGGCGCGCGGGGTTATGGCGCACGCGGAGACCTGTCCGCAATATCTGCTTCTCGACGTCGACCGCTACGAGGAACCAGGTTTTGACGGCGCCAAATACGTGCTGACCCCGCCGCTGCGGGAGAAATGGAATCACGATGAGCTCTGGGGCGGTTTGCGTTCCCACGCGCTCGATGTGATCTCAACCGACCATTGCCCGTTCTGCCTGAAAGAGCAAAAAGAACTCGGGCGCAATGACTTCAGCAAAATACCGAACGGCGGTCCGGGCATCGAAAACCGCATGAGCCTGATTTATCATTACGGCGTCGGCAGGGGCCAAATTTCCCTTAATCGTTTCGTCGAGCTGACATCAACCGCACCGGCGAAGATCTTCGGGTTGTTTCCCAAGAAGGGCACGATCGCCGTGGGCAGCGACGCCGACATCGTCATTTTTGATCCCGAGCGCGAAGAGACGATCAGCGCTTTCAACGGCCATACCCATCACATGAACATCGACTACAGCGCTTATGAAGGCTTCAAGGTCAAAGGCTACACCGAGACCGTCATTTCGCGCGGCAAGGTCGTGATCGAGAAGGGTAACTACGTCGGCCATGCCGGCGACGGCGCGTTCGTCAAGCGGCGCGCCTATGGCGGGCAATATGCTAATACACACGCCAACATGGCGCGTGATGTGCTGGCGCCAAGAGCGGCGCTGGGCTCGCCGGGGCGGCGATTTTCCTGAGCGTGATTTCTTGATAAGCCGCACATTTTAGCGAGCGATTTCCGCCGGCCGGAATATCGAGGGAGGATAAATATGACCAAGGGACAGCGAGCTGACTTGCGCGCGCGGCTGCACGCAAAGGAACTGCTCGTGGCGCCGGGCGTGTTTGACGGCATTTCTGCGAGGATCGCCGATCAAATGGGTTTCGAAGCTCTCTACATGACCGGCTACGGTACGGTCGCCTCGCATTTGGGCCTGCCGGACGCTGGGATTGCGACTTACTCGGACATGGTTGGTCGTGTCGGCGTGATAGCGTCCGGCACAACGACGCCGCTTATCGCCGATGGCGACACCGGCTATGGCGGGCTTCTCAATGTGCAATATACGGTGCGCGGCTATGAAGCCGCCGGCGCGATCGCCATTCAACTTGAAGACCAGGAGTTTCCTAAAAAGTGCGGCCATATGCTCGGCCGCCGCGTCGTGCCGATCGAAGACATGGTCGACAAGGTCAAAGTCGCGGTGGCCTGCCGCGAGTCCAGCGATTTTTTGATCATTGCGCGCACCGATGCTCGCACGACGCTCGGCCTCGACGAGGCGCTGCGCCGCGCAGAAGCCTACGCCAAAGCCGGTGCTGACATTCTGTTTGTCGAGAGTCCTGAGAGCATCGAGGAGATGCGGACCATCGGCCGAAGTTTCGACCGGCCGCTGGTGGCCAATATGGTCGAAGGCGGCCGCACCCCGGTCCTGGACCGCAAAACGCTGGAAGAGATTGGGTATTCGATTGCGATTTATCCGGCTTTCGGTTTTTTGGCCGTTGGCGATGCGTTGCGAAACGTCTACCGGCACCTGAAAGAGAACGGCTCCAGCGTCGGCTCCAACGTGCCGCTGTACAAGTTCGCCGAGTTCAGCGAGATGATGGGTTTTGGCGCCGTCTCCGAGTTCGACAAGACTTACGGGCACTAACCGCCGGCAAGCTGCGCGCGCTAGGCCGCTACAAACCGGAATGCTTCCCACTCGGTCGGCGTCTCTTTGAGGAGGCGTTGCCAAGAACCGTTTGCTTGGCGTGACCGCGGCGCCAGACGCCGGCCGGCGTAGGCAAATTCCGCCCAGTTTGCAGCGAATGGATAGGGCGCTAGCGCGTAGACCCCATCACCGCGCGGTTCGATGGTCACTGTGATGTCCGCCATTGCGCTCAACGGAACGTTTTCGAATGCTTGTTTGGTGCGTTCGCTTGGATGGATGCGATTGAAATAAAGCGCCAGCGTGTCGAGGAATTGCAACTGCTTATAGTTCTGAAAAAGTTTTTTTTCGTCCATCCACTCCGAGCACTGAGGATCTTTGGCAATCTCCTCCTTTAGCCGCTTTTGCCGTTCAAGTTCGCCGGCCAGCATGCGGTCGGCGATCGGCCGATCCTGCGGCGGGATGTTGTTGATTAGCACGAGCTTGGAAAGCCCGTAACGGCCGTTATAGAGACCCCAGCTGTGCATGCTCGACATCAGCCCGCAATACGGGTGATGCCGTTCGTTGAAATCTGGCGATTGCCGGCTGGTCACGGTTATGAGCTCCGCGGGCGTTTCAATGAGATTGTAAGGCAGGCCGGTTTTTTCGTCAGAGGCCGGGTCGCGGTCGAATTCCGTCCAGCCGGCGTCGTGATGGGAGACGACATAAATCATGTGCTCTAGAGGCGACAGCGGCTCGAATTGGTCGTTGCCAAAAGCGCGCGCGAATTGTCCCGAGAGCGCAGTGTGCTCGTACATCATGATGGCCAACCGCGGCGTGCCTGCCGGGGCGGTTTGAATGATCATTGGCTGCCTCGCATTATGATCGCTCCCGCGATCAACCGCGGACGTGCTCAATGCCCGCAGCAATCCGATCGTCGGTCCGACACCAGTCGTTGCTTCGACTATCTCCCCCAGCGGCAATGTGGTCAAATGGCTCAATGGGTGGAGGGTTTCGATGACGGCGGCGACGACACTTGCAGAGACGCGACTAACGTCCGATCCGATCCCTCCGGAGCGCCTGCGCGCCGACACTGACGCGCTATTTGCAGCGCTCGACAGCGGCGGCATCGGTATTGTGCCGCTTGATGTCGCTTATGCGGTCGTGGCCACAACTGCAGAGGGCGTGCGCCGCATTTTCGAGGTGAAGCGGCGCTCTTACGACAAGCCGTCGGGCATGTTTGGCAACTGGCAACTGAGCCGCGAAATCCACCACATGGACGACCGGCGGCATGAAATCGTTCGCGAAATGATTGAGGAGGAGCGGCTGCCATTTTCGGTCGTGGCGCCGTTTCGCGCCGAGCACGAGTTGCTCGCAGCCGTCGATCCATTTGTTATTCAAAATTCGTCCAAAGCCGGCACCTTGGACATGCTGCTCAACGCCGGTCAGTTCCACGACGCCATCGCCAAAACCTCAATCGCGAGGGGCAGGGCGGTATTCGGCTCTTCGGCGAACTTATCGCTTACCGGCAGCAAATACCGGTTTGCCGATATCGACGAGCCGGTCCGCGCCGCGGCGGCGATTCACTTCGATTACGGTCAATCCAAATTTGCGCACTCCGACGGGCTTGCTTCGACCATCATCGACTTTCGGGATTTCACCGTGGTCCGCGTCGGCCATTGCTTCGAACGCCTGGAGCACGCGTTCGCCGATCGCTTCGGCGTAGTGCTCAAAACTGCATAGGAAAGGCCAGACGTGAACGATCCTTATCTCGACAGTGGATTCGGCACCGGCCGCATCGGCTTCGGCAGGCGTGCCGGCGTCGTTGTGGTCGATTTTCAGCGGGGATTTACCGAAGGTCGCTTTCCGCTTGGCGGGCGGCCGATGGTCGAACGCGCGGTCAACAATACCGTCACGCTGGTCACCGCGGCGCGCAAAGCGGGGCTGCCGGTCGCTTGCTGTTACACGGCTTATTCGAGTGCGCGCGATGCGCCGCTCTGGAAAATTCCGGCGGTGGTCAGCGATTTCCGCCACGGCGACGCTTGTACCGAACTCGACGAGCGCATCTACGACGAGAGCTACGACATGGCCGTGTGCAAGAGCGCGGCATCGATCTTTTTCAACACCTCGGTCGCGGCATACTTCATCAAGGACGGCGTCGATACTGTAATCGTCTCCGGCTGCAATACGTCCGGCTGCGTGCGGGCGTCGATCACTGACGCATTCTCCTATGGTTTTCGCGTGATCGTGCCGGAGCCGTGCTGCGGCGACGTCGACGAAGGGCCGCATTGGGCAAACTTGCGTGACGTCGAACGCCGCTATGCCGACGTGGTCGGATTGGAAGAGGTGCTCGCTTATATCGAGACCGCAGGCCGGCGGAATAATTAGCGCCGCCGATGGCGACGACACGGCCATCGAAATTGGCGCTGCGCAATTGCGGCGCGCGAACGGCATTTCGGCAAAGGGATTTTGGTCATGAGTATTGACGGAAAGCGCGTTGTCATCCTTGGCGGTAGCTCGGGCCTTGGTCTTGCCGTCGCGCGGGCCGCGGCTGTGGCGGGCGCGTCGATCGTAATCGCTTCGAGCCGCCAAGCCCGGATTGACGAGGCGCTTCGCACGCTCCCGGCCGGCACCGCCGGACACGTCCTCGATCTTGCCGACGAACAGAAGGTGAAGTCGCTGTTCGCGAAGCTTGACCGTTTCGATCACTTACTCTTCACCGCCGGTGAAACTCTGCAGCTCGGACCGTTGCCCGAGACCGACATCGCCGCGGGGCGCGGATTTTTCAATTTACGTTTTTGGGGCGCCTATATGGCCGCTAAATATGGCAGCGGCAGCATCCGGCCCGGCGGCTCGATCGTCTTCACTTCCGGCACGGCCGGCGCTCGCCCGCGGTCGGGGTGGTCGCTGGGCGCGAGCGTATGCGCCGCGATGGAGGGACTGACGCGCGCGCTCGCGGTCGAGCTCGCGCCCATTCGCGTCAACATCGTCGCGCCTGGCATAGTGAAGTCACCGCTTTGGGCCAACGTACCGGACGACCAGCGCGAGAACATGTACCGGGACGCGGCGGCGAGGCTCCCGGTCGGCCATGTCGGGGACCCTGACGAAGTCGCGGAGGCCTATCTTTATTTGATGCAGCAAACCTACATCACTGGCCAAACGCTGATCGTCGACGGCGGTGGCACGCTCGCTTAACGCGCTGTCCTTACGCGCCAAGCGCCTTCGGTACTGCCAGGTGAATGTTGGTTTCCATTTGAAACCTGTGGCCGAGGCGAAACAGCAAAGATTCGCTGAACGGGCGGCCGATGAGCTGGAATGACGTCGGCATGCCGTCGGACGTGAAGCCGCAGGTGACGCTCAGCGCTGGCAGCCCGAGGAAGTTGATGGGTCGCGTGTTGCGGGTGAGCGCGACCACCATTTTCAGATAGGCCGGGCCGTTACTGTAAGCCGTTTGTTCGAGGGTCGGAGTAGGCATCGGCAATACCGGGGCAAGCAACGCGTCGACGTGACTAAATACCGCTCCGGTGAACTCCTCCAATGCGAAGACGCGGTACTGGAGGGCGTTGATATAATCGACTGCGGATATAAAGAATCCCGCCTCAAGCCGCTTGCCGACTTCCTCGGAATATTCGGTCTTACGCGAACGCTGCCACGGCCGGTGATTGGCGGCACCCTCGGCCTTCATGACGAGCGGATGCAGTTCCGAGGTGAGCGAGACCGACTTCGGAATATCGACTTGGACCAGCGTAGCGCCGGCTTGCCGGAACACGTCGAGGCTCGCGGCGATCGCCTTTTGCACATCGGGATGCAAATCCTGGTCAAAGTAACCGCGCGGGATGCCAACGCGGATTCCGGAGAGCGGCTGTTCAAGCGCGGATTCATAATCGGGTATCGGCATCGCGGCCGGCGTATCATCGAGGCCATCTTGTCCGGCAATGGCTTTGAGGACGCGTGCCGAATCTTTCACGGTACGGGTGAGGGGTCCAACGCAATCGAACGACCATGACATCGGCATTGCGCCGCGGCGGCTCACCAGGCCGTTGGTCGGAAGGCAGCCAACAATGCCGTTCGCGGCGGCGGGGCATCGGATCGACCCTCCGGTATCGGACCCGAGCGAGCCATAAATCATGCGGCTTGCCACCGCCACGCCGGAACCGCTGGAAGAGCCGCACGGGACGCGATCGTGGCCCCACGGGTTGAGCGAGCGCGGCAGGTGCGCATTAAAACCGTGCGGTCCCATCGCAAACTCGACCATGGCCAAGCCGCCCACATCGATAGCGCCCGCGCCGTCGAGCTTGCGCAACGCGGTCGCGGTCGTCTTTGCCGGCTCGTTGCTTCGGATTCGCGAGCCGCACCCGGAAACGCGACCGGAGCGGTAATACATGTCCTTGTGCGCCATCGGCACGCCATGCAGCGGTCCAACGGTCTCGCCCCGTGAGCGGACCGAATCCAGCCAGCGGGCGCGGTCAAGCGCGCTTTCTCTGTCTTGCCAAACGAAAGCGTGATGAACGGGTTCCAGCTTGTCGATTTGCGCAAAACAAGCTTGCAGTACTTCGTTAGCCGAGACTTCGCCGGTCTTGATGAGATCGGCGGTTTCGCACAGGGACAAATTTTGCAGCCCGTCCACAGGCTTTTGTTGTGTCATTGCTATCTCGTTCTTCCGATTACGCTCGCCGAGAACGAAGGACGGCTGGAAACTCGCCGGGATCGCGGTCGAAATCGTGAACCGCCAACGCGGCTTCGACGGCTGTGCGCAGCTGGTTCAATTCGACGGCAAGTTCCGGCCAGCGCTGCTGTGCGATCGGCACATTCTGCGTTTCGTCGTTGAGCTCTTTGAGAAGCTCGGCTCGTATCGGCATGGCAAAACTCCTTTTGACGGTCCAAACGCTGCCTAATTCAGCGGCGGCCAGCGATGCGCAAAGCCTAGATTTTTCTGCAAGGTGAAGGCAAATCGCAGCAACGTGTCTTCCGCGAACGGTCGGCATACGATCTGCAGGCCAACCGGCAGACCGGATGTCGTCCAGCCGCAGGGAATAGAGAGCGCCGGCAAACCAAACAACGACATGGTGGCGGTGGGCGCCATGTAGTCGACGATGCTCGCCATCGGCCTGCCATCAACAAGCAGGACGTCGCTTTGCGCGTTTGGAAATGCCGCGATGCTGGTCGTCATGCATATAAAAATATCGTGATCGCGAAAGAAGTGCGCCACATTGTGCCAGATCCGGCTTCGTTCTTGCTCCGCCTTGAGGAAGTCGTCGGCGGAAATTTCCTTGCCACGTTCGATATTCCAGATCACGCTCGGCGTGAGCTTGTCGCGTTCGGCCTCGAGCAAATGGCCAAGCGTTCGGTAGAGGATAGAGCCGCGCAACCGCATGAAGGCGTCCATGGCGCCGCCGAAGTCGGGACCGCACTCTTCAAGATCGCCATAGAGTCCTGCAATTTTTGCCACCGCCGCTTCGAGCACCGGGCGGACTTCGCGATCGATGGGAAGCGAGCCGAGATCGAGCTGGACGGCGATCCTCGGTCCGGCAACGGGCTCGGTTTGGAAGTCGGGCAGGACGAATTTTTCTCGCCCGACGGAAGTGGGGTCGGCTCCATCGCCGCCTGCGACGACGGAAAGCAGTAGCGCAACGTCCTCGACGTTCCTCGCCAGAATGCCGTGGACATTCAGGTCGTCCCACAATAACGGCTTGGCTGGATTGGCGACGCGCCCGGCGGTCGGCCGCAAGCCGACGACACCGCTCAAGCTCGCGGGCATACGGCAAGAGCCGCCGAAGTCGGTGCCGTGCGCAAGTGATGCCATGCCGGTACAAACCGCAACGGCGGAGCCGCCGCTCGACCCGCCGCTCGTCCGCGTCAGGTCATAAGGATTTGCGGTTGGTCCGGCGAGGCGATTCTGGCAAATAGCGCCATAACCAAATTCAGGCGTCATCGTCTTACCGATCATCACGCCGCCCGCATTGAGCGCGCGGCTGACAAACAGCTCGTTGTTGTTTGGAATATTGTCGGCATGAACCAGGGATCCATAGGTCGTCCGGACCCCGGCAGTTGCAACCAGATCTTTAAAAGCGATCGGCAGGCCGTGCAGAGGACCTCGACGGCTCGGCGGCAAGTCATCCAACGCGCCGGCCGTTCGGCGCGCGCCTATCTCGTCAACGGTCATGAATGCCTTAAGCCGTCCATCCAAGGCTTCGATACGCTCAAGCGCCGCGCCGACGAGATCGGTTGCGGAAATAGCTCCTTGCCGAGTTTGCCTTACGGCTTCGACGGCCGAGAGCGTGACGAGCGGGTTCAAAACTCGCCTTTGAGAAACGCCGCGACCACGCGGCAATTTTCTTCGGTGCCGTCGAACAACGTCGAGTGGTTTGAGCCTTTGATGACGTGTTTCTTCGCGCCTTTGATGTGCTGGGCGATATATTCCTGGCCAGCGCCACTCTCGGCCTGTTGCCATGGCGTCATGATGTCCTCGTCGCCACCAATGACAAGGGTGGGGGCGGTGATCGTTGGCAATAGCGGCCGCAAGTCCATATCGATCATGGCCTGACAAGCGCGCTTGAACACGTCCACACGATTGCAACTTCCCAATATGTTCTGAATCATATCGACCGCCCGCCGCCCGTCGGGGCCGTCGAGATACCGCCGCGACAGCGCCTGCATCGCGATCAATTCGGCGAGCGTTCGCGAACCGACGCCGAAGCGTTCGGCGATATCAATCCAACCACGAAAGGTCAGAACGCCGGCATAGTCGAGTTTCGCTGCCGAGCAATTGATAACCAAACGCCGCGTCCGGTTGGGATATTTGGCGGCGAATTGCTGTGCCACCATTCCGCCCATCGAGGTGCCGTGGATGTGGGCGCTCTCCAGACTAAGATGATCCATCAAGCCGGCGACATCGTCCGCCCAAACCTCCATGGTGTAGTTCTGGAACGGCCGCTCGGACTCGCCGTAGCCGCGCATATCGAAGTCGATGCAACGAAAGCTACGCGACAGGACGGGCGTCGCGGTGGCAAAATTGAAGTGTCCGAATCCGGCGCCATGGATTTGGACAACCGGGTCGCCTTCGCCGGTCTCCTGATACCAGATGCGAACACCATTGATTCTCGCGTCAGACATATTGTCCACCCACCCGGATTCCCTGGAAAGGAGAGTAAAGCTTTCGCCGGTTAAGCGGCAATGCCGATTAACGGCCGTCAGGCGTGCGCAGACCGAACCAAGCATCGCGCACCTGAAAATAATGTGTCGCTGGATCGTAGACCGCCACCGGGAGGCGTAACTCCTGGACTGAGAGCCGTCCGACGGCGGAAAGCAAAAAATAAGATGCAACCACCCGGTCGTGCTGCGCGACAATGAGCGCCACGCGGGCGTTCACCAGCGCCTGCTCGGCGTTGAGTACATCGAGGGTGGTGCGCTGACCGGCCTGGGCCTCGTTGCGAACGCCCGTTAGCGCCCGTTCCGCGGCATCATTCTGGCGGATGGCGGCCTCAATCTGCGCCTTCGCCGCTTCGAGTTGACCCCAGGCTTGTACGACATTGGCGCGCGTCTGGTCGCGCAGCTGGTCGGCGTTGAGTCGCTGCTGGCCGACAGTCTCTTTGTTCAGGCGAATGGCGGAATATTCCGCTCCCCCTTGATAGATCGGAACGGTGAGGTTGAGCTGGACGGTTCCAAGAAAGAGGTTGGGTTGCAGAATGGTCGGATAGTTTTGTTGGGATACGCTCCCTTGCAAACCTAATGTCGGCCAAAGCGCGCCTTCGGCGATTTTGACCTGCAGCTGTGCCACGTCGACGCCATAAAGCGCGGCGGTCACGGCCGGGTTCTCCGCCATCCCGACAGTAATCGCGGCACTCAGCGTAGTCGGTGAGAGCCGGTCGACCGACGATGCCGGGGCAAGATTCGACGGCTCGACGCCGATGACGCGGCGATAGTTTGCACGGGTGGTCATCAGCGTCGACTCAGCCGCGTGCAAGTTCGCTTCGCCGGCCGCCAATTGCGCCTCAGACTGCGCCACATCGGTCGTGGTCACCTGACCGGCGGCAAAACGGTTTTGGGTATCCTTGAGCGTGCGCTGCAAGACGCGGACGTTGTTCTGCTGGACTTCGAGGTTTGCGGTGTCTCGCGACATATCCATGTAGGCCGTCGCCGCCGCAAGCAGCACGGATTCTTCCATCATCCGCAGCGTCTCGCGCGCCGCGGAAACTTGGCTCTCGGCTTTGCGGACGGTGTTGGCAGTGCGCTGGCCATTAAAGAGTGTCTGCGTGCCGTTCAGGCCGACCGCCGTCGGGTTCGTATAGCCCTTGATCGAAAACGAAACTCCGTTTGGCAGGCCTGGAGGTATCGGCGGAAGCACCTCGGTGGTGTTGGTGAATTGCTCGGCGACCGAGGCGGTTGCAGAAAGCGTGGGGCGATAGCCGGAAAGCGCCTGCGAGACGCCTTCGTCACTTTGCCGGACTATCGCTCGCTGAGCGTTGAGCTGCGGATTGCTCTCGTAGGCTTTCGCCAGCGCTGACTGCAGGGTTTCGGCCGCGAGTTCACTAGGCGCTAGCGCCGGAAGCGCCAGAGCTACGCAACACGCCAAAAGGCTCGCAGGCCTGGCCTGTCTTTGCAGCCGGATTTGCGAGCGTCGTCGAGCCCCGAAACCAATAACGCTACGCTCCACAACCAGCCTCGATCTACGCGGCGGCAGAGTAACTTGCGGGTACCGGCCTTACAAGCTTGGGCCTTCGTTACTCACCGCGATTTCGCGGCGCGTGCGAGCATTCGCAGTTCGCGGATCCCGAGCATAAGGCTCGCCAAGAACAGTGGCAGCAAGAAGTAGAGCGCGCGAAAGGTCAACAGCGCCGCCAACAGCGCCTCTCTCGGATATTGCGGCAAGCCCAACAGCATTGTGGCCTCGATGACGCCCAGGCCGGCCGGCGCGTGGCTGACGGTTCCGAGCAGCGTGGCCGTAAGGAACACCATCATGAGATTGGGGAGGCCGACGGCGGGCGTGGCCGGCAGCAGGATGTACATCGCAAGCGTGACAAATATTAAATCGAGTGCGCCGATGCCGATTTGCAACAGGGTTTGGCGAAAATTAGGTAATTCGATGCGCCAGCCGGATCGGCCGACGGCGCGCGGCGCGGGCGCCAGCCACAATAAGTAACAAGCGATGCCGGCCAGGCCGGCAAATCCCATTCCGCGGTTAAGCCACGACGGCAAATGGTCGACGGTCGTCGCCGCCTCGGGAATGTAGGCGGCGGTCATACCGAGAAGGAAGGCGTTGCCCAGCCAGAAGGTGATACCGGTAAGCACTGCGATCTTCGCGACATCGACAACGGTCAAACCCCAGACCGAATAGATACGCAACCTGATCATGCCGCCGGTCAAAATCGCCGCGCCAAGATTGTGACCGATGGTCGAACTCGTGAAACTGGCCAGTGCCGCAATCGAGTAGGGGACCTTTTTGCGGTCGATGACGTGAAGAGCAAACAAATCATAAAAAGTCAGTGCGACGTAAGCCGCGGCGGTGAACCCGCCGGCAATAACAAGCTTTGGAACGGATTGGGCGGTAAGCGCGGCAATAACTTTGTCGAATTCGATGCCGCGCAAAAGTTCATAAAGGGTGTAGCCGGCGACGCCGAGTATCGCCACGCTGACCGCGACACCGATCGTGCTCCGCCCGATGCGGGAAGTTAGCGTCTGCGCGATAGTAGCGGTCACGTCTCTCTGGCGTGCGGCGCCGAAAATTTTAAGCCGACGGCGACCCTGGGCGTCGGCGGCAAAGTCTCATTTGCATGTAACAGCATTGTTACGAAGCAAATAATTGAATGGCCGCCGGCACGCGAGCCGTCACACGATTGAGACATGAAATGGCAATGGTTGTCGCATCCGATTCGATTAGGAGAGGAGCGGCGCCGCCCGTCCCTTGATGAGAATACTTGTTGCAACAGATGCGTGGCATCCGCAGGTCAACGGCGTAGTACGGACGCTCGGGTCTTTGGCGCGTGCCGCCGACAAGCTCGGGGCGAAGATCGATTTTCTGACGCCGGAAGGTTTCCCATCCTTTCAGCTGCCGACTTATCCGGGACTGAGACTCGCTTGGCCAAGCCGGCGAGGGATTGAAGACCGCGTCGAGGCAAGAAAGCCCGACGCGATCCACATCGCAACGGAAGGGCCGGTGGGCTTCGCGGTGCGCGCCTATTGCCGCCGCCACGGGCGCCGCTTCACCACAAGCTACACGACGCGCTTTCCCGAATACATTTCCGCGCGACTGCCGATCCCGTCGCAGTGGGTTTACGCGGTGCTGCGATGGTTCCACTCAGCCGCGACGGTCACGATGGTCGCGACGCCCTCGCTGATGACCGAACTCACCGAGCGCGGTTTCGGCAACCTTGGAATGTGGACGCGAGGCGTTGACGTCGACCTGTTCCGGCCCGACCGGGCCATTGAGCTCGACCTTCCGCGGCCGATTTTTATGACCGTAGGCCGGGTCGCCGTCGAAAAGAATCTTGAAGCGTTCCTGTCACTCGATCTGCCCGGCACCAAAGTCGTCGTCGGCAGCGGTCCGGCGGAAGCGAAGCTGCGTCAGAACTTTCCCGACGCAAGATTTTTAGGTTCGCTCGAGAACGGAACCCTGGCCGCGCACTTGGCGGCAGCGGACGTTTTCGTCTTTCCCAGCCGGACAGATACTTTCGGCATTGTACAGCTTGAGGCGCTCGCAAGCGGCGTGCCGATCGCAGCCTTTCCCGTCACCGGCCCCAAGGACGTCGTTGCCGGCCATCCGATCGGAGTTTTGGACGAGGATCTGCGCAGCGCTTGCCTGCAGGCACTCGAATTGCCGCGCGAGGCATGTCGCACGTTTGCGATGGATTATTCGTGGGAGAACAGTGCGCGCCAGTTCGTCAATCACGCGCGCAAAGTTGCAGATAATAGCCGTGACCTCGAAACGGCGGTGACGGTCGCGGAAGAAGCCGCTCCAGTTTGAAGCGCCGCCGGCAAGACCCCTAGGAAAAGGATCAGAGATGACAAACCTGTCCCACACCGACTTAGACAAGCAGACGGTGACCACGGCTTATGACCGCTGGGCTCCGGTTTACGACTTAGTGTTCGGGCCGGTCTTCGAGCGCGGCCGCGAAGCAGCAATCGCCGCCGCCGAGCAGGTCGGCGGGCGAATTCTTGAAGTCGGCGTCGGCACTGGGATCTCACTGCCCCGTTACTCGGCCAATTGCCGGCTATGCGGGGTCGACATTTCCGAAGCGATGTTGCGTAAGGCGCAGGCCCGCGTCAGCGAATTCGGTTTAGACAACGTCGAAGGCCTTTGGGTGATGGACGCCGAGAATATGTCTTTCCCGGATGACTCATTCGACGTCGTGGTGGCGCAATACGTTGTCACGACGGCGCCCAACCCGGAAGCAACGCTTGATGAGTTCGCACGAGTTCTAAAACCGGGTGGAGAAATCGTGTTGGTCAGCCGTGTCGGTGCTGAGGCAGGTCTTCGCCGGACGCTGGAGCATTGGTTCGCGCCGGCGGCGCGTAAGCTCGGCTGGCGAACGGAATTCGCCTTCGAGCGCTACGAGCGTTGGGCGGCCGGGACAAGGGATGTTCACCTGCTCGAACGCCGCGCGGTGCCGCCGCTCGGGCATTTCTCGCTCATTCGCTTCGCCAAAGAAGATGGCGTGAGCCGAACGCAATCGCCCGCGTCGGCGGTGGCATAACCGCGCGCTAACCGGCGCCGCGGCCGCCGTGAAAGCTTTAGCGGCGCGTTCCTGTCACACCGGATTCACGGAATCGCCATACCCAGAAGGGATGAGCTGATAAGGGGCCCCCATGGAAGGTTTTCTTGCCGCATTGCGGACGCAACGCTGGGATGATCATCGCTACTATCATCACAGCCGGATCAATCAATCGCTTCATCTGGTCAGCGCACTGAGCTTTCTCTTCGCTTATGTGATGATTTTCAAGGACCCGGCCATTTCGGCGCTCGCGGGTTGGCTGGTGGCGATGACGACACGCCAGTGCGGTCATTTTTTCTTCGAGCCTAAAGAGTATGACACCGTCAATCACGCCAGCCATGAACATAAGGAAGAGATAAAGGTCGGCTATAATCTGCAACGAAAAGTCGTATTGTTGACGATCTGGGCATTATCACCTCTGCCGCTGTTCTTCGATTCGACGTACTTCGGCATGTTTGAGCCGGCGGCGGGTACCTCCGATTTCATCCACCACGTTGCATTGATTTGGCTGGTGATCGGCGCAGGTGGTCTTGTCTTTCGCACCGTACAATTGTTTTTCATCAAGGACGTGCAGACCGGCCTGGTGTGGGCGACCAAGATTCTCACCGATCCGTTTCACGACATCAAACTTTATCACAAGGCGCCGTTTGCTCTGCTGCGCGGCGAATTGATCGATCCAAACATCGGCCATGAAGTGGCCGAGTGGGAAGAGCACGACGCCGAAGAAGCGCCGCGCTTAACCTAAGACTGATTGTAAGTTGCCTTAAACGCCCCGGCGTTGCGCGTCCGATCGGGACAACAGTCGATGAGCGAGCATCTCGCGCAAGATGGCTCGCTTGATCGAGCGGTTGGTCAGCACCGGGGTGCTCCACCACCAGCCGTCTTCGTGCATCTTTTTTGCGGCGGCGAGGAAACGATCGGCAACAGCGCTGAAATCGGCCTCGGTATAATCAAGGCTGAAAATCAGACGCCCGGTTCCGATCCAGCTCAGCGCCAGTCCCTCGCTGCGCAGATAATATTGCAGCATCCAATTGTACCGGCACGGCCGCGCGTAGCAGATGGTCCATATCGACGACAGGTTGGCGACTTCGATCGGCAACTGCGCTTGCCGCAGCCGCTCGTTGAGCGTCTCCGCCCGATCATTCCAAACGCGGTCGAGGTCGCGGTAAATCGCGCGCGCTTCCGGCGTCTGCAGATGACGCAGAAATTCGTTCATCGCCGCCATGACGTAAGGGTGCGAATTGAAAGTGCCGCGGGCAAAGCAGATGTCTGCCGGGCGGTCGTCGCGAAACCGCTTCATCAGATCGCGGCGGCCGCAAACCACGCCGACTGGCAGGCCACCGCCCAGCGTCTTGCCGTAGGTCACGATATCGGCGCGCACGCCGAAATACTCCTGAGCGCCGCCGACGGCGAGACGAAAGCCGACAAAAACCTCGTCGAAGATCAGGACGATATTTCGTTCGGTGCACACCCGGCGGAGCTCCTTGAGCCAGGCCGCATAGCTATCCCTGTCGAAATGCCCGCGCCGGCTGCTGTCGACCAGCGAGGAATCGCTTGGCGCGGAAGCATTCGGATGCAGCGCCTGCAGCGGATTGACCAGCACGCAGGCGACATCGCGCCGCGAGCCGATCACCCGCAGCGCTTCTTGCGACATATCGCGAAGCGTATAGGTCTCGTGCGCCGGCAACGGATTGCCGATTCCCGGCTGCACATCGCCCCACCAGCCGTGATAGGCGCCGCAAAAACGCACGAGATGCGATCGGCGCGTGTGATAGCGGGCAAGCCTGACGGCCTGCATCACCGCTTCGGTTCCGGACATGTGAAAGGAGACCTCACCCAGGCCGGAGATCTCTTTGAGCATATCGACGTTTTCGACGATGACCGGATGATAGGGCCCGAGAACCGGGCCGAAATCGCGCATCCGTGCGGCGGCGCGCTCGATCGCGGCCTTGTAGAAATCGTAGCCGAACAAGTTGACTCCGTAAGAGCCACTGACGTCGTAGAGGCGGTTGCCGTCGAGATCGCTGACCTGCACGCCATCGCTCGCTTCGATGAAAGCAGCCGAAGGCAGGTGCCGGCTGACGTAGCTCCGATATTGAAATGGCACTCGATAGGCGTCGGTGAATTGCAGGTCGGAGAGGCTGTCCGCCGCCTCGGCGGTTTTGCGAATCGTCGCGGCAAAACGCGTGCGGTAGATGTCGGACAGGCATTCAAATCCATTTCGCCGGCGCGTCGCGACGTCGGCGGGGGCGCCGTCGGAGCAGAAAAACCGCGCCTCGTCGTATTCGTAGAACGGGATCAACCCCGCCAAGCGCCGCGCCATCCGTGCGTGTCCGGCGACCGACCGATGCTTGGCATTCGACAGTTCAAGGCGCTGACGCAGTCGCGCCAGCGAGCCGGCGAGCGTTGCTCCGCCGACCCCGTAAAGCGCCAGTGTGGCCGCTTTCCACATCGAATCGCGGTTTACGCGCGGGAATTGACAGTCCCATGACGGTCCGCACCAAAATGCTGCGGGTGCTGGCGCAGGAAGACATCAATTTCCTGCTGACCAACCGCATTCCGCGACGGCTAGCCACCCAATTTATGGGGTGGTTCAGCCGGATCGAACATCCGCTCGTGCGCGACGCGTCAATCGCGGTTTGGCGGCTCTTCGCCGACCTCGACCTGCGAGACGCACGCCGGACTCAATTTAAAAGTTTGCACGATTGTTTTGTTCGCGAGCTGAAAGAAGGCGCCCGGCCAGTAGACCACAGGGCGGACGTTCTGATCAGCCCGTGCGACGCCATCGTCGGAACCTGCGGCGCAATCTTCGGCACCACGGTCTATCAAGCCAAGGGCTTTCCCTACGCGCTTCTTGATCTATTGGCCGATAGCGATTTGGTCGAGACGTACCAAGACGGTTGTTATGCGACCCTGCGGTTGACGTCAGCGATGTACCACCGCTTCCATGCCCCACACGATTGCCGCGTCGTGCAGGTGATCTACACGTCGGGCGATACGTGGAACGTCAATCCGATTGCGCTGAAACGGGTAGAGCGCTTGTTCTGCAAAAACGAACGCGCCGTGATTGCGACATCCGCAAGCCCAAGCGGGGCTCCGATCACATTGGTGGCGGTGGCGGCGATTTTGGTCGCCGGGATCCGTTTGCACTGCCTCGAAGGCTCCCAAGCTCTTCGTCAGCGCGGCGCAAACGTTATCCCCTGCGACTCGCATTTCCGTAAAGGCGAGGAGATGGGCTGGTTCGAACACGGTTCGACCATCCTCGTCTTCGCCCCCAAGGGCTCTAGCTTGTGCGAGGGCGTCCGCGACGGCGCGACCATTCGCATGGGCGAGCCGCTAATGCGAATGGAAGGATGCGCTTAATGACGCGTAATCTCATGAGAGCGTCTTAAATTGGCCTATCCCGCCGCCTGTTGCGGCGGCATCAACGCGTCATCGAGTTCGCGGGCTCGCAGGTAGGCGGGGCGGCTGGTCATTCGCTTCCAGTAGCTTTCAAAGGTCGGGCGCTTTTCGAACGTGTTGAACATCAGGCCAAAGCCGATCTGCGAACCGACATAGACGTCAGCGGCAGTGAAACTGTCGCCGAGCAGATACGGAGATTGCGAAACGGCTTGTTCCAGCACATTCATTATCTTCCCGAAATTGCCATAGCCGATCGACGGCTCACGCTCGGCCGGTACATTGAACCCGAAAGTTTTGTTGGTGACCGCGGCTTCGACCGGTCCGGCGGCGAAAAATATCCAGCGGTAATATGGGGCGCGTAAACGGTCGCCCGGAGGCGGCGCCAATTGCGCCTGCGGGAATGCGTCAGCGAGGTAAGTGCAAATAGCCGCGGCCTCGGTGACGACCGCCGTGCCGTGCCGGAGCGCCGGTACCTTTCCCATCGGATTGACGGCAAGGTATGCCGGATCTTTCATCGTCGTGCCGTATTGCATCACTTCGGTGTGGTAGGGCTGACCGACTTCCTCCAGCATCCACCGCACGATTCTTCCTCGCGATCTCGGATTGGTAAAGAAAACGAGTTCGTCGGCCATGGCATTTTCCCTTTCGCGAGTGGCGAGAAGGCGCGGACTATGGAGCGAGCCGCTGCGGCGGGCAATAGGCGCGTGCCGATGGCGGCGAAGTGTGATCAGCGGCGACCGCGCTAAAACCGAGATTCAATCGGGTGCCCGAAGCCGATAACCGACGCCGGTTTCGGTCAGCACATATTGCGGCCGCTCTGGATCGGATTCTACTTTTTGCCGGAGCTGGCGGACATAAACTCGAAGATATTGAGCGTCGGTGAGATCATCCCACAAGGTTCCCAGGAGAAATTTGTGGGTGAGGACCTTGCCGGCGTGCTGCACGAGCAAGCGGAGTAGTTCGTATTCCTTGGGCGATAATTTCACCTCGCGATCGGCGAGCTTAACGATGCGGCGGACAAGATCGACGGAGAGATCGCCGACGCGGAAGATTGGCCGCTCGCCCTGAATCTGAAGCTGGTGGCGAAGCGCTGCGCGCATCCGCGCGAGCAGCTCATCCATTCCGAAGGGTTTAGTGACGTAGTCGTCGGCGCCGAGATCGAGCGCCTGAACTTTACCGGCCTCATCGTCGCGGCTCGACAGCACAACGATGGGAACCTTTTCGTTGCGAGCGCGAATTGTCTGCAGCAGTTCGTGACCGTGTGTATCGGGCAAGCCGAGATCGAGGATGATCAAATCCGGAGCTTGGCCCAGGAGTTCGAGCGCGGTTTTGGCGTTGGGTGCCTCAAGCGTCTGATAGCCTTGCGCCGTCAAACCCATGCGCAAGAGCTTGCGGATGGGTGGCTCGTCGTCGATGACCAAAACGCGCAGCGGGGCGGCGCTCATGCGGCGGCATCCAGTCGTTGTCGCATCCGCGGAATCGGCAGGCTGATGGTGAAGGCGGCTCCGGTCCGGTCGGCGCGATTGGCCGCGATAATTGTGCCATGCATGGCTTCAACAAACCCCCGCGAAATGGCAAGCCCCAGCCCGGTGCCCGCGCGCACCTGATCGGTTTTCTGCGCTCGATAGAATTTATCGAAGACGTGATCGAGATCGGCGGCGGGAATGCCGCTTCCTTCGTCGAGAATCTGCAAGCAGACCGACTCTCCGCTCTGCCAACCGTGGATCCGGACGGTCGTTTCCGGCGGAGCATATTTCGCGGCGTTATCGAGAAGATTAAAAAGCGCCTGCTCGAACAGTACCGCGTCGAGCTCGAGCATCGGCAAATCGGGCGCGAGCTCAAGCTCAACCTCGTGATGCGCAAGTATGCGGCTGGCGCGCCGTAACGCGCTGCCGACGATCTCGCCGATATCGTGCAGGGCGACATTGGGAATGACGGCGCCGGATTCGAGCTTGGTCATGTCCAAGAGGTTGGCGATGAAGCGGTTAAGCCGCTCCGACTCGTCGATAATGGTCCCCAACAATTCCGCCTTCTCCCCATCGCGGAGCTTGCCGCCGAGATCGCGCAAGGTGCTTGCCGCACCGAGTACCGCGGCGAGCGGCGTCTTCAGGTCGTGCGAAATCGAGGTCAGAAGCGCGGAACGCAACCGCTCCGTTTCGGCGGTGCGCTCGACCCTGTCCATCTCCTCGACCAGCCGTACCCGCTCGATCGCAAGGGCGCCTTGGTCGCGCAAGGCGTCCACCAGCCGGCGCTGATCGGGCGTGAACAGCGGGCCCGGTTTGTCGCTGTCGATTCCCATGATGCCAATGGCGCCGCGCCCGGTATGCATCGGCAGGAAAAGCCGTTTGGCGCCGGGCAAAGTATCGGAGCCGCGGCCAGCGGCGCGGTCGTTCTCCCAGGCCCATTTGGCGGCTGCGATGTCGGCCTCATCGAGGATATCTTCCGGCGGATAGCCGGCTTTTACCGTAATCTTTCCGTCCTCCGGCAATAGCAGGACGACGCGCACCTTGAGCATCAAGGCGGTCTGGTAAGCCGTCGCCCAGAGGACATCGTCGAGCGTGCCGGCCCCCGCGAGCTTGCGGCTGAACGAATATAAAGACTCAGTGGTGCGAGCTCGCTCCAAAGCGGCCATTGCCAGCGTGCGGCCACGGGCCGCGACGCCGGAAACAATGATAGCCACAAGGGTGAAAAGCCCGAATGCGATCAGATTGGCCGGATCGGTGATGGTCAGTGTGTAGACCGGCGGTAAAAAGAAGAAGTTATAGGCCAGCGCCGAGGCGACGCTGGCGAACAGCGAGGGCCACAATCCAAAGCGAACGGCGATGGCCACGATCGCAGTGAGGAAGACGAGATCGACGTTTCCCACGCCAACCCACGTTTCGATCAACATGCCAAAGCCGACCGCCGCTGCTATGCCTACCGACGCCGCGAGGTAAGGCCGCGGATTGAAAGTCTCGTTCCGTTCGGCGGCGCGTAGCGACTTTTTCGGAATCGGTTCGCCGGCAATCGTGTCGCCGGCAATGACGTGAACGCTAATATTTCCGGAACGGCGCACCAGATCGTGCACGACCGACCCGTGCAAAATCTCGAACCAACGAGTGCGCGCCGACTTGCCGATGACGATTTGCGTCACGTTGTTGGCTTGCGCGTAGCCGATGACGTCGTCAGCAATGCTGCGATTACTCGCCGGCAGAGTGACGGGCTCGCCACCAAGTGCCTCCGCAAGCCGCAATGTATCGGCGATGCGGTCGCGCTGTTCCTCGGTGAGCTGCACGGCGCGTCGGCCCTCGACATGGAGTGCGACCCAGGGACCGTGCAGCCGATCGGCTAATCGTTTGGAATAGCGAACCAGTCCGGCGCAGCGCGGATCTTCACTGATGCAGACGAGAAAGCGCTCGCCGGCGGGCCATGGTCCCTGGATCGCGTGCGCCTGCATCTCGTTGAGCAATTGCTCATCAACCCGCTCCGCCGTGCGGCGCAAGGCGAGCTCGCGGAGCGCGGTTAGATTCGCCGGCGAGAAGAAATGCTCGAGCGCGCGTTCCGCCTGCTTGGAGACATAGACTTTTCCCTCCCTCAGGCGCTGCATTAAATCTTCAGGAGTGAGATCGACCAGCTCGACCGCATCGGCGCTGTCGAACACCGCGTCCGGTACGGTCTCGCGCACCCGCACGTGAGTGATCTGCGCCACGACGTCGTTGAGACTTTCGATATGCTGGATATTGACCGTGGTGAAGACGTCGATGCCGCGGCGTAGCAATTCGTCGACATCGAGATAGCGCTTGGGGTGTCGGCTGCCTTCCACATTGGTGTGAGCAAGCTCGTCGACCAGCACGATCTGCGGACTGCGTGCAATAATGGCATCGAGGTCCATTTCCTCGAGCCATTGGCCTTTGTATTCGAGAGGGCGGCGCGGGATGGTCTCTAAACCCTCAAGCAGAGCTTCGGTTTCGCGGCGGCCATGCGTCTCGACGATGCCAACGACGATGTCGTAGCCGTCCCGCTTGCGGGCATGGGCTTGCTGCAGCATTTCGTAGGTCTTGCCAACACCGGGCGCGGCGCCGACAAAGATTCTGAGCTTGCCAGCGCGGCTTGCTTCGCGACGGGCCGCGTCGAGCAGAGCTTCCGGCGAGGGCCGATGATCGGAATCGCGGCGCTGATCCGTCATCCTTGATCAGCTCTCTGGAAAGGGCATCCGCTTTTATCCGGCGGACAAATCGTCGAGCGCGAGATTGAGCTTCAACACATTAACCCGCGGATCGCCTAAAACACCAATAAAACGGTCTTCGATGTGATCGATGACGATCTGGCGAACCCGATTTTCCGTCAAGTTGCGCGCTTTGGCAACTCGAGGAACCTGAAAAAGGGCCGCTTCCGGCGAAATGTCCGGGTCGAGGCCGCTGGCCGACGTGGTGACGAGGTCAGCGGGAACGGGCGTTGTGGGGTTTTCCTGTTTGAGTTTGTCGATGTCGCCTTGCACGCGGTCGATGAGGGCCTTGTTGGAAGGAGCGAGATTCGATCCTCCGGAATTTGCGGCGTTGTACGGCGCGGCGACGGTCATGCTCGCGTCGTTCGGATCGGGAGCGGTCGTGGCCGATGGGCGCCCGTGAAAATATTTGTCGCTGGTGAAACTCTGTCCAATGAGCGCGGAACCAACGGTGTGGCCGTTACGCTCGATCAAACTTCCTTGCGCCTGAGAGGGAAAGACGAGCTGCGCAATGCCGGTAACGGCCAGCGGATAAACCAAACCGGTGATCGCGGTGAGTGCGACAAGCACAACAATCGCCGGACGAAGTTCGCGCCACATGCCAGTCGTTCCTTAAGCCAAGTGCAAGGCGGTGACGACGACGTCGATGGCCTTGATGCCGATGAAGGGGATGATCACGCCGCCGAAACCGTAAATCCAAAGGTTGCGGCGCAGGAGTTGCGCGGCACCGATGGGACGATAGCGCACACCCTTAAGCGACAATGGAATGAGCGCGATGATAATGAGCGCGTTGAAAATGATCGCGGAGAGGATGGCGCTCTGCGGTGTCGCGAGATGCATAACGTTCAGGGTTTGCAGCTGCGGATAAAATGCAACGAACATTGCCGGGATGATGGCGAAGTATTTTGCCACGTCGTTGGCAATCGAGAAGGTGGTGAGCGCGCCGCGCGTCATTAAGAGCTGTTTGCCGATCTCGACGATCTCGATGAGCTTGGTCGGGTTAGAGTCGAGATCGACCATGTTTCCGGCCTCACGTGCCGCTTGGGTGCCGGTGTTCATGGCGACGCCGACATCGGCCTGCGCCAACGCCGGCGCGTCATTGGTGCCGTCGCCGCACATGGCGACGAGTTTGCCCTTGCTTTGCTCGTCGCGGATCAGCCGCAATTTGTCCTCGGGGGTCGCCTGGGCGAGGAAATCGTCGACGCCGGCTTCCGCGGCGATTGCGGCAGCGGTGGTCGGATTGTCCCCGGTGATCATGACAGTGCGGATGCCCATGCGTCGAAGCTCGGCGAAGCGCTCGCGAATGCCGCCCTTGATAATGTCCTTGAGCTGAACGACGCCGAGAAGGCGACCGTCTTTCGCCACCGCCAGCGGTGTGCCGCCGGACTTGGCGATGGTTTCGGCGATGGCGGTGATTTCGCTCACCGTCTCAGCGCTCACGACGGGCCGGCGCACCTGCACGGTGCCCCCGGCACCGGGAGAGGTGGTGGACGTGCCGAGGTAGTTGAGAATCGCCTCGACCGCGCCTTTGCGCACCCACGAGCTTCCGACTTCGACACCGCTCATTCGGGTCGAGGCGCTGAAAGGAATGAAATTGGCGCGCAATTCGCCAAGCTCGCGGCCGCGTATGCCGTATTTCTCCTTGGCCAGCACGACGATCGAGCGGCCCTCGGGGGTCTCGTCGGCGAGTGAGGCCAACTGGGCGGCGTCCGCTAGTTCTTGCTCGGTGACGCCACGAATCGGCTTGAACTCGGTCGCCTGGCGGTTGCCGAGTGTAATGGTGCCGGTTTTGTCGAGCAGGAGGGTATCGACGTCGCCAGCCGCCTCGACAGCCCGACCAGACATCGCCAGCACGTTAAAGCGCACGAGACGATCCATGCCCGCGATGCCGATGGCGGACAACAGCGCGCCGATCGTCGTCGGGATCAAAGTGACAAACAAAGCCACGAGGATGACGACCGAGATGGCACTCCCGGCATAAGCGACGTAGCTTGGGATGGTCGCGGTGGCGAAAACAAAAATAATGGTAAGACCGATCAATAAGATGTTGAGCGCGATTTCATTCGGCGTTTTCTGCCGCTCCGCGCCTTCGACCAGCCGGATCATCCGGTCGAGGAAGGTCGAACCGGGCGCCGCGGTGATGCGCACCCGTATCCAATCCGAAAGCACCTGCGTGCCACCGGTGACCGCGGAGCGATCGCCTCCGGACTCACGGATCACTGGCGCCGATTCTCCGGTGATCGCCGCTTCGTTGACCGAGGCCATGCCTTCGACGACTTCGCCGTCAGAAGGTATCAAATCGCCGGCTTCAACGAGCACGATATCGCCGACCTTGAGATTCGTGCTGGGCACCAAGCGAAAGCTCCGGCGGTCGCTGTTGTCGTGTAGCAGTTTGGCTTGAGTCTCGGTGCGCTGGCGGCGCAGCGTTTCGGCTTGCGCCTTGCCCCGTCCTTCGGCGACGGCCTCGGCAAAGTTGGCGAACAGAACCGTGAACCACAGCCAAAGGATGATCTGAAACTCAAAACCGATCTGGGGCCTGCCGGTCACCAGATCGCGGATTAGGATGATCGTGGTCAGCGCGGTGACGACTTCAAGCACGAACATCACCGGGTTCTTGATCAAGGTCCGCGGATCAAGCTTGACGAATGCGGAGCCGATCGCCGGCATGACGATTTTCGAATCCAGCAGCGCCGACACCGGCACCTGTTTTCGCAGAGTTGAGCTGTCCATTGCGATCGCCCCAAACCTAATTCGCCGAGAACGACGTGCCGGCATTGATCGCGAGCTGCTCGACGATCGGGCCAAGCGCGAGCGCGGGAAAAAAGGTCAAACCGCCGACAATGACGATCACGCCCACCAAGAGGCCGATGAAGAGCCCGCCCGTGGTCGGGAAGGTGCCGGCGGATGGCGGTATCGATTTCTTAGCCGCCAAAGAGCCGGCTATCGTCATGGTCGGGATAATCATCCAGAAACGACCGACCAGCATGGCTGCAGCGCCGCTGAGGTTGTAAAACGGCGTGTTGGCGGAAAGCCCGGCGAAGGCCGATCCGTTATTGCCGTCTTGCGACACGTAGGCGTAGAGCACCTCGGTGAAGCCGTGCGGCCCGGGATTTCCCATGGCGGCGACCGCGGACGGCACCAGCATCGCCACCGCGGTCCAGCCGAGATACATCAAGGGCAGCACCAGAATGGCGAGCATCGCCATCTTGACTTCGCGCGCCTCGATCTTCTTGCCGACATATTCCGGGGTGCGGCCGACCATCAGGCCGGCGACGAAGATCGAAACGATGACGAACAGCAGCATGCCGTACATGCCGGAGCCGACGCCGCCGACGATGATCTCGCCGAGCTGGATGTTGATCAGCGGGATCATGCCGCCGAGCGCCGTGAACGAATCGTGCATGGCGTTGACCGCACCGCAGGACGCATCCGTGGTGATCACGGCAAACAGCGAGGAGGCGGCGATGCCGAAGCGGACTTCCTTGCCCTCGAGGTTGCCGCCGGTGAGGCCGAGCGCGGTCAAGGCGTCGTTGCCGTGCGCCTCGGCCCAGTAGCAAACGATCGTGCCGGCGAGGAACAGCACGCCCATGACCGCAAGCACGGCCCAGCCTTGCCGCGTATTGCCGACCATGCGGCCGAAGACGTTGGTCAGCGCCGCGCCGAGCGCGAAGATCGAGATGATTTGGACATAGTTCGACAGCGCCGTCGGGTTCTCGAACGGATGCGCGGCATTGGCGTTGAAGAAGCCGCCGCCATTGGTGCCGAGCAT